>NZ_AYTE01000004.1:0-354234 GCF_000506245.1 Williamsia sp. D3 | reverse complement strand
GGTACCCGGCAACGGCGCCCGGCGGCCGGCGCGCACGGCAGCCACCGCATCGGCGAACTCCCCGCCATCGGCGTACCGCTGCTTGGGGTCCTTCGCGATGGTGATCTCGATCAGTTCCCGGACGTTGACCGGGAGGTCGGTCGGAAGCGGTGGTGCCTCTTCGCGGATGTGCTTCATCGCCACGGTGATGGCGCCGTCACCCAGGAACGGACGGCGGCCTGCGATCGCCTCGTAACCGACGATGCCGAGTGAGTACACATCGGACGCCGCGGTCGCGTCTTCGCCGAGCGCCTGCTCGGGCGAGATGTATTGCGCTGTGCCCATGACCATTCCGGTTTGGGTGACCGGCGCCGCATCCACTGCCTTGGCGATACCGAAGTCGGTGATCTTCACCCGGCCGGTGGGAGTGATGAGGATGTTGCCGGGCTTGACGTCGCGGTGCACCAGACCGGCGTCGTGGGCGGCCTTGAGCGCCCGGCCGGTCTGCTCGAGCATGTCGAGGGAATTGTTCAATGACAGCCGACCGACGCGCGACAGCACCGCGTTGAGCGGCTCCCCGTTGACCAGTTCCATCACCAGATAGGCCACCGAACCCGCACCCGGATCCTGCGCCTCGCCGTAGTCGAAGACGTTGGCGATCCCGGGGTGGTTCAGCTGCGCGGTGGTCCGGGCCTCGGTGCGGAACCGCTCGAGGAACTCGGGGTCGTCGGAGAATTCGGCCTTGAGGACCTTGACGGCCACGCGCCGATCGAGCCTGGTGTCCATGGTTTCCCACACCTGGCCCATGCCTCCGGTCGCGATCAACCGCATCAGCCGATACCGGCCTGCGATGGTCGTGCCACCCTGCAAACTCACCCGGTCACCTCTCACCTGCGAGCGCGTTGATCACGGCACGCCCGATAGGGGCGGCTGACGAGCCGCCCGTTGCCTGTAGTCCGCCGTCGCCGTTCTCGACGATCACCGCCACCGCCACCTTGGCATTGCTCGAGGGACCGAACGCGATGTACCAGGCGTAGGGGGTCTCATCGGTGCCTTGGGTGTTGGAGTGCTCGGCGGTGCCGGTCTTCGATGCGATCGACACCGGCCCGCCGGATCCGCGGGTGTTGCGTTCGGAGTCGATCATCATCTCGGTCAGGGTCGCAGCGGTCTGAGCGCTGATCGGCTCGTTGAGCGAGTTGGGCCGGGTGGTGTTCAGGGTCTTGAGGTCCGGACCCTGCAACTTGTCCACGAGGTACGGCTGCATGCGAACCCCACCGTTGGCGATGGTCGCGGCGATCATCGCGTTCTGTAGTGGGGTGAACCGCACATCACGTTGGCCGATGGAGCTCTGGCCGAGAGCGGCGAGGTCAGGGATCGGGCCGACCGACGATTCGGAGACGGGCAGCGGGGTGTCGGGTAGTTCGGTGTCGACACCGAAAGCGTTGGCCTGGTTCTTGACCGCTTCGATCGGGTTCTGCAGTTTCTCGGTGGACAGTTGCACAAACGCTGTGTTGCACGAGTATTCGAGGGCCTGATGCATCGTCACCTGGCCACCGCTGGAGTCTGGGCAGCTCTGACCGCCGTAGTTGGTCAGTCCGGTCTCGGTCTGCGGCAGCGTGTAACTGCTTGCCGCCGTAAGGCGTTCGTCTTGGCCGATGCCCTGCTCGAGCGCAGCGGCAGCGGTGATCACCTTGAACGTCGAACCAGGTGGGTAGGTCTCGTTCAGGGCCCGGTTGAGCATCGGCTGGAACCCGGTCGAATCCTCGGTGGGATTCCACGCGGCCCAGGCGTCTTCACGGACGGTGGTGTCGTGGCTGGCCAGCAGGTTGGGGTCGTAACTCGGTGTGGACACCATCGCCAGGATCGCGCCGGTGTTCGGTGCGAGCGCCACCACGGCTCCGCGGCAGCCGCCGTTGCAGCCCTTGTTCATCTCGTCGAAGGCGATCTGCTGCGCCCGCGGGTCGATGGTGGTGATCACGTTGCCCCCGCGTGGATCACGACCGGAGAACATGTCGGCGAAACGCTGTCCGAACAGCCGGTCGTCGTTGCCGTTGAGGATGGAATCCTCGGCCTGCTCGAGTCCCGAACTCGCGTACTGGAACGAGTAGTAACCGGTGACCGGTGCGAAGGCGGGCGCCCACGGTCCCGGATAGGTGCGCAGGTACTTGAGCCGGTCATCGGTGGGCACCGACTGCGCGATCACGTCCTGGCCGGCGGTGATCTGGCCGCGCTGACGCGAGTACTCGTCGAGGAGCACCCGCTGATTGCGTGGGTCGGCCCGCAGGTTGTCGGCCTTGAACACCTGCACGTAGGTGGCGTTGGCGAGCAGCACGAGGATGATCACCATGACCGCGATGACCACGCGGCGGATGGGAATGTTCATGAGCGCTTGACCATCTCGGTGGGCGCCTCGGCGATGGGCGTCGACTTCTTCTTGGTCGGATCGGGCTCACGTGCGGCGTTGGACACGCGGATGAGCAACGCGACCAGGATGTAGTTCGCCAGCAGCGATGAGCCGCCGTAGGACATGAACGGTGTGGTCAGGCCGGTCAGCGGGATCAGCTTGGTCACGCCGCCGACCACCACGAAGATCTGCACCGCGATCGTGAACGACAACCCGGTGGCGAGGAGCTTGCCGAAGCTGTCACGAACGGCGATGCCGGTGCGCAGACCGCGGACGATCAACACCAGATAGAGCAGCAGGATCGCCGCGAGTCCCACCAGGCCGAGCTCTTCGCCGATGGTCGCGATGATGAAGTCGGTGTTGGCAAACGGCACGATGTTGGGCCGGCCCGAACCCAGACCGGTGCCGAACAGACCGCCGGTGGCCAGGCCGAACAGGCTCTGGCCGACCTGGTAGCCCTGGCCGTAGAAGTCGCTGAACGGGTCCTGCCACACCGCGACACGCACCTGCAGATGTGAGAACAGCTGGTAGGCGACCAGTGCGCCCAGGGCGAACAGGCTGACGCCGATGATCAGCCAGCTCACCCGCTCGGTCGCCACGTACAGCATCACCAGCATGGTCGAGAAGATCAGGAGAGAGGTGCCGAGGTCGGCCTCGAACGCCAGGACGCCGATGGAGATGATCCACGCGGCGAGCAGCGGGCCGAGGTCGCGAGCGCGGGGCAGGTCCATACCGAGGAAATGCTTACCCGCGGTGGTGAACAGATCACGCTTGGACACCAGCAACGACGCGGTGAAGATGATGATCAGGATCTTCGAGAACTCGCCTGGCTGGATGTTGAACAGCGGGGTGCGAATCCAGATCTTGGAACCGTTGATCTCCGACATCGACGACGGCAGGATCGCCGGGATGGCCAGGAAGATCAGACCGCTCAGGCCCAGCAGGTAGCTGTACCGCGACAGCGTCCGGTGGTCGCGGATCAGGATCAGGATGGCCGCGAACGCGATGATGCCGAGGACGGCCCACAGAACCTGCTGATCGGCGTCGTTGGTGCGGTCGATGGGGTTGGCGGTCTCACCGTTCTGACCGGTTCCGAGGTCGAGGCGATGGATCAGGACGAGCCCGAGACCGTTGATGGTGGCCACCAGCGGCAGGATCAGCGGATCGGCGTAGGGCGCGAATCGCCGTACGACGAGGTGGGCGAAGCCGTAGAGCAGGACGTAGGCGGCCATGTACTTGGCCAGTTCCCAGGTGATGCTCTGCGACTGCGCAGCCTCGACCAGGATGAGCGCGGTGAAGACGATGATCGTCGACAGGCCGAGCAACACCAGTTCGGAGTTGCGGCCTGTGTAGTTGCGGATCGGCCCGGAAGCCGGTGTCTGTGTGACGGCGGCCTGTGACATCAGCGCCCCCGACAGTTTTCCGGGGCCGTGACGGGCGGCGTGGTGGTGGACGTCAGCGGAGGCTGCGTGCTGGCACTGCCCGACTGCGGGAGCACCGGCGCGGGCTGTCCCGGTGTGGCCGGCGGCGGTACAGGACTCTCGGTACCCGGAGCGGGGGGCTGGGCCGGGCCCGGGGTGACGCCCTCGGCCGAGGCGGACTCCTCTTCGGGACACAACGGCACGAGGTTGTCCATCAGGTTTCGGACCTGTTCCTCGGCATCGTCGAGAGGCACGGGGTCGCGGCCTTCGAGCGAGGCGGGCGCCGTGCCGGTGAGGTCGGACACCTTCAGGGGTACGCAGTTCTCGGGACGATTGTTGTAGTCGGCGATGGTGACCGTCGGCCTGTCGGTGTCCATGGCTCCGGTGCAGGTGATCTTGCTCAGCTCGTGCAGGCTCAAGCCCAGGAATGACCCCTGCAATCCGCGGTAGAGCACCACCTCGCCGTTGTCGGCGCTGACGTAGTAGTTCGACCGGACGATCGCCCGGCCCACGAAGACACCGGCGATGAGGACGGCGATCACGGCAAGGGCAATACCGCCGAGGATCCATTTACGCCGCGGGTGTGCTTGCGGCGGTTCGGGTTCGGGGGTTCCGATGGTCGGCCGCCGGGGCGACTGGGCAGGCGGACGCAGCGCGGCCGCACGACCGGCCGAGGTACGCGGATCGGGGACGTACTCCTGGTCGTCGCCTCCGGCCGCTCCGCCGACGATCGGCTGGCTGTCGCCGTAATCCACATCGACGACGTCGGCGACCACGACGGTGACGTTGTCGGGCCCACCGCCACGCAGGGCCAGCTCGATGAGCCGGTCGGCGCAGTCGCGGTAGTTCTCCACCGACGTCATGGTGTCGGCGATGGTCTCTTCGCTGACCACATCGGACAGCCCGTCGCTGCACAGGAGATAGCGGTCGCCGGCGCGGGCTTCGCGCACCGTCAGCGTGGGCTCGACCTCGGTGCCGGTGAGCGCACGCATGATCAACGACCGTTGCGGATGTGTGTGTGCTTCTTCGGCCGTGATCCGGCCTTCTTCGACAAGGGTCTGAACAAACGTGTCGTCGCGGGTGATCTGGGTGAGTTGGCCGTCGCGCAGCAGATAGCCGCGCGAGTCGCCGATGTGGCACAGACCCAGGCGCGAGCCCGCGAAGAGGATGGCGGTGAGGGTGGTGCCCATGCCGTCGAGTTCGGGGGCCTCGGCAACCTGGTCGGCGATCGCCTCGTTGCCATGGCGGGTGGCCTCTTCGAGTTTCGCCAGGAGGTCGCCGCCGGGCTCGTCGTCGTCGAGGGGACGTAGTGCCTGGATGACCAGCTGGCTGGCCACCTCACCGGCTGCGTGGCCGCCCATGCCGTCGGCAAGGGCCAGCAATCGGGCACCGGCGTACACGGAGTCTTCGTTGTTCGCACGGACCAAGCCGCGGTCGCTACGCGCGATATAGCGCAACACCAGGGTCACGGGCGCAACTCAATCACGGTTTTGCCGACCCTGACCGGAGTTGCGAGCGGCACGCGCACAGCGGTGGTGACCTTCGCACGGTCGAGGTAGGTGCCGTTGGTGGAGCCGAGTCTTCGACATACCAGTCATCTCCCCGGCGGATCAGCCGGGCGTGGCGCTCGGAGGCGTACTCGTCGGTGAGAACCAGGGTCGAGTCGTCGGCGCGGCCGAGCAACACCGGTTGGGTGCCGAGCGTGATCCTCGTGTTGGCCAGGGCCCCATGGGTGACCACGAGATATCTGGCCCCGCCTTTCACCTTGGCGGGGGACCCGCCGCGGTTGCGGCGTTCGTAGCGCGTCATGGGTCGTTGGCCGGTGGCGGCGTACACATCGGTGCGGATGACCCGCAGTACTGCCCACACCAGGAGCCACAGCAGCAGCAAGAAGCCGACACGCGTCAGTTGCAGCACTATGCCCTGCACGCTTTTCCACCTCCTGGGCCAGCCATCAACGTCCAGTGCATCTTATGGCCCAGTGTCGCTCCATCACGCATTCGGATGTCTCACTTGTGCATCGAGCAGCTGTGAGCCACGCGGATCGAGGGAGCGCGCTACTGGGTAGTGACGGTTTGTGCGGGCGTCACTGGAAACGGACGGTGATGTCCGAATGCCCCACGCGGATCCGGTCACCGTCTGCGAGTTCCCAGCTGCTGACCTGGACATCGTTGACCGTGGTGCCGTTTGTGGAGTTGAGGTCGTTGAGGAGGGCGCTCGAGCCGTCCCAGCGGATCTCGACGTGGCGACGGGAAACACCGGTGTCGGGCAGACGGAACTGGGCGTCCTGGCCGCGGCCGATGACATTCGAGCCGTTGCGCAGTTGGAATGTGCGGTTGCTGCCGTCTTCGAGCAGCAGCGTGATCGCCGTTGGTGCGTACGCGGCGGGAGCGCCGTAGCCGGGAGCCTGGGCGTACCCGGGCTGCTGGTCGTAGCCACCTTGCTGGTCGTACCCGCCCTGTTGCGGGTATCCCTGCGCGTAGCCGGCCTGCTGGTTGTATGCACCCTGCTGGTCGTACTCGTTCTGGCTGTACCCGGGCTGCTGGTAGCCGCCCTGGTCGTAACCCTGCTGGTCGTATCCGGGCTGCTGGTAGCCGCCCTGGTCGTAACCCTGCTGGTAGTTGCGCGGGTCGTAGCCCTGCTCCTGGTTGGCCGGCGGCTGGGCGTACCCACCCTGGTTGTAACCCTGCTGGTCGTGGCCGCCCTGCTGGTAGGCGCCCTGGTCGTACCCGGCCTGGTCGTAGCCACCGTGCTGGTCGTAACCGCGTTGGTCATAGCCACGCTGGTCGTAACCCTGCTGGTCGTAGCCGGCCTGGTTGTAGCCCTGCTGGTCGTAGCCACCCTGCTGGCTGTACGCCTGAGCGCCGTCGCCGGAGTTGTCCTGGCCCTGTTCGTAGGGCTGCTGACTGTAGGCCGCCTGCGGTGGGTAGGAGCCTGTTCGTAACCTCCGCGGGGGTCGTATCCGGAGTTCTGCGTCATGGGAGTGGCTCCTACTTGTGGGTTTCGGTTTGGCGCCGCGGGCGGCGGATGGGGCAACGGCGGCCCTGATTGATCTGGAGGACGATGGCCTGCTTGTTGCACAGGCATCGGCCGGACGTCCGGATTGACCGTGCCCCGAGCCCGGAACTGACCGGTGTGCAGGGTGGGTGAGTGGGAGAACTCGACCACCACGTCACCGTATGTCTGCCATCCGTTGTCACGGATGAAATTCTCGAGATGCTTGGAGAAGGTCTTCCGGTTGAGCTCGTACTCGGCAACCATCTCGCGGTGGTCGGTGGAGCTGACCACCAGGTTGTAGGCGTTCGGGGCGAGCTTGCCGCCGTCGCCGAGGTCTTCCAAGTTGTCTTCGGCTTCGCGTTGCAGAGCGTTCTCGACCTCTTGCGGGGCGACCTTGCCGCCGAAGACCCGGGCGAAGCCGTCATCTACCGCACCTTCGAGTTTGCGTTCGATTCTTTGCAGAATCCCCACTACCGACGACCTCCCTTCGAGTTCTCAGCGTGTCGGCGTGCCAATCGTGCTGTTTGATGATAGCGACTCACACCCCGCGTTGGACACTCCAGGCGGAACTTCTGCACCGTCCGCCACAGATGTCCCAGTAGACGCCTGGTGTCCGTTTCGGCCGAATACGTGGGCTGATCGGCCCGAATGGGCCCAACCGAAAGCTGTGCGGGAAGTGACGTACAACTCATCTGATCGCACGCGCCTCTGACGCGCCGCGTGTTCGACCCGTCACCCTCGCCGTCCAGAGCTGCCGATTTCTGACGCAGGGCCGGCCCATGTTACCGTTTTCCAGTTCGTTTGAAGACCGACGAGCAGCCACGGGCGAGTGGCGGAATGGCAGACGCGCTGGCTTCAGGTGCCAGTGTCCTTCGGGACGTGGGGGTTCAAGTCCCCCTTCGCCCACAGAGTGAGATCAGGCCGGGAACCAAGAGTTCCTGGCCTTTTCTTTTGTGGCGTCTACCGATTCATGCCGGAACAGCGGGTGGTCTCTGCCGAGTGGTCAGCAACCACGCACCTACCGCGACAACGGCGAACACGGCCGCCATGGTCACGAGCGTCCAGACGAACCCCTGTTGCCCGCCGCCGTATACGGCCATCAGCGTCACGCTGACCGCGCTGCCCACCGAGAAGCCGAGATAGCGCAGAACCATGTTGAACGCCATCGCACTACCGGTTTCCTCCTGCGGAACGTGCGGGACGATGAGCACGGCCAGCGACGAGAACGTGAAGCCGCTGCCCAGTCCACCGACGGCCATCCAGCCCAGAGCCCAATACACATTGCTGTGCACGAAGGCCAGACCGAGAGTGGAACCCATGAACACAACCGAGCCCAGAGGCAGCAGGACGTCGGGGCCGTACTTGGCGCCGGCCGCCAGCGCGAGTCTGCTGCCGACAACACTCGTCAGCGAGTAGGGCACCAGCATCAGGCCGGCGACGGTGACCGAATGGTCAAGCCCCCAGCCAGGATCCGAACTCTGGACCAGCACGATGGTCAACGTCAGCAACGTGTACATACCGATGCCACCGCCGAAGGCCACCAGATTCGGTGCAGCGATTCCCGAGCGGGTGGCCAGGCGGAGATCGACCAGCGGGTGATCACGTCGCAGACTCCATCGCCCCCACACGATGAGGAACGTAAGTCCCACCAGCGCAAGGACAACGGTGCGAAGCGACGTCCAGCCCCATGTCTCACCCCTGCTGACCGCCAGAAGCGTGGACCCCGTACCGGCGGACAACATCACCGCGCCTGCCCAGTCCACAGGTGCGCGGATCACCGACTGCGCACGCGGAACAAAACTCAGCGCCATCAGCAGGGTGCAGGCGCTGAGCACGGCGCCCATCCAGTAAGCGGCAGCCAGGCCCCAGGTCTGGGCGACCACGGCCGTCAGCGGGTACCCGAGGCCGGTACCGGCGACAGCTGTCACCGACAACATCGCGATGACGCCCGAGATTCTCGGTGGTCGGATGACGTCGCGAGCAACGGCCATCGCAAGGGGGACCAGCGCGAGTCCGACGCCCTGCATCGCCCGGCCGATCAACAGCGGGGCAAAACCCCAGGGAAGTGCGGCCAGCATCGAACCCAGGGTGACGATGACGAGACCGGTGATGATCGTCGGCCGACGCATCTGTCCGGCTCCGAGCCTCCCGATGATCGGTGTCGCGACCGCTGCGGTGAGCAAGGTGGCGGTCAAAGCCCACTGCGCGTCGGTGAGCGTCACGTTGTGCTCGTCGGCGATGGCCGGGATCAGCGGGGCCCCGAGGCTGCTGACGATCGCGGTGATGGTGGTCAGCAGACCCAGGGTCAGCAACAAGGTGCGGTACCGCGGCGCGCCGGCATCCTCTGTTGGCATCAGTGGTGGAGCACCGCCATCGCCGACGCCGCGGCGCTCGATGTCACTGAGCCGAATCCCAGTGCGCGAAAACAGTGCTCAGTGTGGCAACCAGGGGCAAAGGCTGGTCCATCATCGGGTGGTGCCCTGCCTCGGCCAACTCGACCACGGTGGCTCTGGGGTCGAACAGGCCGGCGATCTCCTGGGCGGTCTCTGGAGGCACGATGCCGTTCTGGCAGCGGATGTAGGTCGCCCGGGTGCTCACCTGCGCGAGAAAGTCCCGTACCTTCACCCGCTGGCCGCGTTCGTGCCGTTTGCGGAACATCTCGGGGTCGAACTTCCACATCCAGCCGGCCTCGGTGTCTCGCACCGATTCGCCGGCGACATGCTCGGCCACATACGGCAACAACACTTCTTGTGCCGGTTCGGTGCGGAAGCGGGCCATGATCTCGGACTTGGACGGATACGCCCGCGCCCTGCGGCTCAACTGGCGGATGATCACCTCTTCGGGCGGTTCACTGAGCAGGGGTGAGTCGATCACCACGATGCCTGCCACCCGCTCGCCGTGCAGAGCGCCCACCGCTGCTGTGACCCAGCCGCCCATACTGTGTCCCACCACGTACGGCTTGCCCGCGATCTCGCCCGCTTGCGCGGCGGCCAGTACCTCTGCGGCCCACGTCTCGAGCGGGTAGTCGGGGCGTGCATCGCTGTCGCCGTGACCGGTCATGTCCAGGGCGACCACCCGATGTGAGACGGCCAGGAGTGGCGCGACATGGTCCCACCATCCCGAGTGCGCGGAACCACCGTGCACCAGGACAACACCGGGCGCGCCGGGCTCGCCCCAGCAACGCAGATGCACCGACGCACCCTCGACCTCGACGTCGCGATGGTCGGGCGATTGCTCGATGGCGGCGGTGAACCACGCGGGTGTTGCTGTCCCGGACTGACCCGTTGCCATTGCCTGCTCCTTCGCCACGGTGAAACCTCTCGGCTGACCATATCCACCGCGTTCCGGCAGGCACTTGCCAGTGCGAAGGAAGGAGTCGACCATTGGCAGATGAGCGACGAGACGGTTGACGACGACTGGCTGCGCAGGGAGCGCAACGAGACTCCCACACAGCGTCTCGACCGCAACTGGGCAAGTTTGCTGCAGGAGCTCCGGGTGGTGCAGACCGGCGTTCAGCTGCTGACCGGATTCCTGCTCACGGTGCCGTTCCAGGACCGCTTCTACGAGCAGGATGGTCTGTTCCAGAACGTGTATCTCGTGACGGTGACCGCTTCGGTCGGCGCAACGGTGTTGCTGCTCGCACCGGTGGCCATGCACCGGCTGCTGTTCCGGAGGCACCGTCTCGAAGAGCTGGTGAACTCCGCCCAGCGATTCGCCCTCGGTGGGCTTGTCTTGCTCGGAGTGGCGCTGACCGGCGTCATGACGTTGGTGTTCGAGTTGGTGGTCAGCAAATCAGTGGGGTGGGTCGCGGGTCTGGTCGCCCTGCTCACCTTCGCGTTCTTCTGGTTCGCCTATCCCTGGCGCTATCGCCGGCGCGATACCTGATCGTCCGGACATGGGACCCGGCCTTCCCTTACAGTCGGAACATCTGGGAAAGGCGGATCATGGCGCAATCTCGCAGCGGCGAAGATCTGATCGCGGTGGCCGGAGCCATCGCGGACCGCGCCCATCACGGACAGGTCGACAAGGTGGGTGGCGAGTACATCGTGCATCCTCGTTCGGTCGCGACGAGAGTCATGCCCCAGTCGGCCGAGTACATCGCAACCGCCTTGCTGCACGACGTGATCGAGGACTCGGACATCACCGCCTCAGATCTGCTGGCAGAGGGCATCCCGGGAACGGTGGTGGATGCGGTGACGCTGCTGACCCGAACCGAACATGTTGCGCCGCAAGAGTATTACGCACGTATACGAACGAACCGGATGGCTCTGGCCGTCAAACTCGCCGACCTCGCCGACAACACCGATCCGGTTCGGCTGAACCGCCTGCCCGACGACACACAGGCACGGCTGCGGACCAAGTACCGCACCGCTTACCGGTGTCTCGGGGTCGAGTTTCTCGCCGACGCGCTGTAGTCGGCAACGCCTGTCGGTCGCGGATCCATCGAGTCGGGCGTCGCAGAACCATGGCTGATCTGCGCGCGCAATGGCATTGTCGAGCCCATGGCCATCGAATTGTCCACGGCGCGTCGTCTGTGGCGACTGCTCGAACCGATCCACGCCGTCACCTACTTCTCGGACGAGACGCGAGAGGCGCTGGCAGCGGCCGGTTATCGCGGTTTCTGGATGGGGTATTTCGCGGGTCGTGCCGCGCCCCTGGGCGAGGTGGGTCCCGAGATCGTGACCGCGCTGTTCTACAACTTCGCGCCCGACCACGTGGCCCGCGCCATCCCGGACGCCTGGCGGTTCGCTCCGCCGGAGACGGCGATCGATGTGCGCCGACAGGCCGCGGTGGCCACTTTGCAGCGGATGCTGGGTTCGGCGGGCAACGACGAGGTGGTCGATCGGGTGGTGGCTCTGCTGAGGCCGGCTGCGCAGAACGCAGACCTGGGTGGTCGGGCGCTGTTTGCGGCGAACGCGGCGCTGCCGTGGCCGGAGGATCGGTATGGGGCCCTGTGGCATGCCGCGACCCTGCTGCGCGAACACCGCGGTGACGGCCACGTGGCAGCCCTGACCACCGCCGGTGTCACCGGTCGCGAGGCAGGGGTGCTGCATTCGAGTGCCGCTGCCATCCCACGGTCGGTTCTCGAGACCAGCCGCAAGTACACACCCGACGAATGGTCTGCGCTCACAGAACGTTTGGCCGAGCGCGGACTGCTCGACCACTCAGGGGCGATCACGCCGTCCGGGAGAGCGCTCAAGGGTGACATCGAGACCACCACCGATCGGCTCGCAGCACCTGCGTACAACGCCCTGTCCGAATCCGAGGTCGACGAACTCACCTCGGCGCTGATGACGCTGACGAAGACAGTGGTCGCGAGCGGCGACATCCCGTCGGTCACTCCGATGGGTCTCGATCTCGACGATGTCGGGTGATGAGCGCCTAGACTTTTCGCCATGGGCTTCAACGACGAGATCATCAAAGAGTTCCGCGCCAATCACGGCAAGGTCGGTGGCAATTTCGAGGGCGCGCCACTTCTGTTGCTGCATCACAAGGGGATCAAGAGCGGTAAGCGGTACGTGACCCCGCTGGTCTATCTGCCCAAGGACGGGGTCTCGTACATCTTCGCGAGCGCTGCGGGCGCCGACGAGGACCCCCAGTGGTACCGAAATCTGCTCGCCGACCCGGCAACCGAGGTGGAGATCGGCGACGACACAGTCCCGGTGACCGTCTCCGAGGTCACCGGCGCCGACCGCGACCGGATTTACGCCGAGCAGGCCGGTCTGATGCCGGGCTTCGCGGACTACGAGAAGAAGACCAGCCGCACGATCCCGGTGCTGGCGTTGTCTCGAGCCTGAGGTCGGGCGGGCGCGCGATCAGTATGTGCGCTGGCGGGGCGGGGGAGCCGTGATGACGCCGACCTCGTCCGAATCGATGATCTCTGCGCCCAGCGGCAGCAGCGACACCGGGACCATCTTGAAGCTCGCGATGCCGAGCGGAATGCCGATGATGGTGAGGCACAGGGCGATTCCGGTGACGATGTGGCCGATGGCAAGCCAGATGCCGGCGAAGATCAGCCAGATCACGTTGCCGATGGCCGAGCCGACGCCGGCTGTGGGTTTGCGAACCACGGTTCGGCCGAACGGCCACAGGGCGTACGCGGCGATCCGAAACGAGGCGATCCCGAAGGGGATGGTGATGATGAGGATGCAGCAGATGATCCCGGCGGCGACGTAGCCCAACGCCATCCAGAATCCACAGAGCACGAGCCAGATGACATTCAGAATGGTCTTCATCAGTTCAGTCTGCCAAATGTGACCGACTCCGCATGGATGAACGCAGCTACCCTGTGCGTTCTTCTGAGAAGCTGACGGGACTTTCGCTTCTGAGGAGTCTGATGAGATCTGGGCTTCGAGAGCTCGTGTGGTCGTTCGGGATGATCGTGATCCTGCTGGTCCGGATCGTCACCACCCTCACCACGGCATTGCTGATCATCGGCTGGGTTGTGGTGGCGTTTAGGTCGGACCTGCTCAACAACTGGTTCTGGCCGGCCGCTGTCTCGGGCATCCTGCTGGCCGGCAGTACCTTCCTCTACAACGTGATCCGCGGCTGAGGTCAGACCCCTAGATAGGCGAGCACCGCCAGGACCCGTCGATTGTCGTCGGCCGACACCGGCAGATCGAGTTTCGTGAAGATGCTGTTCGAGTGCTTGCTGACCGCTTTCTCGGAGACGAACATGGCCTCGGCGATGGCTGCGTTCGAGCGGCCCTCGGCCATCAGGGCCAGCACTTCGCGTTCCCGCGCAGTCAGACGTTCCAGCGGTCCGTCGGCTCGCTGACCGGTGAGCAGCTGCGACACCACCTCCGGATCGAGGACGGTGCCGCCCGCGGCTACCTGCCGTACGGCATCGATGAACCCGGCGACGTTGGCCACCCGGTCTTTGAGGAGATAGCCGACCGCCCCTTCGCCACTCTCCAGCAGCTCTCGCGCGTAGAGCTGTTCGACGTATTGAGAGAGCACCAGGACCGGGAAGCCGGGACGGGAGGCCCGGATCTTGATGGCAGCGCGCAGACCTTCGTCCGTGAACGTGGGTGGCATCCGTACGTCCAGCACCGCAGCGTCGATGGAGGCGTCGCCGAGCGCGACGTCGAGCTCGGTGGCGTTGTCGACGGCCGCCACCACGTCCATGCTGTGGGCTTGGAGGATGCGGGTGAGCCCGTCCCGCAGGAGAACGTGATCTTCGGCGATCACGACGCGCATGGCACCTCCATCGACACGATGGTCGGCCCACCGATCGGACTGTGCACGAAGAGCCTTCCGTCGAGGGCGGTCAATCGCTGGGTGACACCGTGCAGCCCCGAGCCCGAGGGTGCGGCGCCGCCCACCCCGTCGTCGCCGACCTCCACGCGCAGCACACCGTCGAAGATACCCATGGCGATCCACGCGTTCCGTGCACGGGCGTGTTTTCCGATGTTGGCCAGCGCCTCGGCAACCGCGAAATACACGGCGTTCTCCGTGGCGATGGGAAGGCGTTCGCGCACACCGAGATTGAGTGTGATGGGCAGGGGCATGTCGAGAGCCAGCGCTTCGACTGCCGGTCCGACGCCGCGATCGGCCAGTACCGGGGGATGGATGCCGCGGACCACTGATCGCAGATCGCCGAGGGCCGACGTGGCAGACGCCCGCGCTTCGGCCATCAGTTGCCGGGCCGCTTCCGGGTCGGTGGCGATCTGACTCTCGGCCAGACCGATCGTCATACCGAGGGCGGCCAGCCGCGCCTGAGCCCCGTCGTGGAGGTCCCGTTCCACCCGGCGCAGCTCGGCTGCCGCGGAATCAACTGTCGCAGCCCGTGACTCGGTCACCTCGTGTACGCGTGCCTCGAGGACTTCGTTACGGCTGCGGTTCAGCGCCCACAGATCCATCACGGCACGGGTTTTCATCAATGGCTCCACGAAGGGGAGCAGGATGAGGGTCGCCGTGAAGATCACTCCTACCAAGGAGATGACAAATCCGACCGTCGACGCGATCACCAGCCAGCCGAGGTCGCGCCAGCGCAGGGAATCGGTACTCCACACGGACAACAGATGAAAGATCCCTCGATTGTTCGTGGGCCGGTAATCACCCGGCTGCCACGGCCGGTCGAGAACGCCTGCTGCCATCCGCCGATGAAGGTCACAGAACGCGCCGGTGATCGGCACCTTGATCCACAGCACCAGAGCGCCGACGGAGACCAGGACCAGCGGGATCGCGACCACCTGGACGACGAACAGCACCAGCGCGACCGGCGCGAGCAGAGTGGTGACAACGGCATACATGGCCGCTCTCAGCCACCGAACAATCGGCGTCGGTTCTTCGTCGGATCTCACAGCGGTCCTTCCACTCTTCAGGTCTCCATCGTGACCGAAGCGGGCAGTAGATGACAGTAGACCTGGGCCTACCCCAGGGGTGGGATATTCCGCGCTCACCTGGGGGATTGACGCTCCTGACCGGGCTCCGGGAAGCGAGCAGTCTCAGGTGGTGCTCGGTGTTCGCCGGGCCACCCGTCGAGGCGGACCGCCTCACGCATCAGGAGCTGACATGGGAAAGATGACCCGAGGGCCACAGGCAGTGGCGCGGTGGAGTGCGCACAACCCTTGGCGCGCAATAGGACTCTGGCTTGCCCTTGTGGTGTTGGCCGTGGGTTTGAGCGCGTTGATCCCCACCCAGACAACCGACGACGCCGATTACCGGGTCGGTCAATCGGGGACTGCCGACCAGATGATCCACGAAGCCGGTCTCGCGGCACCGGACACCGAGTACGTCGTCGTCACCGGCGACCGCGACGCGGCGCTGCTCGCCGCAAACGAACTGCGCGAGGCACTGGCCGGCTCGGATCAGGTGCAAGAGATCGTGGCGCCGGTGTGGAGTCCCGATGGCACGACGCTGTTGACGGCGATCTCGCTACGTGCGCCACCGGGCGACGAGGACGCGTCGATCACCGATATCAACACCGCCGTCGCGGCGGTCGAGTCGAATCACCCGGAACTGACGTTCGGTCAGACCGGCGATGTCTCCCTCGACGAGTCGATCAACGAGCGGGTGGCCGACGACCTGGTCTCGGCCGAGATCATCAGCATCCCCATCACGTTCGGCATCATGCTTGTTGCCTTCGGTGCGCTGATAGCCGCCGGCATCCCGGTGTTGCTGGCGATCACCTCAGTGGTCGCCACCATCGGTATCTACGCTCCAATCTCCTACCTCGTTCCTTCCGAGTCGACTGCGTCGTCGATGGTGATGCTCATCGGAATGGCTGTCGGAGTGGACTATTCGCTCTTCTACCTCAAACGCGAACGTGAAGAGCGGCGCAAGGGTCACCGCACGATCGATGCGGTGGAGATAGCGGCAGCCACCTCCGGGCACTCGATCATCGTGTCCGGTGTTGCGGTGATCGCCTCACTCGCCGGTGTCTATGCGCTGGGCAGTGCGACGTTCAACTCGCTCGCCACGTCGGCGATCATCGTGGTGTCGGTGGCGGTCATCGGTTCCCTCACCGTGTTGCCGGCGTTGCTGGCCAAGCTCGGCAAATGGGTAGATCGTCCCCGGGTGCCGCTGCTCTGGCGCGTCAACAATCGGATCGGTCAGGGCGGGATCAGCTCGCGGATCATCGGACCCGTCATCCGTAGGCCCATCACCGCGTTGCTGGCGGGGCTGGTCGTGATGCTCGCCCTGGCGGTACCCGCGTTGTCGATGACGATGCGCAGCGCCAACCTCGACACGCTGCCACAGGATCTACCTGCGGTGCAGGTCGCGCAGACGATGAACACGCAGTTCCCGTCCGAGGGCCCTTCGGCCAAGATCGTTGTACAGGGCGGCGATGCTGCCGAAGTTGCTGTCGCACTGGACAACATCGGCAAACAGGCCGAGAGCTCAGGCGAGTGGACGGTCACCGGAGAGCCCGCGATCTCGCCGTCCGGCAGCACCAGCATCCTCGAACTCGCCAGTACCTACCCGCCGGACGACGCGAAAGGTGACGACGCCCTGGTGGCACTTCGGGCAAGCGTGGTGCCCGATCAGATCGACCCCGTGGACGGCGCCCGATTCGCTGTCGGTGGTGACCTCGCCGAACAGTATGACTCGGCCAAGAATCAGTCCGATGGTCTGCCGGTGGTCATCGCGGTGATCCTGACTCTCACCATGCTGATGCTGATCGCGACGTTCCGGAGCCCGGTGATCGCAGTGGTGTCCACGCTGCTCAACCTGATGTCGGTGGGTGCCGCGTTCGGGGTGCTGGCCCTGGTGTTCCAGCATTCATGGGCCGAGAGCATTCTCGACTTCAATTCGAATGGAACCGTGGTGGAGTGGATACCGCTGTTCATGCTGGCCGTGCTCGTCGGGTTGTCGATGGACTATCACGTGTTCGTCCTGAGCCGGATCCGGGAAGGTATCGACATGGGATTGACACCTGAGGCCGCGGTGCGCGCCGGCGTCACCCAGACCGCCGGGGTGGTCACAAGCGCGGCGCTGGTCATGGTCTCGGTGTTCGCGTTGTTCGCGGCGCAGAGCATGGTGGAGATGAAGCAGATGGGAGTGGGGCTGGCAGCGGCGATCCTGATCGACGCGACCATCGTGCGCTTGCTCCTGTTGCCGTCCATCCTGGTACTCCTCGGTGACCGGGCGTGGTGGCCACGGCGTGGCCGCGCTGTCCGGCGTCAGGCTTCGGATCCCCAGGTCGCACCTGCTCGGGTGTGAGGTAGTGCACAATTGAGGGCAGGCTCACGGCCGTGCCGTGACAGACGCCGAGAACAGATCGGAGGACGCGATGAGTGACACAACGTCACCGGCTCGCGACTTCTGGACTGCTCTCACCCCCGGCGAAGACCCGGCTGCCCGGCTCGAACAGGTCCGCCGCGCTCACGAACTCTTTGTGCAGACGGGCACGCTTGCCCCGGCCACCGGCCCCACCTCGGTGCGGTCGGTGGTCCGGGACTCGTGGCTGCGCTCGGTCAAGGGGGGCGTCAACCCGTCGGGAATGATCGACGCGGGAGGGATGTCGTGGAACGACTTCCTCGAATACCGCGCCGGACACCCGATGGCAGCCGCTTACCCTCTGGTCCGTTCGCTGATGCTCGACGAGGTGTCCGACTCAGGTGTGGTGGTAGCTCTCACCGATGACGTGGGTCGGCTGTTGTGGGTAGAGGGCGACCACAAAGCCCGAGACCAGGCCGGCGGCATCAATTTTGTCGAAGGAGCGGTGTGGGCGGAGCGCGTTGCCGGCACCAATGCCCCCGGCCTGGCTCTCGAGGTCGACCACGGCGTGCAGATCTTCGGGGCAGAGCACTTCTCGGTACCCGTTCAGGAGTGGAATTGCGTCGCGGCTCCGGTGCACGATCCCGTGACCGGCGCCGTGATCGGCGTGATCGATGTGACGGGCGGCGAGCGGGTGGCTGCACCCTTTGCCCTGTCGATGGTGAAATCGGTGGTCGCGGCGGTGGAGAGCGAGCTGCGGGTGCGCACCCTGACCGGGAATGCGCCTGCGGTGGCGCCGGCGACGGGCCCGGAATTGCTTGTGCTGGACGGCGATCGGTACTTCTGGCGGACCGGTTCGGCGCCTGCGCTCCGACTGTCCCGCCGGCATGCCGAGATCTTGGTTCTACTGGGTGAGTACCCGGATGGTCTCGGTACCGAGGAGATCGCCACCATGCTCGCCGAGGACGGGATCGACCCGGTGACCGTACGTGCCGAGATCTCCCGGCTCCGGCGCGACCTGGGTGCGGACCTGGTGGCGTCGCGACCGTACCGCCTCACGATGCCCGTTGAGTCGGACATCGAGCAGGTGCGTCGGTTGCTCCGCGGAGGTGATGTCGCCGGCGCCATCGAGAAGTTCGGTCGCGGTGGGTTGCTCGCCGCGTCACTGGCCCCTGGGATAGCCGATGTCTTCGAGGAGCTGAAGGAAGACATGCGTTCGACGGTCCTCGCGGCACGCGACCCCGAGTTGCTGCGGGTGTGGACCGGCTCGGTGCACGGGCGTGAAGACCTGACGGCGTGGCGTCGCTGGGCGCAGACGCTCCCACCAGGTCACCGCGACGAAGCCCTCGTCCGCGGCAGGGTCAGGCTGCTCGATCGGCGTTTCGGGATCTGATCGCCGGCCTCAGCCGCAGTTGCACCAACTTCATCCCCCTACGTGACCTCCGAGGGCAATTAGCCCTAGACAATTACTCGCGGGGACGATGTTGGTGCCAACTCACGTGCCCCCACAATTGGTACCTATCTGCACCGGCCTCCAGCTGATAGGCATATCAGGGCCGAACATTTGTCGCGAGCGGCGCCGTGGTCGGCCGGCCGATGCATACACGCGAAGAATGAGGCGGACATGACCCGATGGATCCGAGCAGCAGCATCGGCGGTGGCCGTCATCGGCGCTGCCACTCTTACCGCCCCCGTTGTGGCGGCACAACCCGTCGGTTCAGAGGAGGGCTACGTCGTCAGACTCGATCCTCTGACCACCAAGCTGTTCGCGACCTATCAAGCAGAGGCTCTGGCTGAGGCCGTATGGGCCACCCCGCTACCCGACGGCTTCCTGCTGGGGTCGAACTTGCTGTGGGCGAACAGGATCGCGCAAGTGGCGGCGCGCTACCCCGCAGGCTGCGTGGAGATGCACATACGGCTGAACCGCACCTCGTCCTACTCGAGTGGTGTCGGTTCGGCGATAGAGAATTGCCAGTGGCTGGTGCCGTCGGTAGCTCGTGAGGAGCCCACCAAGGGTGGGTGGTCCCGCGGGTAGCGCGGGTCTTCGTTCAACGCCCGTCCGACTGCTCCCGGTAAGCGGTGATGATCTGCTGGCTGATGCGTCCGCGATCGCCGATGTCGTAGCCCTGTTCCCGGGCCCATTGCCGAATGGATGTCCGTTCGTCGGCGCCGACCGCGGGCCCCTCGCGGCCGGTGGTGTGGTGCTTGGGTGCGGTCGACCGTCGACGACCACCTACGCGGGCCGACTTGCTCAGCAAAGTCGAGACCGGAACTCTGCCTGTCTCTATCTTCTCCAAATTTGTTGCACTGGTGTCGATTACATAATCGACCCCCAGCCACGACCACTCGATCGTGTGCAACTGATCAATGTGAACCGGCTTGCCATCCAAGTCGTCGACGTATTCAACGACGGTCCTTTTCGCCATGCGGCTAAAGATAGCCAAGTTGGTGTCGGTACGCGGGCTAAAAAGACAATCCGTCCGCAAAAACGTTTCGTGGACGATGTGATTCGTAGTCTGAACGGTTGAATGGCTCCGCACGTAAGACTGTTCTGGCTACAGCTGACCGCTCGGCCGACGTGTTGTGCCCGCTGGCGGCGAAGCTCAGCTGAACTGTTCTTCGAGCCCTCGCCGCTGTTGCGATAGGTGCCCAGGGAGTTCGGCGGCACCGTCGGTAACGATGTGTAGGTCGCTGGATCGTCGAGGTTTGCAGTTCATCGTGTAGGTCTTATCGACCTCGCGCGTACAACTCCGGCATGGCAAGATAAGCCGCATGGGGGTTTTTGAAGTGTACAAATCAGAGTTGGTCGGTATTTCGTGAACGATTACAACGAATCAATGGAAATCAAGGATGATTCATCGATGCCGCTGGATACGTCCGTTGTCGATGACCGGATTCCGTCGGCAAAACACACCTTGATCGGGGGCGATCTGATGAAGGTCCTAGCCCTTACTGCTCTTCTGGGCCTGGTCATAGGCGTGATCGTGCTCATCGAACTGGCCAATTGACAACAGCTCGCGACCTTCGATTCATTGTCATTCGGGCATGAATGCAATTGTTCGCCCGCTGTGGACACGTGTCTATTAATTGTTCCGGTGAAGACAGAGTTCAGATGTGCCTTGACGCGCAATGGATGACTCAAATGGTGAGCGCATTGATGCGTCCGATCAATCGGCGGCCATAGAAATGTCGCTCGGGACGGACGCGTTTGCTGTGGTGGCAGAGTCCGCTTCTCCAATGCGGCCGAGGTTTGCGACCTCATCCGAGACACTGAGGTATTGCCGGTATTGCCGATTTACGCAGAAGAACGATTCGGCCGCCGAGTGGACGGGGTTGCCTAAGAGTCCTTTGAGTGTCGGGGCGACGACGCGACAAAGAGGGCGACGGCGTTCTCCCGCCACACCGTGACGACCGAGAAGTGCCGCTCGAGTAGATCGCGCAACATCTCTTCGGTGTCGGTGGTGTTGCCGAACGCGCCGGTTCGATTGCACGCCCACATCAGGATGCGACCGAGACAATTGTGCTGAGCCGTACCGATCACGGTGGCACCGAACAACGTTCCCTCCGCGTCCGTCATGCGAGCGAGGTTGGCCACCGCTGGTTCCTTGGCCGGCATCGGTCCCGGAAGGCAATGGATGAGGTAGTTGGCGGCGACGGACTTGTAGCGGCTGGGGGGCAGATCGTCTGAGACGAGGATGTCGGCCACGTATCCAGTGATCCGGGGTTGCTCTCCGGTGAGGCGTCCCTGCCCGAGGCGCGCTCCGGCATATGCGAGTGTTGCGTCGTTCGGGTCGACGAGCGCCAGCTTGTCCCAGGTCTTTCCGAGCTGGGAAAGAAAGTATCCGGACCCGACACCCACCTCCGCGTGCACGGTGGTGCAGTGTTCGGCATAGAGGGCGGAGATCGTCTTGCGGTGGCAGCCCCAGGCGTACGGGGAGGTGAAACGAAGGACAAACAGATCGTAGAGTTGCAACGCGATGCCACTGTAAGGTCTTGCGCTGCGTGGAAGCTCTTGCTGGACAACAGTATCGCGCCGTGGTCCCGTGCTGTCGGCTCCTCGATCCATGATCAGTACTACCTTTCCGGCGGATGGTGCGGACCGTGCCCAACTGCCGACGTGTGCGAAATCGCTTTCACACCGCGGAGACACGACTGGTGCGCACCGCCGAGCAGGTCGCCGACCCGGCGTATCTCGTAGCGGCACAACTTGTTACAGGTAGTCGACCACGAGAGCGTCAGTCAGGTTACGGGGGCGTCCGGAGGCAGTCAATCTCCGTGCGGCTCTGCGCGTCGAGTGATGCGAACAGTGGCCGCCGGGGGTTCGGTGCCCTTGACTCGTTGGCAGACGAGATCCAGCGTGTGCCAGCGCGCGTCGTCGCCCCACAGCCGAAGCGTTGCTGTGAGTTCAGGCTCGCGTTCAAGTGTTTCCGCCCAACGGTGCGGGAGTCCGTGATCGTCGGGATGAACACGGGCGCGCCCGTTGTCTGGGTCCACATGGATGCCATCGAGCACCTTCTGGCCCTGCCAGCGGGCCACCATGATGGGGAAGCGGTCACCATGCGTTTGTGACCGATCCAGCTTCCAGTAGACGATCGCGGTCCACCCGTCCACTTCTTGTGCCAGAAGGTTGTTGGCAGCGTGGAGGGGGTTCTCGCGAGGCGGGTCGAACGGCGTCACGTCCCAGGTCACCCC
Organism: Williamsia sp. D3; assembly: GCF_000506245.1. Taxonomy (NCBI): domain Bacteria; kingdom Bacillati; phylum Actinomycetota; class Actinomycetes; order Mycobacteriales; family Nocardiaceae; genus Williamsia; species Williamsia sp. D3. The sequence continues at coordinate 332,076 of NZ_AYTE01000004.1, read as the reverse complement.
GCGCCAGAAGAACCCGGTATCAGTCTTGACCACCTCGGTGGCCGCCCGTAACGACCTGGGGTCTGAACTGCCGTCGGGGCCATCTGAGGGGCGATCGATGCGGACGGTCATCGGGTAACGGGTGCCGTCCGCGCGACTCGCGAGCACTCCGGCAGCCACCACCATGTCCGCTTCCGAGAAAGTGTCGACCGTGTTGTGCAGTGGATATGGCTTCCCGATCGCCCAATCGCGCCCGTAGATGTCGGGTATGCCGGGGCCGTAGATCACGGTCAGGCTCTGCAGGTCCCATTCCCAAGCGCCGGTGATGACGTGGGGATATACCGGCTCGGCTGTACCCCCGGCCCATACCCAGACCGCGTGAACGTTCCCCGAACCAGAGGTCACCGGCTCGGCGTACGCGTGCAGTCGGTCCCCTCGAAGGAGTAGCTCTTTGCGAACAGGGGCCTGCGACGCCACTGCGACCTCGACGGCCGGCTTGACGAGTTTCGAGATGACTGGCAGCGGAAGGTCGACTCGCTTGAGCTGTTGAAACCCATCGGCACCAGGCGGCACCGCAGGATTGTCGCCCTTGGCCACCACGCCCGCGATGGAACCGCGAAAGGTCGCGATCAACAACCACGTGCCGGGTGAAACAGTCATCGGCCCCCCATGTCGCCGCCTCCCGCGGGTGACATCTCGATACCCTACGGAACCCCATCATTCCAAGGCCCATTGTGCGTGGCGCGCGACGTCTCAACAATCGCGTGCCGGCCCCCGGGGCAGCAGCCTGGCATCGCCCGAATCAATTCTGGACGCGTGACTATTTTCTTGAAAAGACGGCCGACCGGAATGTTGTCGAACGGACCTGCAATTCCACGGAATATCACCCGGGTCGTTCTCTTCGGTCTCCACGGCGACAACTCCAAAACAACCTCGTCCAGGTTGGTGGGTTTTCACAGCACGGTCTCAGTGGTCCCATGCTGTACTTGATCGAAGAGGGGGACAGCCGTGCGATGAGCGACAACAACACAGACGTGAGCACCGGACAGGCCATCGGGGCCGTCGAAGACGCGTCCGAGCAGCGTGCGTTGCGTGAGCACGAGCACTATCAAAGTCTCGTCGAGCACAACCCCCATCCGATTGCCGTGCACTCCGGCGGTGTCATCGTCTATGTCAACCGCGCGGCCATCGTGGAGATCGGCGCCACCAAGCTCGACGACTTGGTCGGTCGGCCCATCACTGACGTCATGCATCCGGACTCGATCCGCGAGATCACCACGAAGTTGGTCTCACTCACGACGGACGGTGACTTCACCGACGCGGTCGAGGTCCGGATGGTCCGATTCGACGGCTCGGTCATCGACATGGAGATCGTGTCTGTCCTCACGAAGTGGCGAGGTGCGCTGGCCTATCAGGTCATCTTCCGGGACCTGACGGCCACCAAAGCCGCGGAGCAGGCGATCCGTCATCAGGTCGCGCTGGTGGCCACCGTCAGCGACGCCATCATCGCCACCGATTCCGCCGGAACAGTGGTCAGCTGGAATCCGGCCGCACAGTCCATCTACGGCTCCACCGCGGTCGAGGCGATCGGCTGTCCGGTCGCCGAGGTACTGGGGGCGCCGATGAACCTCCGTCGCCGTGTCGGCAAACCCGCCGAAAGCGTTGTGCACTATGCGAAAGACGGCACTCCCAGGATGATGCGTCTGGCTGTTTCCGAGATGGACGGCGGATATGTGGTGGTCTGTTCGGACAACACCGCACAGATCGAAGCCGAGACGAAGTTCACCTCGGTGGTCAATTCACTTCAAGAGGGCGTGCTGCTCATCTCTCAAGACGGGGTGGTCGAATCCGCCAACCCGGCTGCTCGGCGAATGTTCGAGAGCGAACAGCGCAGGGCCGCAGGCTCCACCGCGGAGCGCATCACCATCGTCGACTTGAATGGCATTCCCATTCCGCCGCAGAACTGGCCGTCGCAGATCGTGACTGCCACGCACAAGCCGGTCATTGATGCGATCGTCGGCTTCGACCGCCTCGATGGCAGCAGAGTGTGGCTGTCGTGCAATGGTTTTGTCCTGAGCCCCAACGACCCCGACCATTCGTCGGTGGTCATCTCGTTCACCGACGTCACCGAGAGCCGGGCGCGTGCCGCACGACTCGAGTACGCGGCCGACCACGACATGATGACCGACCTGCCCAACCGTTCCTATGTACTGCGTCGCCTCACCACAATGCTAAAGAACCGCGCCGCACAACAAGATTCGGGCGACATCGACGTGGTGATGTACATCGACCTCGACAAACTGAAGAACGTCAACGACTCTCATGGTCATCGCGCCGGCGACCGCGCCCTCATCGCGGTGAGCAGAAGGCTGCGTGCGGCGTTGCCCGCACCGCATTTCGTGGGGCGTGTCGGCGGCGACGAGTTCGTAGCTGTGCTGATCGGAGTCGACGAAGAGGACATGGAAGACATCTCCGACGACATCCACCTGCTGCTCCTCGATCCGATCGAGATCAACGGGGAGGAGTTCCGGATGCGCACAAGTGTGGGCATTGTCCGGATTCGCGACGGCGAGAAGCGCACTGCCCAGGACATCATCAGCGATGCAGACACAGCGATGTACCAGGCCAAACTCCGCGGTGGAGGCCATACGGTGGAGCACGACAAGTCGCACCCGAGCCGCGAATTCGCGCCGGCGGCAATCAAATTGGTGCGCTGAGCTCGGTCAGGGCCCGGGCTTCGCGGGCGTCAGACGTGGGCGAACAGCCCTCGACCGGTCACCAATGGCAGATCAAGCGTGGTGTGGATGCCCGGAGTCGCTGCGATGACCTCAGGGATCGCGTTGACGATGCGGCCTGCCGCGGCGACGATCGCGGCATGGTTGTGGTCGCCCTTCTCGCTGGTGGGGCAGATGTCAACGGTGTAGCTGGGTTCGCCGGTGATCTCCACGCGGTACGAACCGCCTTCCTGCGCGGGGCGGGCCCAATCGGGCCGGAGGTCGTCGCGTAGTCGGGTGACGTGTTCGACGACGATGGCCGAGTGGCCGTTGACCTTCCCGTGGATCTCGAAACGCATGGCCGCGACGGTTCCCTTCTCGATTCGTCCGACAGCGACGTCGAACGAATCCGGCGCAGGTTCGAGCTCGAAGCTCTCGGTGATCTCGTCCACCTCGATGCCGAGACCGGCAGCAAGCTGGCGGATCGTTGTGCCCCAGGTGAATCCGAGGATGCCGGGCTGAAAGAGGATCGGGAGTTCGTCGAGCGGTTTGCCGAAGCCCATCACGTCGAACATCACGATGGCGCCGTCATAGGTGGCGTAGTCGGCGATCTCCATGACGCGAACCTGCTCGATACGCTGGCACGTCCCGGCCAGCGCGAGCGGGATGAGGTCGTTGGCGAAGCCGGGGTCGACGCCGGTGATGAAGATGCTGGCATCACCCTGCTTCGCCGACGCCTCGACCCTGGCTATGTTCTTGTCGGGTAGTAGCTGCCATGGGTACTGCAGGATCACGGGAGACGACCCGACAACGTTGACGCCGGCTTCCAGGATCTTCTGGCAGTCCCGGAGCGCATCACCGGTACGGGTGTCTCCCATCGCGCAGTAGACGACGCAGTCGGGTTCGGTCGCGAGCACCGCGTCGATGTCGCCGACCGCGGTGATCCCGGTGACGACGTCCAGACCCGCGAGTTCACCCGCGTCGCGGCCGATCTTGAACTCTGTGGAGACGCCGACAGCGGTCAGTTCGTAGTCCGCACTCGTGATGAGTTGGGTCAATGCCAAACTCCCCACGTTCCCGGTTCCGATATGAGCGACGCGAATCGCCATGGGTGCCTCCTCGTGAAGTGTTGTGCGACTTGCGATCAACGTGCGAGTGCTGCCACGTATGTGTGTTACATGGACTTGTGCGGCACGTCGGTGACCAACCCGCCGTCCACCACGAACTCGGTACCCGTGGCGTACGACGACTCGTCACTTGCCAGGAACAACACAAACGTGGAGACCTCGCTGGAGTTGCCCGGGCGGCCGAGGGGGATCGTCACCAGGTCGTCAGGGAACTTCTCGGTCATGGGTGTGCGGATCAAGCCCGGATGCAGTGAATTGACCCGGATGTTGTGGGGGGCGAGTTCGAGGGCTACCGACTTCGCGAGTCCGCGGACGGCCCATTTCGTGGCGACATACCCGTGGGCCCAGGGTGCTCCGCGAAGTCCTTCGATCGACGACACATTGATGATCGAACCGCCGCCGGCCGCGATCATCGGATCGGTCGAGGCCTGGATTCCGTAAAAAGTACCCGTGAGGTTGACGTCGATGATCTTCTGCCACTTGTCGTGCTTGAACGCCTGAATGGAGCTGCCGTTGGCAATGCCGGCGTTGTTCACCAGAACGTTGAGTTTGTCGAACTCACCGACGGCAATGCCCACAGCCTCTTGCCACTGATCAGCCTGGGCCACGTCGAGGTGCACATAGCGTGCGGCGTCACCGAGCTCATCGGCGAGCGCTTTGCCCTCGTCATCCAAGATGTCGCCGATCACGACCTTGGCGCCCTCGGCGACAAGTAACCGCGCATGCGATGCGCCCATTCCTCGAGCACCGCCGCTGATGATTGCAACTTTTCCGTCCACGCGTCCCATGGGGCGACACGGTACCTGCAAATCCAGACATGTGTCCAGACCCGTGTCGCGCAACAAGTCCAACGCTGGCGGACGCTGCGGTCTGCGAGCGAGCGAGCGAGTCAGTCGGCCTCGCGCTCGCGTCGACGGCGGTCGAGTTCACCTTGACGCCGTTGCTGTTCCGCGCGCTCGCGGCATCGCCGCAAGAACTCCGCATCTGCCTCGGGATCTTGCGGTTCGAATCGTCCCGGGACGTCGTACTCGGGGTAGCCGAGTGCCGAGGCGCGACCTGAACCGCTGGCCCGGCCCGAGATGCCGGAGACCGGGCGACCCGCGAGGAACCACACGATCGATCCGACCAGCGGCAAGATGATCACCAGGAGAAGCCACGCCCAGCGCGGAAGTCCCCGGATTCCGGCAGCGTCGCTGCCGATGATGTCCACCAGTGCGGCGATCATCACGACAAGCACAATCAGACTCAGATATGGCACGCGAACCCCCACTCGGTGAAATCGCACAAATTGCGACCCTCATTCATATCCCGAGGCACTGGCGACGCGCGTCCCCGGAACGGATGAGTCTGCGCGGTTCGTCAGGGAGCTTGAAAACGCTCTCGGCGGTGGAGTGTCGCTTCGCATACAGCTGGGTGCGATTCGTGTGGCACCGATTCAATTACTGACGCTACAAAAAACTATTGAGTTTTTATGCGCTCTTTGTTCCCCGATAAATCCATTCATTTCGGACTATCTTTTTTCAGAAAGAATTCGAAATCGAGATGAATGGGGTGGGTTGGATGAGGAGAATTCTTGGTTCATTGGCATGTGTAGTGCTTGGCGGGAGGGTGGGCTGCCGCGGCGCCCGCTAGTGCGGCCCCGGGGTACACGGACGTGGCGCTGTCTTGGGGCACCGGTTTCGGCTGTCCCGTGAACGTGACGAACGCCGGGACCGCGGCGGCCGACAACGTCTTCGTCGTACCCACGACGCCGGCGCCAGTCGCGCCGCAGTGGGTGGGAACGATCGCGCCAGGTGAGACCAAGACGTTGAACTACGGCGATTGCTACTTCTATGACCTCCCGTGGCCGCAGCGAATCTTCGCGGCGACCACGTCATGGGACATCAACTGGGACAACAACAATTTCACATTGGTTGACTGACGAACCTCAGGAAGTGACGCCGCAGGCGCCCGCGACCCGGGATGCCACGTCTGCGGTAACGGCTGCGGTGTCGGGCGCATCCGAGGGCACGTAATGGTCGGAGGCCGCGTCGTAGGCCGCTCCGGCGATCGAACCGTGATCGGCGTCGAGTTCGACGAGTTCGACCGGCCAGTCACTGCGCTGGAGTGTGGCGGCGAAACCTTGGCTGGAGCTGATCGATACGACGTCGTCGGATCGGCCGTGCAGCAACGTGAACGGTGGTCGCTGACCGGTCGACGTCAGTTCCTCGGGGAGCTTCTCACCGGTGAGCGGACTGGTCGCGGTGAAGGCTCCGGCGAGGCACACGGCGTGATGGATACGGACTCCGAGTGTGTCGGCGTCGATGGTGAGTCCGGCCGCCGCGATGCCACCGAGTGACCACCCGACGATGACAAATCCGCTGGAAGACTCGGTCCGATCCATCGCAACCTGCGCTGATCGGAGCAGATCTGCTCGACCACCGTCGGCGGAGTGCGAATCCCAGTCCGGAGCAATCACGTTCACCCCGTGTGCGGCGATGCGTTCTGCCAGCGGGCGAACAGCTGCACGTGCATCGGTCTGCATCCCGTGCCAGAGCAACACGGTGGGATGTGCTGGGTCGCCGAAGAGGTCTGCCTGTCGTCCGGGTGCGTAGTCGATGGTCTCCATACCCCGAGTCTGCCTGAGATCAGGCGATGGCGAAATTGGTCGAAAGCGACACGGGTGAACCGATCACCGGGATGAGTGAGGGGCTCGTCCCGTCGACCCGGAAGCCGCAACGGACGGCATTACCAAATCTCACCGAGAAAAGAGGAGTTCACATGACACAGATCGCGCTGGTTGTGTACCCGGGTTTCACAGCGCTCGATGTTGTAGGACCGTACGAGGTGTTTCGCATGTTGCCGGATGCAGACGTCCGCTTCGTGTGGCATGAGGCCGGCCCCGTTGTGGCCGATTCGGGGGTGTTGATCCTTGGTGCAACCCACACACTGGACGAAACGCCGTCGCCCGATGTGGTCCTCGTTCCTGGGGGCAACGCCTCGGTGATGAATCAGGCCCGGGACGGGCAGCTCCTGCAGTGGCTGAGGTCTGTCCACACCTCGAGCACCTGGACCACCTCGGTGTGTGCTGGATCAGTGGTGCTCGCTGCTGCCGGTGTGCTCGACGGTCAGCGGGCAACCTCACATTGGCAGACCTTGAGTGCTTTGAAGTTGTTCGGTGTCACGCCGGTAGGGGACCAGCGAATCGTGCATGAGGGAAAAATCGCGACCAGCGCAGGGGTGTCGGCCGGAATCGACCTGGCCCTGTGGCTGGCTGCTCAGATCGCCGATGAGAAGCGAGCCAGAGCGATCCAGCTGGCCATCGAGTACGACCCGCAACCACCCTTCGATTCGGGGCACGCAAGCAAAGCCGATATGGGAACCAAGGCGGTCGCGACAGCAATACTCGCCAAAAAGAGCCTCAACAAGGCTCAGATCTCCGCCGCGTCGAAATTACTGTGGGAGCAGGTGATCTCGGCGGCGCGAGTCAAGATGAGCAGGCATCAGAAGACCCGGTGAGACGCTTCAAGTCGCTGCCTGACTTCACCTTCCGTGTCCTGACCGCAGCACGTTCTTCTGTATTTTTCCGGTCGAGGTTTTCGGCAGGTTGCTGAACACGATCTCTTTGGGGACCTTGAAACGGGCGAGTCTGGTTCGGGCGAACTCGATCAGGTCGGCTGCGGTGAGGTCGTGGCCTGACCGGACAGTGACATAGGCGACCGGCACCTCACCCCAGCGTTCGTCGGGACGGCCGACGACGGCCGACTCCACAACATCTGGATGCGCGTCGAGGACACGTTCGACCTCGACCGATGCGATGTTCTCGCCGCCGGAGATGATGACGTCCTTGCTGCGGTCTTTGAGTTCCACGTAGCCGTCGGGATGCATCACTGCCAGGTCGCCGGTACGCAGCCACCCGTCGATTGTCGCGGCGCGGGTGGCATCGGAATCGCGGTAGTAGCCCAGCATCACGTTGTTGCCGCGAACCACCAGCTCCCCGAGCGTCTGGGCGTCGGACGGCACATCGTCGCCGTCGGCTGAAACGACGCGCACCGGCCCGGCGGTGATGTTCCCGATGCCCTGACGCGCCTTCTTCTCGGCCACCTCATCGGGTGTGGCTGCGTCCCACTCGGGTTGCCATTGATTGACAACGATGGGGCCGAAGGTCTCGGTCATCCCGTACAGGTGGGTCACTTCGATATTGAGCGCGGCCATCCGGGCGAGCAGGGCGGGCGACGGCGGGGCGCCGCCGGTGGACACCTGGATCGGGGTGTCGAGCGGTGAGGCAGAACGATCCTCGGCGATCATCGTCAACACCGTCGGCGCAGCGCAGAAGTGGGTGATGCCGGTGTCGCGGACCAGTCGCCAGATCTCGGCCGTGTCGATCGCCCGCAGACAGACATGTGTACCGCCTGCCGCGGTGACGGCCCAGGTGAAACACCAACCGTCGCAATGGAACATCGGAAGGGTCCACAGGTAGTTGGAGCCCGGGTCGAGACGGGACTGGTAGGCCATCGAAATGGCCTGCAGGTATGCGCCCCGGTGGTGGTACATCACGCCTTTGGGCCGCCCGGTTGTCCCAGAGGTGTAATTGATGGCCAGCAGACCACGTTCGCTGGGTTCGCGCTGTACCGCGCCGGGAGACTGAGAGAGCAACTGTTCGTATTCGTCGTCGGGTCCTCCTGCCACGATCAGTCGAATACCCACTGCTGTGGCGACTTTGGCAGCGACGTCGGCGAACTCGGCTGTTGCCACAAGGACCTTCGCTCCACTGTGGTCGAGGATGTACTCGATCTCAGGCGCAGAGAGCCGAATGTTGAGGGGCACCAGAACCGAACCGTGTAGGGGGATGGCACTGTGCAGTTCGAGCATCACGTGGCTGTTGGCACACAGTGCCGCCACCCTGTCGCCCTCACCGATCCCCAGGTCTTCGAGCACTCCGGTGAGGGCAAGTGCGCGTCGGTGGTAGTCGGCGTAGGTGAAGGTGAGATCGCCGTCGACGATGGCGGTGCGGTGCGAGAAGGCCTGCGCAGCCCGCGTCAGAAATGCCGCCGGGGTCAAAGGGGCGAAGGTGAAGTCACTCGGATGGGGGTCGGCTGCTCGTTCTGCTGGCATCGTCATTGCTCCTCCTAGGCCACTCGAATGGTGCAATCGTAGGCTCGGCGTCCGTGGCGGCGGCGTCACCGCGCGATCAGCACAAGCATGGTGACATCGACCGCGGCGATGACGATCGCACCATAGAACGGGGTCCGGCCAGGAGCGCGCATCGTTGCCAGTGCGATGACAACCACCGCGCCGAGTCCGGCCCACAGCCATGGCATGTGGGAGTTGGCGATCACCGCGATCGCCGTGGCGCCCACGAGCAGTCCTGCTGCGACGTAGGGGATTCTTCGAGCGCCCAACAGATGCGGCAGTCCCTCGATGCCGGTGGCGGCGTCGTCTCCGAGGTCGGGTACCACGTTGAGCAGGTGTGCCCCCACCCCGAGCAGTCCACTGACCGCGACCATCCACAGCGGCGGCAGATGACTCGGCTCGGCGGTCAGCATCACGACCACCGGTAGCGAGCCGAATGCGATGAAGTAGGGAACCCAGGAGAACACCGTCGACTTGAGTACTGCGTTGTAGGCCAGTGCAGACCCGACGCCCAGAACCAGGTGGACCAGTCCCGGTGCCACCCCGCACGCCAGCGATGCGACCACACACACCACGGCAGTGATGACAACCGAGACGGTCACCGTCCTGGAGCTGAGGTGGCCGGCGGCCAGCGGTTTGTCGGTCCGGCCGACCTGCCGGTCCCGGTCCCGGTCGATGAGATCGTTTGTCCAGCCGACGATCAGCTGCCCGCTGAAGACGGCGACCATCAACACGAAGATCAACCGGGCCTCGACGTCGGCGGCGAAGGCGACAGCCGCGGTCAGTGCGGTGACCGCGAGGGCCGGGATCACGTGGGCCGCGCCCACCAACGCAACTGCCGGCCGGAGTGTCAGCACGGTACGTCGATCACCGTGGGGCCGGTGGCGGCACGTCGAGTGGTCCGTGTTGCCTTCACCGAACCAACGGTACGGCGAACTCGTTCCGACACAACTCGCTTGGACACGAAGATGTCAGCGGGTGCCCCGCAGAACGATGGCCGGGACCAACTGCTCTGCCGAGTCCCAGGCCCCGTGCTGCCCGACGAGCTGGGACTCGAGTGGTTCGACGACGGAGCGCACCATCGCGGTCACTCCGCGGGCCGCCGCGATCACATCCCCGATCCTGACCTTGTGCCGCTCGGTCACAGCCGGCCCGAACCAGCCGGCATCAATCGCTTCTTCTCGGGTGACCACGGTGGCGCGGTCGCCCAGCGTTTCCTGCCAGACGCTCCGGACATCGGCCGCTGCTCCCGGTTCGGTGTAGATGTGCCGTACCCGTGCCTCACCGGCGACCGCAGTGGTACCGATCGTCAGCTCGTGGTGGGTGTCGATGTCGAATCGGCCGGTCGAGGTGTCGACCATCCCGTGGTCACCTGTCACGACGATCTGTCTGCCCGCCGGTAGCTCATCGGCAAGTGCGCCGACCATCTCATCGATGAGGCGCAACTGTTCGCGCCAGGACTCCGACCCCGGCCCCTCGAGGTGCCCGGCGAGGTCGAGGCCACCGTAGTAGGCATATGCCACTGTCGGTTCGCGCCCGGCCATCTCGGCGAGGATGGCCACGCGCAGTTCGTCGAGCTTCTCGGCGGCGATCACCTGCCCGGCCCCGCGGAAGGCTGCGCGCGAGAGACCCGACCCGATGTGGTGGCCCGGGACGATCTGGCGGGTGATGAATCCCTGCGCGCGGCAGCGCTCGAAAATCGTTGTCCCCGATTGGATGTCCTCGGGTACCGCCACATGCAGCAGGTCGTGGTCGTGATCTCCGTGTACGCACCATCGCAGTGTGTTCAGGATCGGCGACTGGGGGACCAGCCCATCGGCACCGGCCCTGAACGTGTAGCCGACCATCCCGTGTTGCCCCACCGTGCGCCCGGTACTCAAGCTGGTCAGGCTCACCGACGTGGTGGCCGGGAAGCCGGCGGCGACCACCGTCGAATGGTCCAGACTCGCGGCATTGAGATTCGGGGCATCAACCGGATGGGCGGCCACCAGTTCCGCACCCAGACCGTCGATGAGTAGGACTGTTGCCGAGTGGGCCGGGACAAGACGCAGCCGGTTGTCGAAGTCGGCCGCACCGAGCGATGCGGCCACCGACTCGAGCACCGACGACAACGGCGGCAGGGTGCTATGGGGATCCAATTCGCTCATCGGCTACGACGCTAACCTGCGACCGCCTGTCTCGCAGGCGCTTTCTTTCGGGGGAGACTCAGGAGGGAGGCAGCCAGGAAACAAAGGGCTCCGACGAAGGTGCCTACCTGGTCGATGAAAGGGGCAACCACCTTGCCGGACTGCGGATCGATGTAAGCGCCGACCGCCGAGAACCCGAATGCGATGGATCCGGCGGTGTTCAGGGCGGTCGCGCCCCAATCGGGCGCATCGGGTTCATCGCGCTGCCTGTAGAGCTCGGTGGCGAATACCGCCAGTCCTGAGCTGACGAGAAACGCGGCCGACCCATAGAGGTCGGGCCGCCAGCTGAAGCGGTCTGCGTCGGCGATGGAATGTACGACAAGCGCTGCGCCGGTGCTGATGTTGAACGCGACGGTGCCCGCCAATTGCACCGTGGCAGACCACCACTCCGACGAGTGCACCTCGCGGCCGACTCGCTGCGACCCGGCGATCGACATCCCGGGTCCGCCAAGCGATCCGCAGAGCTGAAACTGGACAAACGCGGCGAAGGTGAAGAACCACGAGCGACGAAGAACGAGACATTGGCCGCCGGGGCACCGGCCCAGTTCGCGAATCCGGGCGCCGAGCCGATCGCGAAAAGTGCCGAGCCGATCGCAAAACCCCAGCATTCGGTGCGAACGTTGTGACGTATCACCACCGAAGGCTATCGCGCGGCCGAACGTCCCGTGCCGAAGCGGAGTATGTACGCACCTCGATGATTTCGCGGCCGACACGGGCCGCCGGCCAAGTGATCAGTCCGCCAGTGCGGGCTCCTTTGCCGGGTCCGGCGTAGCGACCTTGTTGACGCGGATGAGCGCAAGCGACGCGATCAGTGCCAGCACTGTCACCACGATTGCCGCCTGGAAGGCGTGCTGCTGGCCGGCCACGAAGATGTCTGCCTGACCAGCTGCGGTGCCGGCGCTACTGCCGAGGTCGTCGGCTCGGGTGGTCGCGGCGTGCGCAAAGATCGTGCCGAAGACGGCGAGGCCGATTGCGCCGCCGACCTGCTGGCCCGTGTTGAGCAACGCCGAGGCCAGGCCTGTCTCGTGCGGCGCGACACCGTTGACGGCCGTCAAGGTGAGCGGCACGAAGCTGCACCCCATACCCACGCCGAGCAACAGAAGGGATCCGAAGAAGGTCCAATAGCTGCTGTTCGCATCGAGCTGTGCGAACGAGACCATCGCCGCGATGGCGAAAATCGGGCCGATGGTGAGGAAGGGTCTGATGCCGATCTTGGGGATGAGTCGTCGGACCACCACGATGGACATGAACATGATCGTCACCGGCATGGGCAGGAAGCCGACCCCGGTGTGGAACGGGCTCCATCCGTGCACGTTCTGCAGGTATTGCGCAAGGAAGTAGAACGTCGTGAACATTCCCGCCGCGAGGAACAGCATGATCAGGTAAGAGCCGGTGCGGTTGCGGTCGGCGAAGATGTGGAACGGCATGAGCGGGTGGCTCGAGAGGTGCTCGATGACCACGAACGCGACCAGGAGGATCACAGCGATCGCGAGGGTCACCACAGTGGTTGTCGAGGCCCAGCCGTCGTCGGCAGCCTTGGTCAGGCCGTACACCAGCATCGACATGCCGGCGGTGACGGAGATTGCGCCCGGCAAGTCGAGCTTGGTGCCTGAACCCTGCGACTCGTTGAGTACCCGTGGCGTCAGAAGGAGGACGATCGCGCCGATCGGCGCGTTGATGAACAGGGCCCAGCGCCAGCTGGCAAAGTCGGTCAGCACGCCACCGAGCAGCAGCCCCAGGGCGCCACCGGATGCCGCCATGGCGGCGAACACGCCGAATGCACGAGCTCGTGCCTTCGGCTCGGTGAACGTGGTGGCCAGCAGTGCAAGAGCGGTGGGCGCGGCGATGGCACCACCAGCGCCCTGAGCGGCGCGGGCGATGATCAGCATCATCTCGCTGGTGGCGAATCCGCCGAGAAGCGATGCGACCGCGAAGAGCGCGATGCCGATCATGAACATCCGCCGACGGCCGAACAGATCGCCGGTGCGTCCGCCGAAGAGTAGGAGCCCGCCGAACGCGAGCGAGTAGGCGGTGACAACCCAGGTGAGGTTGGCGGCCGAGAAGTCGAGGTCGTCGCGGATGCTGGGCAACGCAACATTCACCACGGTGGCGTCGAGCACCACCATGAGCTGCGCGACGCAGATCACGGCCAGGGCGAGCCCGCCGTTGCGGGTCGAAGAGGAGGGTGGTGCTTCAGTCATGGGCGGTGTCTCTCGTGTCGGAGGTCGAAATGGGTCGCGTGCGGAGACCGAGCACCGGGATCAGCACGCTGTCCACTATTTGTTCGGCGTAGGCGCGGCCGGCGGGCTGGCCTGTCGTGAGGGCCCGCTGCAGCATCAGCGAGGGCAGCAGGCTCGCCACCATGGCCACGTCGACGTCGGGACCGAGTTCGCCTCGGCCCCTGGCGCGTTCGAGCATCTCGGTCATGCGTGCGATGCGCGGTTCGGTGAAGCGCGTTCGGAACGCCTCGAGCAGCTCGGGCTCGCGGGGCAGGGCGGAACAGATGCTCACCATCACCTGCAACAGCCGCTGTGATCGCGGACTGCACGACACGGAGACCATCAGCTCGATGTCGCCCTCGAGCGTGCCGGTGTCGATGGCGTCGATGGCAGGCTTGAGGGTCGCCATCGTGTCGATGACTAGCTCGGCCTTGTTGCTCCATCGGCGGTAGACGGTGGACTTGCCGACGCCCGCTGCGGTGGCGACACCCTCCATGGTCAAGCGGTCGTAGCCGTCACGGACGAGGACCCGGACCACCGCGTCGGTGATCGCCTCGTCGCGACTCGGATCCCGAGGGCGCCCTCTAGGGCGTTCGTCCGCGGAGTAGGTGGATGACACCGGCAGACGCTAACACGAAACGAAACGGAACGGTACCGTATCGCATTATTCTGGTGTTGTAGAGCGACGCTCATGGGGGCTCGGACGGTCCGTGAACAGTTGCAACCCTGATGCAACGCGGCGACTCGTACTGTGTGCCTTACGTCACACGTGGCCACCTCATGCGGGTGGGTCACGATGGCCACCACAGGTAACAGAGGAGCATCATGACCGTTTACGCCAATCCCGGAACATCCGACGCAGTGATGAGTTTTGAGTCGCGCTACGAGAACTGGATCGGTGGCCAATGGACAGCGCCGGTCAAGGGCCAGTACTTCGAGAACCCGTCGCCCGTCAACGGCAAGACGTTCTGCGAGGTCGCCCGGTCCACGTCCGAGGACATCGATCTGGCCCTCGACGCAGCCCACAAGGCCGCCCCGATGTGGGGTCGTACCTCGGTCGCCGAGCGGTCACTGACGCTGCTGCGGATCGCAGACCGGATGGAGGAGAACCTCGAGAAGCTGGCCGTTGCCGAGTCGTGGGACAACGGCAAGGCCGTTCGCGAGACCTTGGCCGCTGACATCCCGCTGGCGATCGACCACATCCGCTACTTCGCCGGAGCACTTCGCGCCCAGCAGGGATCGATCTCCGAGATCGACGAAGACACGGTGGCCTACCACTTCCACGAGCCCCTCGGCGTTGTCGGCCAGATCATCCCGTGGAACTTCCCGATCCTGATGGCCGTCTGGAAGCTCGCTCCCGCGCTGGCCGCCGGGAATGCGGTGGTGCTCAAGCCCGCCGAGCAGACACCGGCTTCGATCCTCTACCTGATGAGTCTGATCGCCGACCTGCTCCCGGCCGGCGTGCTGAACATCGTCAACGGATTCGGTGTCGAAGCGGGCAAGCCGCTGGCCTCGAGCAACCGGATCCGCAAGATCGCGTTCACCGGCGAGACCACCACGGGCCGGCTGATCATGCAGTACGCGTCGGAGAACATCATCCCGGTGACCCTTGAACTCGGTGGCAAGAGCCCGAACATCTTCTTCGCCGACGTCATGGCACAGGACGACGGCTTCCGTGACCGCGCGCTCGAAGGCTTCACGATGTTCGCCCTGAACCAGGGCGAGGTGTGCACGTGCCCCAGCCGTGCCCTGATCCAGGACTCGATCTACGACGACTTCATCGACCTCGCGGTGGAGCGCACAAAGAAGATCAAGCAGGGCAACCCGCTCGACACCGACAGCATGATGGGCGCCCAGGCGTCCAACGACCAGTTCGAGAAGATCACCTCGTACCTCTCGATCGGCAAGGAAGAGGGAGCCAAGGTTCTCACCGGCGGCGAGCCCCTCGAATTGGAGGGCGATCTGGCCGGTGGCTACTACATCAAGCCCACCATCTTCGCCGGCACGAACCGGATGCGCATCTTCCAGGAGGAGATCTTCGGCCCGGTCCTGGCTGTCACCAAGTTCTCCGACTATGCCGACGCCATGCAGATCGCGAACGACACCCTGTACGGACTCGGTGCCGGGGTGTGGACCCGCGACGGTGCCACCGCCTACCGCGCAGGCCGTGAGATCCAGGCCGGGCGGGTGTGGACCAACACGTACCACGACTACCCGGCTCACGCGGCCTTCGGCGGCTACAAGCAGTCCGGCATCGGCCGCGAGAACCACCTGATGATGCTCGAGCACTACCAGCAGACCAAGAACCTGCTGGTGGGTTACGCTCAACAGGCCAAGGGCTTCTTCTGATCGAAGCTTTTCCTCAAGCGTGACAAGAGATTTCATCAGGAAGTGAGTGTGTGATGACTGCACCGGAACGGGTCGTCGCAACTGACTCCGCCGTGGAGCTCCTGACCAAGCTGTCGGAGCTCCACGGCGGCCTCATGATCCACCAGTCCGGTGGATGCTGCGATGGATCGGCCCCGATGTGTTACCCCGCCGGAGAGTTCCGCGTCGGGAGTCGTGACGTGCTGGTCGGAACGCTCGACCTGCCCGAACCCCTACCCGCGGTACGGGTGTGGATCAACGGCGACCAGTTCGAACTGTGGAAGCACACCCAGCTGATCCTCGACGTCGTCCCCGGGCGTGGTGCCGGGTTCAGCCTCGAGGCGCCCGAGGGTGTCCGGTTCCTTTCCCGTTCAAGAGCATTCACCGCTGACGAGAACTCCGATCTCGATGCCGCTCCACCCCTGCGCGGCGCAGAGGTCGGCTGACCCGATCAGGGTCACCCCGCCCGCTCCGGACATCTCTGACGGCCGCCACTGAAAGAGATGACCGGGGCGGGTGTTCGGCATTTCGGCGGGCCGCAGATGGCACCGGCGCTACGCTACCGACATGGCTGACACCCAGGCGCCCCAGCTGCATCCGGCGGATCTTTCCGAATGGGGCAGGTGGCTGGCAGACAATCACGCCACGTCGTCGGGCGTGTGGCTCGTGTTCTGGCGCAAGGGATCCGGTCACCCACCACTCGACTACGACGAAGCCGTTCGCGAAGCGCTTTGCTGGGGATGGATCGACGGTCACACCCGGGCGATCGACGACCACCGCCGCGGCATGTGGTTCACGCGAAGGGGACGCGACAGTGCGTGGGCGGCGTCGAACAAGGCACGGGTTGCCGATTTGATCGCTCAGGGGCGGATGCGACCTCCGGGGCAAGCGGTCATCGACGACGCCAAAACCCGCGGAATGTGGAACCTGCTCGATGATGCCGAGGCGTTGGTCGAATCAGCCGAATTGGCAACAGCTCTCGATACCAATCCCGACGCGCGCCGCAACTGGGATGCGTTCCCGCCCAGTGCTCGTAAGTTCGGGCTCTCGCAGATCGCGTTTGCCAAGCGCCCGGAGACCAAGTCCAAGCGCATCGCCGCCATCGTCGAGAAGGCCGCCCGGAACGAACGGCCGTGACAGGGCTGCGCCGCCATTCCCTTTCCAGAAATGGCGGCGTGAGCCGGATCGTTAGTGCTTCTTGCCGTCTTCGTCGACCTCGACGCGCTCCTTGCGCACCTCGTCGGTGACAGTGGCCTCGTCGGTCACTGTCTCGGTGTTGAGCCGAACCCGTTCGACAGCTTCGACGTCCTTGTCCACGACGGGCACCTCGCTGTGGAGGACCACCTCGTGCTCCTCTTCGCTGATGGCGGGACCGTCGTGCGCGGCGCCACGATTGGCGTCGGTGATCGGCTCACGCTCCACACGCACCTCTTCATGGCTGACCGGAACCGTCTTGGTGACGTTCTCGGTGACGACATACTTGCGCAGTCGTGCACGGCCGGTCTCCTGCTGGGTGGTGCCGACACGAACCTTCTCCTCGGAGACGGTCATCGCATCGTCCGTGGTGGGACCCGAAGTATCATGTCCGACAACTCCTTTGCCGGAATTGCTCGGCTTGTCCGCGGTGCCGACGTGGCCCGCATCAACGCCGCCGCCGGTTCCTGCGAGACCGTAGTACTCGTAGAGTCGGTCCTCTTCGGCCGGCGACAGACTCCCGTCAGGATCGACCCGCGGCGCGTCTTTGATCTTGTCTTTGTCGTAGTGGATGGCAATGTCGTTGCCCTGCACGGTGGCATCGGCGAGAGGTGCGAACGACTCGGATGTGCCGAACAGGCCCGTCTTGACGGTCACCCACGTGGGCTCGTCGGTCTGGTTGTCGAGGTAGATCTGGCCGATACTGCCGATCTTGCCGCCGCTCGCGGACACGACGTTTCCGCCGCCGCTGGAAAGTTTGCTCACTTGGTTGCTGGAAATGGTCACGGTGTCTCTCCTAGTAGTGCTCGGAATGAACGGCGATTTGCAGTCGCAAATGCTGCCCTACCGAACGTATGCCCGTGATCATCAACACCAAAACATCTGAAATTAAAGATAATTAGACAATATGTCCGATTTATCCGGCACGTTTCGGTGGACCCACATCACCGCGCGCCACGGTCACGCCGAGGCTGGGTTGCGGCCGCTCAGGGCCGACTCAGATGACGCCGGTCGCGTCGTACATCCACGACATGTCGGCGGAACTGAAGTTCTCCACCCAGTTCGGCGGCGCGTGATTGGCCAGGCCGCCGAAGTCCCAGTAGTCCTTCCACAGGGTGATGCGCCCATCGACAACCTTGTGCACGGTCACAAAAGCGAGGGTCGCGGTTTCGCCGGTGGGCCAGGTCCAGGTCTCGGTGTGTTCGTACATCACGTCCTGACCGTTCTCCACCAGTAAGCCGTCATGGTTGACGTAGTCGGCGAGGCTCTCCAAGCCGATCTTCAGGCGCTTCACGATGTCCTCGGGCCCTCGGGCGGCAGCGGCAGGACCCACCGGCATGTCGACGTATATGCAGTCGTCGGACACAAAGCCCTTGATGGCCTCCCAGTCGCGTCGGCTCAGGGCGGCCCACAGGCCGAGGACTACGGATTCGTTGGTGCTCGTCACTCATACCCCTTGAGGTGTTGGATGTGCGGATCGATCGTGCGGCGACGGGGCCGGGCTACCACCGGTTCGGGTGCGTAGAAAGCGCCCGACCCGTCGTTTACCGAGAACTGCTGTGGGTGAACCACTCTCGAACACCAATTCGCCGTTGACCATCACGGCGCAAACGGTTTCGTCGTTGCGGTTCACCATTCGTGACAGGCCGCCGAACTGCTCGAGCCTTGATTCGCTGTAGGCATCGAGTTGCTCGTCGAGGTGGTCGGGGTCGAGAACGAGGAGGTCTGCCCGGTCGCCGATGCGAAGGTGCCCGGCATCGATGTCGTACCAGTCGGCGAGCTCACCGGTGAGCCGGTGCACCGCGTGTTCGACCGTCATGAACGGCGTACCGGCCTCTGCCGCCGAATGAACATGGCGCAACAGCCGGAGTCCGAAGTTGTAGAACGCCATGTTGCGCAGATGGGCGCCGGCATCGGAGAAGCCCAGCTGAACACCCGGTTCCACTGCGAGCTTCTTGAGGAGTTCGGGACGGTGGTTCGAGATGGTTGTGCGCCAACGGAGGTGGTTGCCGTGCTCGACGACGAGATCGAGGAACGCGTCGACGGGGTGCAGTCCACCGCGGTCGACACCGACCTGGCCGAACGACTTGCCGACCACCGAGGTGTCGGGGCATTCGACGATCTCGGCGTCGAAGAAGTCGCGATGCCACACCCGGGGGCCGTACTTGCGTCCGTAGTCCTTGCGGAACGCGCGCCGGTAGCCCTCGCCTTGCATGAGCTCGTTGCGGTCGACCTCGGTCTGCAGATGCAGAGCTGCCGCGCCCGAGCCGAACTCCTCGAACACCGCCAGGTCGATTCCGTCCGCATAGACCTCGAAGGGGACCGGGAGGTGTTGCCAGCGGAAGTTCCCGCCGAGCTTGTTGATGAACCGCGCGATCGGACCCATCGCGTGGATGACCTCGGGGCGAGCCTTGATGTCTGCCGCCGAGAGCAGGCTGGTCTTGAGTTGGCGACGACGACCCAGGCCCAGGGAACCGAACGCTTGGGAGAGCACGTTCCAAGGCCGCGAGATGTCGGGTCCGGTCTGCAGAACCCGATTGCGGGTGCGCAGTATGGCACCCAGCCGACGGAGTTCTGGCGCCTTGGCGTAGGTGGAAGGAAGCGTGCGAGAACGGCACACCTCTCCGTCGAGTTTGTCGAAAAGCAGCTGCTGCGAGGACATTCCGACAAAGCCGGCGTCCAGCGCCTCGTTGAGCATCTTCTCCATGCGAAGAAGCTCTTCGGGTTCGGGGGCCACCTCTTTGCGTGTCGCCCGGTCGAGGCCCATCGTTGCCGCCCGCATGTCCGAGTGTCCGATGAACGCGGCAAGGTTGGGCCCCAGCGGAAGCGATTCGAGCGCGTCGACGTACTCGGCGGCACTGCGCCAGTTCTTGCGGCTGTCGACGTTGGCGATCACATGTCGCCGCGGGATCGCCTCGACGCGGCCGAAGAGATCGCCGGCCACCTCGGCTCCGATGTGGATCGTGGACAGTGAACACGAACCCAGCAGAACGGTGGTCACGCCGTGCCGCAGCGACTCGCTCAACGCCGGCCCGCCGAGAACCTCGACGTCGTAGTGGGTGTGGATGTCGACCATGCCGGGCAGCACCCATCGGCCGGTCGCGTCGATCACGGTGCGGCAGCCGGCCGGATCCAGCGGCTGCGCGCTGACCGCGACAATTCGGCCGTCACGGATGCCGATATCGGCGATGGAAGAAGGGGCGCCGGTGCCATCGAACCACCGACCCCGGCGGATCAGTGTGTCGTAGGTCATAGTCGGATGTAACCCCACTGATCAAGGCGCGTCAACAGTGGGCCTTCTACCGCCGAATTCCGTTGGCATAGTGCAAATGCCGCCTACGGAACCAAGTGCCCGGTCGCGCCGTGAAGTGGGGGAGCATCACGCGTCAGTCGAAGATCCACCCGCAGGGTCCGACGAGTCGGTCAGCAGCACTCGGACCTACCGACCCCGGGGAATAAGGCTGTGGCACAGGAGGATTGTCGAGAACAGGGGCGGCGACCTCCCAGACGTGTGCCAGACCGTCCGGCCTGGTGAACAGGGAGCGGTCACCGCGTAAGACGTCGAGGATCAGCCGTGAGTACGGGGCGAGGCCGTCGGCGACGCTGTCGAGGGGGAGCGACATGTGTCCGACGGACAGGGAAGTGCCCGAGCCCGGTTCTTTCACGGTCATCGCCATGTCGATCGACCCGTCCCCCTTGAGGTCGAAGGTGAGCACGGTGCCCTCCGGTGGGAGATGTTTGATCGGCCCGTCAGGGCGACGGAACACGAGGCTCACCCGCTGGGCACTGCGGTTAAGCATCTTGCCCGTGCGCATCACGAATGGCACTCCACGCCAGCGGTCGGTGTCGACCCACATGCGTGCCGCCACAAAGGTCTCTGTCTGCGAGTCGTCGGCAATGCCTTCGGTGTCCCGGAAACCTTCGTATTGGCCGTAGACCACCTCGGCCGGATCAAGCGGGCGGAAGGCGGCGATCACCGACTCGCGGGCGCCTGCAGATCGTCGGCGTCCAGGCTCAGCGGCGGCTCCATCGCCACCTCCGCGGCGACCTGGAACAGGTGTGTCACCACCATGTCGAGGAACGCCCCGGTGGCGTCGTAGAAGACCGCCCGATCGTCGATGTCCAACGTCTCGGGAATGTCGATCTGGACCTGCTCGACGTGCTCCCGATTCCACACGCCGGACACCATGCCGTTGGCGAACCGGAGTACATGCAGATTCTGGGTGCTCTCCTTACCCAGGAAGTGGTCGATCCGGTAGACCTGCTTCTCGTCGAACACGTCGTGCACGGCCACATCGAGCTTCCGGAAGTCGTCCGGTGAAGTGCCGAAGGGCTTTTCGTACACCACGCGGGCACCGTCGGCGAGACTGTGTGCCCCGAGGGCGGCTGTGTAGTCGGAGAAGGTCGTGGGCGGCAGCGCGATGTAGTGGACCAATTGGACTTCGCCGCCGAGTTGTCCGCGGAGGTCGTCGATGACGCTTGGCAGATCGCCCGGGTCGTCCACGGAGAAACCACCTCCGGCGAATCGGACGTTCTTCGCGAAATCGGCCCACTGGGTCTCGTCGGGTGCAGCATCGAACGCCGTGACCGACTGCCGCACGTGGTCGCGGAACTCGTCGTCGGAGCGATGGCCGCGCCCGTTTCCGATCAGCGCCCACGTCTCGGGGAGCAACCCTTCGCGGGCCAACTCGTAGAAGGACGGCAACACCATGCGTTTGGCGAGATCGCCTGTGGCACCGAATAGAACGAATACAACCGCGCTGCTCTCGTCGGGCATGTTGGGTGAGCTCCTAGGGCGACGACTTTCCGATGGCTTCCCCGAGTCTAGGTCAGCTCTCGATGGGCTCAGGCGATTTCGCCGATGACCGCAGGCATGGTGATCGACCGCAGCAGGACGGCGGTGAGGACGGCCCCGGCGATCAGAAACGCTGCCACGTATCCGGCCAGGCCGATCCAGCCTCCCATCGCGAACGCGACGCCACCACAGGCCCCGACGATCGAGCTCCCGAGGTAGTAACCGAGTAGATAGAGCGAGGAGGCCTCGGCTCGGTGATCGGTGGCCCGGGCACTGACCCACCCGCTGGCCACCGAATGAGCCGCGAAGAACCCGGCGGTGAAGAGGAAGATGCCTGCCAGAACCGTTGGCAGCCAATCGGGAACGCTGAGCGCCAACCCGGCCACCATCACGCACATCGCGGTCACCAGCACGCGTTCCCGTCCCCAGGAATCCGACAACCTGCCCGCCACGGCTGAGGATGCGGTTCCGGCGAGATAGAGCGTGAACACCAGTCCGGCCAGAACTGCCGGCAGATCGAACGGGTCGGCGAGCAGGCGGTAACCGAGAAAGTTGTACACCGTCACGAACCCGCCCATCAGCACAAACGCGAGCCCGAACAAACACAGGAGCGGGACGTCGCGCAGGTGAATGGCGAGGTTCTGCAGTGTCCGCCTCGGCGAGATCGGTTGTGGCCGAAATTGTTTGGACGGCGGCACCAGGCGCGAGAACATCGCTGCGAACACAAGCGCAACGGCGGAGACAACCTCCAGCGCCCACTGCCATGCCGTGAAGTCGACCACGAGGGTGGGGATCAGGCGCCCGGTCAGGCCTCCGATCGTGGTGCCGGAGACGTAGATCCCCATCGCCGTGCCCAGCGATCGGGCGTCGATCTCCTCGGCGAGGTAGGCCATGGCCACTGCGGGAACTCCTGCGCAGAGGATTCCCTGGACTGCGCGTCCCGCCAGCAACAGTTCGAACGTCGGGCTCCACGGCAGCACCACGCCCAGCGCGGCGGCCGATACCGCCGACACGGTCATCACCCGTACTCTGCCGAACCGCTCCGACAGCACGCTGGCGGGCACGATCGCCACGGCGAGAAGACCTGTGGTGACGGAGACGGCCAGTGCCGAGACGGCCGGCGACACCCCGTAGTGGTCCGAGAACATCGGCAGCAGACCCTGCACGTAGTACAGCGTCATGAACGTCGCCATCCCCGCGGTGAACAGCGCCAACGCAGTTCTGCGGTAGCCGCGCTCGCCGGTCCGATATCCGGCGCGGGGCGGGATCGGACGGGGAGGGCTGATCGGCGAGCGGGTCACCGAACCCAGGGTTCCACTAGTCGGCCACGAGTGGAAATGAATCATTTGGTGCGCTCTAATGCATTTGACGCATAAGGAGGCTCCCATGGCCGACGCCTGGTTCATCACCCTCGCGGAACTCGAGAACACGTCCGCAGCCGCTCGCAAGCTGCATTTGACGCAACCCACGTTGTCGCGAATGCTCGGCAGGCTCGAACGAGAGCTCGGGGTGGAATTGTTCGACCGGCACGCCAAGCGACTCCGGCTCAACGCCTACGGGCAGATCTACCTAGGGCATCTGCGCCGGGCCGTCGCCGAGATGGACGCCGCCCGCCACGAGATCGCCGACCGGGCCGGCCCGGTCGAAGGGTCCATCGACCTGGGCTTCCTGCACTCCTTCGGGGTCTGGCTGGTGCCGACCCTGATCGGGGAGTTCCGGCGCCAGATGTCGCCCCGGGTCGCCTTCACCCTCACTCAGGGTGCAGCTGAGTCCATCCTCGACCGGGTGGTCGCGGGGCCGGCCGACCTCGCCATCGTGTCGCCGCGACCACGGAGCAACGATGTGGGGTGGGCGCCGATCATGCGTCAGCGCCTGGCCCTCGCGGTACCCGCCGACCATCCGTTTGCGGTCCGCGACGAGATCGCCATGACCGAGGCGCGCGACGAGTCGTTTGTCGCGATGGGGCCGACGTTCGGCATGCGACGGATCCTGGAGGAGCTGTGCGCTGAGGCGGACTTCCGGCCGCAGATCACCTTCGAAGCCACCGAGCTGGGGACGGTCGCAGGCTTTGTCGCCGCGGGCCTCGGGGTTGCGGTGATACCGGTCGAGGACAACCCACAGCTGCCCGCGGGCCTCACCCTGCTCCCACTGACCGGTGACCGCAGTTCGCGTGATGTCGGGCTGATCTGGCATCGCGACCGCGCGATGACGCCGGTTGCCAGACGATTTCGCGACTACGTGACCGAATGGGCGGCCGAGCGCAGGTGATCGGTCGTTTCATCCGTGCGCCCTGAGCAGTTCAAGAAATTTCCGGCCAAGGGTTTTTTCGCACCGTCGACGGGGTAGGGGAATTCCATGACCGAGATCGGAGAACCAAGCGATGTCCAGCCTGTCGAAGATGTGCTCGAACAGCAGCAAGACGTGGATCCGGAGCAGGCCGATGTTGCCGAAGACGCCGCCGGTGGGAGCGGGCCGCTCGACGCGGACCCGGCCGACGTCCATGAACAGGAACAGGTGGTGACCGCACCGCTGGAAGACGAGTACCGCGGGGACTGACCGGACCAGCCGAAGCGGCCCGTCCGAATGGGAGTGGCGGGCAGCGCGTGCGCTGCCCGCCACTCAGTCAGTCTGCGCTGGTTGTCGCCCCGAGGAGATCACGTACCCGGTTGGCCACTGCGATGAACTCGGGCTGCTCCATGGTTGCGCTGTAGTCGCGCTCCGCGGGCAGATCGACGTCGAGTATCTCTACGATGCGGCCTGGCCGAGGACTCATCACCACCACTCGGTTCGCCAGGTACACCGCTTCGGCGACCGAGTGGGTCACCAGCATCACGGTGGTGCCGGTCTCTCGCCAGATGCGATGCAGCTCGACGTTCATCCGCTCGCGAGTTAGTGCGTCGAGCGCTCCGAAGGGTTCATCCATCAGCAGCACCTCGGGCTCGTGCAACAACGCCCTGCACAGGGAGACCCGTTGTTGCATGCCACCGGACAACTCATGGGGGAGCGCGCCCTCGAAACCGGTGAGCCCGGTCATCTCGATGAGCTGATCTGCCTTCGCCGCGGCAGTCCGCTTGTTCATGCCGCGCATCTCTGCCTGGATCAAGATGTTCTTGCGAACCGTGCGCCACTCGAGCAGGGCCGCCCTTTGGAAGACGTAGCCGATGCCCCGCTGAGGACCTTTGACCTCGCTGCCGTGTAGCCGCACGCTACCGTGAGACGCATTGGTGAGTCCCGCAACCACTTTCAGCAGCGTCGACTTGCCGCAACCAGAAGGTCCGGCGATCGTGACGAACTCGCCTTCTCGTACGTGCAACTGCACGTCGTCGAGTGCGGTGACCTCACCGCGCTTCGAGGAGAAGTGCACGCTCAGGTTCTCGACGGACACTGCGGAATCGGTCACAGTGTTCGGGGGTTCGATCGTGGTGGCATTCATAGTCACTCACTCACTCACTTGGTGTCGGTGGGGGTGAAGGCCGAATCCCAGTACTGCGAGGGTTCGCCGGCGTTCTCGAGTAGACCGGAGTCGCTCAGCACAGCGATCGTCGCGGCCCAGTCTTCGTCGGTGTTCACTCCGGGTGCCTCACCTTTGGTGCCGGCAGTCGAGAGCAGCGGAATGGTTTCCGTCCACTGCTGCAGCAGAACTTCCTTCGGCGGCATCTGGGGATCCTTGCCCTCCATCGCGGCCACTGCTGCCTCGGGATTGGCCGCGGCGGCGGTGAAGGCTTCGCTGGTGGCGTCGACCATTGCCTGCACCAGCTCGGGTGAGCTCTCGATCATTCCGTTGTTGGCGATCAGGCCGTTGCTGTAAAAGTTCAGGCCCACATCGGAATAGCGGAGGTAACGCATGTCACGCCCGCTCTTGTTGGCGATGGTCGGGCCCTGGTCATGTGCGAATCCGATGAGCCCGTCGACCTTTCCTGACAACATCGCCGCGACCTTCCCGGCGGCGTCGAGGCTCTGTTGCTTCACCTGATCGGCGGGCACGCCGGCCTTTTCGAGGTAGATCGGGAACGTGGTGGTCGGGGCGTCGCCTGCTGAGACTGCAATGGTCTTGCCGGCCAGGTCGGCCGGTTTCGTGATGCCGGAATCGGCATAAACCTGCACCGCCGATGGCGTTGTCTGCAAGAACACTCCGACGCTCTTGATCTTGACGCCCTTGCCGATGTTGCTCACCACGGCAGGGGTGTCGGCCCAGCCGAAGTCGGTCTGGTTCGAACCGGCGGCCTGCGCGGTCTTGGTCGATCCCTGCCCGGCCTTGATCGTGAGGTCGATTCCGTGTTTGGCGAAAATGCCCTCCTGCACCCCGTAATAGAACGGAGCATGCTCGCCGTAGGGGTACCAGTTGAGCATCAGCGATGTCGCGGTGGCCTGGCCGTCGGCGCCGGGCTTCTTCTCCGCGGCTCCACCACCGCAGCCGGCGAGTGCGAGTGTCGTCGCAATGGCCGCGACCACAAGGGTTTTCAGTTTCATGTTCAATCTCCGTTGAGTGAGGTTCGAGTGTTTCAGACGGCCGACGCGCCGACAGAGGCGGTAGATCGGCGTGAGGCATGCCATGGGATGAGCAGCTTCTCGGCGAACTCGATGATCATGAACAGGATGATCCCGAGCAGCGACATGATGATCAGCGCCGCGAACAGCATTGCGGTGTCGATGGTTCCGTTGGCCTGCAGGATCACGTAGCCCAGGCCTTCGTTGGCCCCCACGAACTCGCCGACCACGGCGCCGGTGACGGCGAGCGTCGCAGCGATCTTCAGTCCGGACAGGAGCTGTGGAAGAGAGGCGGGAAAGCGCACCTTGGCGAAGGTCTTCCAGCGTCCGGCGCCCATCGTGGAGGTGAGCTCGACGATCTCCGGATCCACCGAGCGCAGACCGGCCATCCCGGAGATGACGATGGGGAAGAACGCCATCAGCACGGCGACAAGGATTTTGGGGCTGGGTCCGAAGCCGAGCCACACCACGAACAGCGGTGCGATCGCGATCTTCGGGATGACCTGTGCGAAGAGGATCAGAGGGTACATCGTCTTCTCGACGCTCGGAGAGTAGAGCATCATCACCGCGACTGCTTCGCCGATCACGGCGGCGATGAGGAAGCCGGCGACGGTTTCGTAGGTGGTGACCCAGGTGTGGGTGGTGAGGTACGAAGCGTTGTCCACCATCGTCTGCCAGGTGTCGCCCGGTGACGGAAGGATGTACGGCGCAACCAGTTCGAACTTGGTCACCGCCCACCAGGCGGCGACGAGAACCGCTACCAGGGCGAGCGGCCGCCAAAGGCCGGACCAAGTATTTCGGAACGAGGGAAACCGTCGGTGACGCGTCGGCGTGAGGGGTGACGCCTGCAACGCAGCAGAACGGATCTCGACCGACGTTGTTACCGCCATGAGGAGTCCTAAAGCTAGTAGTGATGCAGACCGAGGTCCGCGGGAATGCGCTTTCCGAAGCTGAGGTCAACGTAATGTGATCGCGACCACACTGTCAATAGGCTGGGAGGAATCAGCTGCTCAAGGCGCTGCTGTGACGCAAGATCACGGTGCCCGGAACGAACTCGTGGGCACACTGCCCAGCGGCTGCTTCGTCGAGAGCCAGATCCACTGCACGCCGACCGATGTCGACCAACGACAGGGCGACTGTGGACAGGCTGGGGACATGATCGCGCAGGGTGGGGATGTCGTCGAAACCCGCCACGCAGACATGTTCGGGCACACTGAGTCCCAGCTCGCGCCATGCGGCGATGGCACCTATCGCCATCACGTCGGTGACCGCGAAAACGCAGGGCGGCCGGCCTCGAGGACTCTGCGGACTGATTTCCAGCGCCGCGGCGAGTCGTCGCGCCGCACTGTATCCGCCGTCTCGGGAGAAGTCGCCCGACACTTCGATGATCGGGCTGAGCCCGTGTCTGCTCAAGGTGTCGACGAATCCGTTCCGGCGGTCGACCGATGTGCGGATGTTGCCCGGCCCGCCGATGATCGCGAATGTGCGATGCCCGTGCTGGTAGAGGGCCTCTGCCAATTGCCCTGATGCCGACCAATTCTCAGGCTCGACGGCGGCGCCGAACGACAGCGGCTGGCCGATGACGACCACCTTGCCGCCGTTCTCGCGATAGACCGCGAACTCCTTCTCGAGGTCGCGATCGAGGTCTCCGCTCTGGCGAGACCCAGCCAGGATGATGGCGTCTGCCCGGTGGGAGATGAACGTGCTGACCGACTGACGCTCGACATCGAAGTCGCGTTCGGTGCTGGCGAGCAACACCAGCTTCCCCGCTGCCCGGGCCTGCGCCTGAACGCCCCGGACGATGGAGGAGAAGTACGGGTCGGCAACATCGTGCACCACCAGGCCGATCAGTCCGGTCGATGACCGCGCCAACGCCTGGGCCTGCGCATTTGGGACGTAGCCCAGCTCGGCGGCGGCAGCGCGAACACGGTCGGCAACACCCACGCCGGGAACGCGTGCGGACCCGTTGAGCACCCGCGAAGCGGTTGCCTGCGAGACGCCCGCGGCCGCCGCGACGTCCTGCAATCTCACCGCCGCCATCTCAACGACCTTTCGCCTCTGCATCGGCTCGATGTGCCTATTGACCAATCGTTGAGAGCAGCATAGCTTGGAAAGCGCATTCCGAAGCTGAGTTGTGAAATCCACTCGGGTGACCTTTCCCGCCCGTGTGTTCCCGTCCATCCCTTTCAGCTCTGCCGCGCCCCGGGCCGGCCGCCGATCGAGCATCGGCTGTTCAAAGAAAAGGCATTCTCATGTCCACCTCGACTCGTACCCTGCGCATCGCCATGAATGGCGTCACCGGCCGCATGGGCTACCGCCAGCACCTCATGCGATCAATACTTCCCATTCGTGACTCCGGCGGCCTGCTCCTGGCCGACGGTAGCCGCGTCCAGCTCGAACCGATCCTCGTCGGGCGCAACGAGGCAAAACTGCACGAACTGTGTTCTCTGCACGGCATCGCCGAATACAGCACCGACGCATCGGCGGTCATCCACGATCCGAGCACCGACATCTACTTCGACGCCCAGGTGACGTCGCGGCGGGCAGAGGCGCTGGCCGCCGCGATGAAGGCGGGCAAGCACATCTACACCGAGAAGCCGACCGCCGAGACGCTCACGCAGGCTGTCGAACTCGCCCGTATCGGGGAGAACGCCGGGGTCACCACCGGTGTCGTCCACGACAAGCTCTATCTTCCAGGGCTGGTCAAACTGCGTCGCCTCGTCGATGAGGGCTTCTTCGGACGGATCCTCTCTCTTCGGGGCGAGTTCGGCTACTGGGTGTTCGAGGGCGACGGTCAACCGGCGCAGCGTCCCAGCTGGAACTACCGTGCCGAAGACGGTGGCGGCATCGTCGTGGACATGTTCTGTCATTGGAACTACGTCCTCGAGAACATCCTCGGCAAAGTCGAGTCCGTCACAGCCAAAGCTGTCACCCACGTCCCCGTTCGATGGGACGAAGACGGCAACGAATACCCGGCCACCGCCGACGACGCCGCATACGGAATCTTTGAGATGGAGAACGGCGTTGTGGCACAGATCAACTCGTCGTGGACAGTACGGGTTCATCGCGATGAGCTGGTGGAGTTCCAGGTCGACGGTACCCACGGCTCAGCTGTCGCCGGACTGCGTAACTGTGTGGCCCAGCACCGATCCCACACACCCAAACCCGTTTGGAACCCCGACCTGCCGGTGACCGAACCCTTCCGGGACCAATGGCTCGACGTGCCCGCCAATGCCGACCTCGACAACGGGTTCAAGCTGCAATGGGAAGAGTTCTTACGAGACGTCATCGCCGAGCGTCCGCATCGGTACGGACTGTTGTCGGCAGCCCGCGGTGTGCAACTGGCCGAACTCGGCCTGCGGAGCTCGGCCGAGGGCCGCCGTCTCGCCGTGCCGGAGATCACGCTGTGACCGTCACCGATGCGCACCTGTCCATTGCTCTGCCGGGCAGGGGCAATCATGTGCTCGCCGAACCCGGGGAATGGACGAAGCCGTCATCGCCCATCACCTCTCGCAAGGTGTACGCGGCAGCCCATGTGATCCCACGCGCGACGGCAGACAACACGCCCGGTGCACCCGCCGACATCGACTGGGAGGCCACGCTTTCCTATCGACACGAGTTGTGGTCGTACGGACTCGGGGTCGCTGACGCAATGGACACAGCGCAGCGGGGCATGGGCCTCGACTGGTCGGCGACTGCCGAGTTGATCAGACGGTCGGGTGCCGAGGCGACCGCCGCCGGGGGCATGCTCGCATGCGGTGCAGGCACCGATCAGCTCGACCTCGACGCTCTGCCATCGGGAGCCGCCGGTCTCACCGCAGTCCTGGACGCCTATCGCGAGCAGATCGCCCTGGTCGGTGAGTCGGGCGCCACGATCATCATCATGGCGTCGCGGGCACTGGCTCGGGTGGCGCAATCGCCCGACGACTACGTATCCGTGTACACCACTCTGCTGTCCGAGGTGGATTGTCCGGTGATACTGCACTGGCTCGGCACCATGTTCGACCCTGCGTTGCAAGGCTATTGGGGCAGTGACGACGTCGAAGAGGCGACGGCCGTGTTCCGTGGGCTCATCGAGGCCAACAGCACGAAGGTCGACGGCGTCAAGGTCTCCTTGCTCGATGCGCAGCACGAGATAGCGCTCCGGCGCACGCTACCGCCGAACGTGCGGATGTACACCGGCGACGACTTCAACTACCCGCGGTTGATCATCGGTGACGAACGTGGTCACTCCGACGCTTTGCTCGGCATCTTCGCGGGTATCTATCCGGCGGCGTCCACCGCCCTGCAGGAGCTCGACCGCGGGAATGTCCGACGCGCAGAACAAATCTTGAGGTCCACCGAGGACCTCGGTCGCCACATCTTCACTTCGCCCACCTACTACTACAAGACCGGAATCGCGTTCCTGTCCTGGTTGCGGGGGAGACAGTCCGGGTTCTCCATGGTGGGCGGGCTGGCCTCCGGGAGAAGCGTGGAGCATCTGACGACCTTGTTCGTCCTGGCCGACAAGGCGGGATTGCTCACCGACCCGGAGCTGGCAATTCATCGTATGGGTCTGTACCTCGAACTGAACGGAGTCCGATCGTGATGACCACAGCTGTACAGACATCTCCCTACGACCTCGACAATCCCTACGCAACACTGTCTCTGAACACCAAGACCGTCAACTCGTGGACTTTGGCAGAAGCTGTGGACGGGGCGGCCAGTGCCGGTCTCGGCGCAGTCGGTCTCTGGCGAGATCGGGTACAAGAGGCCGGCCTCGCCTCGTCGGCGAAGCATATTGCGGACGCGGGCCTTCGGGTGTCGAGTCTGTGTCGGGGCGGATTCATGACCGGTGTGCTCGGTGACGGTCTCGACGACAATCGTCGCGCACTGGATGAGGCCGCCGAACTCGGGGCTCCCGAGCTGGTGATGGTGATGGGCGGTCTGCCGGACCGCGATCTCATCGGGGCACGCGCGCGAGTGGAAGACCGTCTGGCGCAGCTGGTTCCCTACGCGATTGACCGTGGTGTCCGCATCGCGCTCGAGCCGTTGCATCCCATGTTTGCTGCCGATCGGGCGGTGATTTCCACCCTGGGACAGGCGTTGTCGATGGCATCACCGCACCCCGTCGAAGCCGTGGGAGTTGTCGTGGACACCTTCCACGTCTGGTGGGATCCGGAGCTGTACAACAAGATTCGGCAGGCCGGGAAAGAGGGCAGGATCAGCTCCTACCAGGTGTGTGACTGGTTGGTGCCGATGGAGGCCGACCCCTTGCTCTCGCGCGGAATGATGGGTGACGGAGTCATCGATTTCGGCACCATCGGAACGTGGGTGCGAGCGGCCGGCTACCAGGGCGATGTCGAAGTGGAGATCTTCAACGAGAAAGTGTGGTCAACCGACGGCCACCAGGTGATCGAGGACATGAAACAGCGGTACCGTGATCTCGTCTTGCCACCGCTGGCCGGATGAGAGTTCTGGTCGCGCCCGATTCGTTCAAGGGATCGCTTGGCGCGGTGGACGTCGCGCAGGCCTTGAGCAGAGGTTGGGCCCGGGCACGCCCGGGTGACGAACTCGTCCTCATGCCACAGGCTGACGGCGGTGAGGGAACGCTGGCGGTAATTGCCCAAGCGGTCGGAGATGCCACGTGGTCCGCCCACGACACCGCAACCGGTCCCCACGGGCGTCCGGTCTCAGCCCGTTGGCTGAACATGCCTGACGGTCGCGCTGTGGTGGAGCTCGCCGAGTCGTCGGGAATCGCCTACCTCGATCGGCTCGACCCACTCGGCGCGACGTCTCGCGGACTCGGCGAGGTGATCCGACGCACCGACTGTTTGAGACTGACTGTGGCGCTGGGCGGTTCCGCCTCGACGGACGGAGGATTGGGTGCTCTACGTGCGCTTGGCCTCGAAGTCTTCGACCGGGCGGGCAGGCCGGTTCCAGAAGGCGGGGCGGGTCTCCTCGTCGCCGCACGTGTCGACACGTCCTCATTGCTCAGTCCACCGGCCGACGTCGAGATGCTTGCCGACACCTCCGCCGTGCTGTTCGGTCCGGCGGGTGCGGCGAGCGTGTTCGGGCCTCAGAAAGGCGCCGACGCACAAATCGTTGAAGAGCTGGACAGGGGACTGCGTCGATGGGTGGATCTGTTGGCCGACGCCGGTCTCGCTGCCGATCCCTCGATGCCCGGAATGGGCGCGGCGGGTGGCGTCGCATTCGGCCTGGCGGCGGCGTGGCGAGCACGGATCACCCCAGGTGCAGCGCGGGTGTGCGGCCTGACTGGTCTCACGTCGGCCGCGCCGGAAGCGGATCTGATCATCACCGGCGAGGGCAGGTTCGACCACACATCGCTCACCGGCAAGATCGTTGGGCACATCGTCTCCCTCGCCGCTGAAAGCCACGTCTCGGTGGTAGTGGTTGCCGGCCAGGTCGACGCGGGTATCGACGTGCCGACCTATTCCCTGACGGAAATGGCAGGTTCCACAACGCAAGCGATGAAGGCCCCGTCGTACTGGCTGACCGAAATCGGCCGACGAGCAGCTCAACGCGCAGACGAATTCGTGCACCAGGCGTGACCCGACTCGACAAGACTCACTCGCTCACCGTCGTGCCACGAGCACACCCCGCGCGACCAGATCGGTGGTCGCCACCATCGCGCAGGAGCTCACCGCCAGGATGGAGATGAGGACGAAGAGCTGCATCACAGCGGCATCGGTGGTGGACGCACCACCCAGCACCATTCCCACGAACGCGCCGGGAATGGTGACCAACCCGACCGTCCGGGTCTGGTCGAGGGCGGGGATCAGGGCCGTGGACGCAGCGGTGCGACAGATCTCCATCCGCGCCTGGTGATTCGACAGCCCGAGCGACATCGCGGCCTCCACCTCACCGCGTCGCGACGTCAGTTCGTCGAGGGCGCGGCGACCAGTCAACGAGGTGGTGTTCATCGCGCCGCCGATCATGATGCCGGCGCTCGGTATCAGCGCGAGACCGGTTGCGGGTAGCACGCCCACGACAGTCAATGCGCTCACCACCACAACTGACGGTGCGGCGACCGGCAGCAGTAATCGGGCGGTCTCGGACACCGTCGGACGACGGCCGGTCACCCGGCCCGCCGCCGTCCAGGCGGCCACCAGAGCCATCAGCACCACGAATCCGGCGGACAACCAGATGTGGCGGACAAGCAGTCCCAGCACCACCGCCAGCAGGCCGAGCTGAACGGCCGCACGCACCGACGACCAGGCCACGGCGCGTTCGTGCCCGGTGCGGCCCAGATAAGTGACCGCGACCGCCACGACGGCCAGCAGCACCACAGCGACGGCCAGCGCCGGCCCGATTCGGACGACCGTGTCGGACAACGGGATCGACCTCCTGCCCAGATGACATCTGTCATGCCGATCTCGTGACATTAGCCGTGGGTGGCGGACCGCGGTGGCCCGCAGGCTGTAAACCATGAACACAACGGCGCTCGAACTGAGCGGATTGACAAAGACATTCGACTCGGCGGGCGGGCCTGTGCGCGCCGTGGACGGCATCGATCTCCGTATCGCGGCGGGCGAGATGGTCGCGTTTCTGGGGCCCAATGGCGCAGGCAAGACCACAACAATCGACATGATGCTGGGACTCTCGACACCTGACTCGGGAACGGTCAGCGTCTTCGGCCAGAACCCGGTGACGGCCGCCGGCGACGGACGGATTGCTGCGGTGCTGCAGACAGGCGGGTTGCTCCCCGACTTCACCGTCGCCGAGACCGTCCGCATCGTCGCAGGAACGTTCGGCGACGCTGCCGCTGCCGCGGAGGTCATCGAGCGCGCACAGCTGACCGGGATCGCGGACCGCAAGGTCTCGAAATGTTCTGGCGGCGAACAACAACGACTCAAGTTCGCGCTGGCCCTGTTGCCCGACCCAGACCTCATCGTGCTGGACGAACCGACGGCAGGCATGGACGTGGAGTCTCGACGATCCTTCTGGGCGACGATGCGTGCTGATGCCCGCCGGGGCCGCACCGTGGTGTTCGCCAC
Organism: Williamsia sp. D3; assembly: GCF_000506245.1. Lineage (NCBI taxonomy): Bacteria > Bacillati > Actinomycetota > Actinomycetes > Mycobacteriales > Nocardiaceae > Williamsia > Williamsia sp. D3. Next base: position 297,898 of record NZ_AYTE01000004.1, on the reverse strand, counting down.
GCATTACCTCGAGGAAGCGGATGCTTTCGCCGACCGCATCGTGATGGTGGCCAACGGGCGCATAGTCGCGGACGGTTCGGTTGCGAGTATTCGTGCGCAGGCCAGTGGACGCAGCGTCTCGGCGTTGATGTCGCCGAGCGATGTCGCCCGGACGCGGGCCGCGTTCGGAGATCTCGCCGAGGTCGGCGACCGGGGCGGACGGACCATTCTTCGCACTGACGAGTCAGATGACCTGGCGCGCTTCCTTCTCACGCAGACAGGTGCGCGCGAGGTCGAAATCGGCTCGCGGAACCTCGAAGACGCATTTGTCGCACTCACCTCGGACCACGACCGGACCCCCGAAAGGATCACCCTGTGACCACCCTGACCGACACTCACACCGCGTCGCCCCTCCGGGGCTTTACGACCACGTACATACGCCTCGACCTGCGGCGGGTCCTGCGCAACCGGCGGGCAATGATCTTCACCCTGGCCATCCCGACGCTGATGTACGTGATCTTTGGGGCCACCACCGACTACGGCAGCGGCCGGATCGGCAGTGCCGACACCGCGGCCTACGTCATGGTGCACATGGGAATCTATGGCGCGATCCTCGCGACAACCACCACCGCGGCCTCGGTGGCCTCCGAGCAGCAAGCCGGGTGGACGAGGACGCTGCGTATGACGCCGCTGACACCGCTGGGATACGTGATGTCGAAGGTGACGGTGGCCCTTGCGGTCGCGGCGATGCCCTTGGTCTTGCTCTCTGCGGTCGGCCTGGCCACCGGAGCCAGCGCACCGGCAGGCCAGTGGGTGTTGTGTGTGGTGCTGGGGTGGCTGGGCTCCGGGGTGTTCGCGGCATTCGGCCTGGCAGTCGGCAGCGCGCTTCGATCGGACGCGGCGACCCAGGTGCTCGGTGGCATGCTGACGTTGCTGGCGTTCGCGGGCAATCTCTTCGTCCCGCTCAAAGGTGCGATGCTGACGTTCTCGATGTTCACCCCGATGTTCGGCGTGAGCACGCTGGCGGGCTACCCGATGACCGGCGGCGACACCGTCTACGGCGAGCACATCTCGCTGTGGGTCTGTGTGCTGAACGTCGCGGTCTGGGCAGCTGTCTTCGGGTTCGCGGCAGTTCGCTGTTATCGGCGGAGCACTTCCCGCCGGTGAGTAGTTTGATCAGGACACCATCAGTGCACAGAAATTGGGAGACCACGATGTCGTTGACCGCTCTGCTCGAAGTGACCTTCAAGCCCGAAGCCCTGTCAGACGCCAAGGAGCTCATGACAAAGGTTCTTGCCGACACACGTGCGTTCGACGGGTGCGAGGGCGTCGAGGTGCTGGTCGACAGCGCTGATCCGAATCATTGGATGATCGTGGAGCGTTGGGAATCGGAGAAGCACGACGCTGCCTACCGCGAGTTCCGGGCAGGTCCGGGTGCCATCACCGAGCTCGGCCCGCTGCTCGCCGGCGCTCCCGGCCTGACGAAGTACGAGACCGACACCAGCGTGTAGCCCGCAGGCGGCGCCGATCGATGGTGGACATCGAAAACGGAAACGTGTTCTAGTTCTCCGATGGTGCAATTTCTGCAGGAAGATCTGAGCGACGACGAGATCGCGCGGTTGCGCGGGGTCTTCGAGCCGCTCGCGGTGGCGGTACGAGACCTCGTGGACGCGACGATCCGTACGACGGTCGACGAGGAGACCGTACGCACGGTTCAGTCGCAGATCGAGCAGGCCACCGCCCAGCTGAGGACCCAGCAGATCGACGGTTCCTACGGTGTCCGGATAACGCCCTCGGGGTTGTCGATGCCGTGGGGGAACGCCGTCGTCGGAGTCCGCAATGCGCTGGCGCCGCCCCTGAAGATCCACCACGACCGGGAGGGCGAGGCCTGGTCTGAGTTCCACCTCGGCGCCGCATATGAGGGTCCGCCGGGAATGGTGCATGGTGGCGTGTGCGCCTTGGTTCTCGACCACATACTGGGAGAGACCTCGAGCCACGGCAAGCGGACGAAGTTCACCGGCACCATCGAGATCAAGTACCTGCGGGCAACCCCGCTGGGTCCGGTACGCGCAGACGCGTGGATCGATCGGATCGAGGGCATCAAGACCTACGTCGTGGGCACCCTGTCCGACCAGGACGGTGTCACCGCCGAGGCACGTGGGGTGTTCATCGTCCCGAAGTGGGCTCGCGAGCCCGGTGAGTAGACGTATCGAGTAGAACGGGAGCGCGTTGTCCGCCATCTCCAGCCGGCTCACCGCATGGCGTGATCTGCGCTGGGCCTTCGCCGCTGTGTGGTTGCTCTTCCTCGCCTATCCCGTTCTGACCGTGAGCAAGTCGGACACCATGAGCACGGCGGAGCGGGTCTACACCCTGGTCCTGCTCGGCGGGTTCGCAGTCGGGTATCTCCTGACATGCGTCTACGTGCTGTTCGGGGCGTCCAGGCATTCGGACCGGAGACGGGCAGCGCCGGTGGCGTTCGTCGCGCTCGCCGTGGTGGCCGCGGCGACAACGGTCACGCTCGACCAAGAGGTGTTCGCGCTGGCCCCCTATCTGATGGCCGTCGCCGCACTGTCATTCGCACTACCGGTGTCGGTGGCCATCTTTGTGCTCCTCACCGGTTCCGCGGTGGTGATGCCGGAGATCGTCGACGGTTGGGAACTCGACACGGGCGTCGTGGTGATGCTGTTGGTCGTCGGCCCGACCGTGCTCGCGGTGAGGATCTTGCGCGCCCGCGAAGAGTTGCGTGAGGAGTCCGAAGCGGCGAAACGCAGCCTCGACGAGCAATTGGCCATCGTCGCCGAGCGAGAGCGCGTCGCCCGAGACGTCCACGACATCCTCGGGCATTCGCTGACGGTGATGACGGTCAAGTCCGAGCTCGCGGGGCGGTTGATGGACGTCGATCCGACGGCGGCGAGAGCCGAACTCGCCGACCTGCACCGCATTTCGCGCGAAGCCCTCGCCGAGGTCCGCACCACCGTGGGGGGTCTGCGATCGCCGGATCTGGCGACTGAACTGCGGGCCGCCGACACGGCCCTCACCGCCACTCGGATCGCTGCCGATCTACCTGCTGACGCCACCGTCGCCGCACCGGAGAACCGGGTGTTGTTCGCATGGGTACTGCGTGAGGCGATCACCAACGTCGTACGTCATTCCGGAGCGACGACCTGCCGGGTGCGCCTGCAGCCCAACGCGATCGACATCGTCGACGACGGCGTCGGGCTCGACGGCTCGGTGTCGGGCAACGGGCTCCGCGGCCTTCGTGAACGGGTCCAGGCCGCGGGCGGCACACTGACCCTCCGCGGCGACCACGGCACCGAACTGCGAGTGTTGGTTCCATGACCGAGATCCGGCTGCTGCTCGCGGACGATCAGGCGCTCGTGAGGGGTGCCCTGGCGGCCCTGCTCGACCTCGAATCCGACCTGCGGGTGGTCGCTCAGGTGGGGCGCGGAGACGAGGTCGTGGAACATGCACGCGACGCCGAGGTCGATGTCTGCCTGCTCGACATCGAGATGCCGGGGGCCGACGGCATCGAGGCGGCCGAAGCGCTGCGCCGTGAACTCCCGCACGTGCGCAGTCTGATCGTCACCACGTTCGGCCGACCCGGATATCTGCGCCGAGCGATCGAGGCGGGAGCTTCGGGGTTTGTCGTGAAGGACACACCGGCGGCCGAACTCGCCGATGCGGTGAGGAGGGTTCACGCCGGCCTCCGCGTGATCGACCCCACCCTGGCCACCGAGAGCCTCACCACCGGACAGAATCCGCTCACCGAGCGTGAGCAGGACGTCCTACGCAGTGCACTCGGCGGAGCGACCGTCGCGGTCATCGCCTCCCGGGTACATCTGTCCCCGGGCACGGTCCGCAACTACCTGTCGAGTGCGATCGGCAAGACAGGAGCGGGTACGCGGGCCGAAGCCGCTCAGATTGCCCAGCGACACGGATGGTTGTAACGCCTGTTCAGAGAGGGTTTGACGGTCATCTCGAAGACGTGGCACACTCGCGATTTCAATACGGCGCGGGTGGCGTGAGAAAATGATCTGATGCCTGAAGCAGGAGTGATCCTCCATGCGGTGGGCAAACACGATCCGCGGTCAGCAATGGCGCTGGCCTCGGTGCACGGAAATGCTGCTCAGCAGCGCTGTATGCGCAGGTGAGAGCGGTGCGGTGGTCCTGACAAGGGCTGCCACAACCCGTGCGCCGTAACCTACAGCTGAAACGGTGCGCTCGCACGGCGAACGCGATGTTAAGGGCGAAAAGTATGAAGCACGCTCCCGGCCCGATAGGGCTCTATGACCCGCAGAACGAGCACGACTCCTGCGGCGTTGCCTTTGTTGTCGACATGCATGGACGACGCAGTCGCGACATCGTCGACAAGGCCATCGCGGCCCTGGTGAACCTCGAACACCGAGGTGCAGCAGGAGCCGAGCCGAACACCGGTGACGGTGCCGGAATCATGATCCAGGTACCGGACAAGTTCTTCCGTGCCGTGGTCGATTTCGAGTTGCCACCGGAAGGCTCCTACGCCACCGGTATCGCGTTTCTCCCGCAGGGTTCCGGCGACGCCAAAACGGCTGTCGACGGTGTCGAGAAGATCGTGGAGGCCGAAGGTCTCACGGTTCTCGGCTGGCGTGACGTGCCCACCGACGAGAGCTCGCTCGGTGCGCTGGCCCGTGACGCGATGCCGACGTTCCGGCAGATCTTCATCGCCGGCGACAGCAGCGGCGAGGACCTCGAACGGCGTTCCTACGTGGTGCGCAAACGGGTCGAGACCGAGCTGGGCAACAAGGGCGCGGGCCAGGATGGCCCCGGACGCGAAACCGTGTACTTCCCCAGCCTTTCCGGCCGCACCTTCGTCTACAAGGGCATGCTCACCACCCCGCAGCTGCGCGGCTTCTACGTCGACCTGCAGGACGACCGGGTCGAGAGCGCGCTCGGACTGGTGCACTCCCGCTTCTCCACCAACACCTTCCCGAGTTGGCCGCTGGCCCACCCGTTCCGACGCGTCGCCCACAACGGCGAGATCAACACCGCCACCGGCAACGAGAACTGGATGCGGGCGCGCGAGGCGCTCATCGACACCAGCGTGTTCGGCGAGGGCACAGCGGAGAAGATCTTCCCGGTTGTCACCCAAGGCGCCTCGGACACCGCGCGTTTCGACGAAGTGCTCGAGCTCCTGCACCTCGGTGGCCGCAGCCTTCCGCACGCGGTCCTGATGATGATCCCCGAGGCGTGGGAACGCCACGAGTCGATGAAACCCGAACACCGGGCGTTCTACGAGTACCACTCCACGTTGATGGAGGCCTGGGACGGACCGGCGTCGGTGTGCTTCACCGACGGCACCGTGATCGGCGCGGTGCTCGACCGTAACGGCCTGCGCCCCAGCCGTATCTGGGTCACCAAGGACGGACTCGTCGTGATGGCGTCGGAGGTGGGTGTCCTCGACATCGACCATTCCGACGTGGTGCAGAAGTTGCGTCTGCAGCCGGGCCGGATGTTCTTGGTGGACACCGCAGCCGGCCGCATCGTCGACGACGCGGAGATCAAGGACGAGCTCGCCGCCGAACACCCGTACCAGCAGTGGCTGGACGAGGGCATGCTGCACCTCGACAAGCTGCCCGGACGGCCGCACACCCACATGCCACACGACCGGGTCCGGCTGCGCCAGCAGGTTTTCGGGTACACAACCGAAGAAGTGGACCTGCTGGTCTCACCGATGGCCACCACCGGTGCCGAGCCCATCGGCTCGATGGGCACCGACACCCCGCTCGCTGTCCTCTCGCAGCGCCCGCGCATGCTGTTCGACTACTTCCAGCAGATGTTCGCGCAGGTCACCAACCCGCCGCTGGACGCCATCCGTGAAGAGGTGGTCACCAGCATCGGCGTGAGCATCGGTCGTGAGGCCGACCTGCTGAACCCCGGGCCCGAGTCGTGCCGCCAGATCGTGCTGCCCCAGCCGATCCTGGACAACGACGACCTCGCCAAGCTCGTGCACCTCGGTGACAACGAGCAGTACGCCGACTACCGCAGTGTGCAGATCCGCGGTCTCTATCCGGTCGCCGAGGGCGGCGACGGCCTGCGCAAGGCGCTCGACAACGTGCGTACCCAGGTGTCCGAGGCAATCGCGGACGGCGTCCGACTGGTTGTCCTTTCCGACCGCGAATCGGACGAGACCCTGGCACCCATCCCGTCGCTGCTGCTGGTCTCCGCGGTGCACCACCACCTGGTGCGGGAGAAGACCCGCACCCAGGTCGGCCTGCTGGTGGAGGCCGGTGACGCCCGAGAGGTGCACCACATGGCCGCGCTCGTGGGCTTCGGTGCCGCGGCGATCAACCCCTACATGGCTTTCGAGACCATCGAAGACATGTCGGTGCGTGGCGCCCTGGGCGACCTCGACTACGAGACCGCGCGCAAGAACTACATCAAGGCCGCCGGCAAGGGTGTTCTCAAGGTGATGTCGAAGATGGGCATCTCGACTCTGGCGTCCTACACCGGTGCACAGCTCTTCCAGGTCATCGGCATCAATCAGGACACCGTCGACGAGTACTTCACCGGGTTGCGGTCGCACCTCGGTGGTATCGGCCTCGACGACATCGCTGCCGACGTCACCGCACGCCATCAACTGGCGTTCAATCACCGGCCCGAGGAGCGCGCACACCGCGAGCTCGAGGTCGGTGGCGAATACCAGTGGCGTCGCGAGGGCGAGTACCACCTGTTCAACCCCGACACGGTGTTCAAGCTGCAGCATTCCACCCGCACCGGGCAGTACTCGGTGTTCAAGGAATACACCAAGCTGATCGACGACCAGTCGAAGAAGATGGCGTCGCTGCGCGGGTTGTTCGAGTTCAACTTCGACGACCGCGACCCGATCCCCATCGACAAGGTCGAGCCTGCCAGCGAGATCGTCAAACGGTTCTCGACCGGCGCGATGAGCTTCGGCTCCATCTCGGCCGAGGCCCACGAGACCCTCGCGATCGCGATGAACCGACTGGGTGGGCGCTCGAACTCCGGTGAGGGCGGCGAGAATCCGAGCCGTTTCGAACCCGACGAGAACGGCGATTGGCGTCGTAGTGCCATCAAGCAGGTGGCCTCGGGCCGTTTCGGCGTGACCGCGCACTACCTCACCAACTGCACCGACATCCAGATCAAGATGGCGCAGGGCGCGAAGCCCGGTGAAGGTGGACAGCTCCCGCCGCACAAGGTGTACCCGTGGGTCGCCGAGGTGCGCGGCTCCACACCCGGCGTCGGCCTCATCTCGCCGCCGCCCCACCACGACATCTATTCGATCGAGGATCTCGCCCAGCTGATCCACGACCTGAAGAACGCGAATCCGTCGGCAAGGATTCACGTCAAACTTGTGTCGGAAGTGGGTGTCGGCACCGTCGCGGCAGGCGTCTCGAAGGCGCACGCGGACGTGGTGCTGATCTCCGGTCACGACGGTGGCACCGGCGCGACGCCGCTCACCTCGGTCAAGCACGCCGGTGGTCCCTGGGAACTCGGCCTGGCCGAGACCCAGCAGACGTTGTTGCTCAACGGCCTTCGCGACCGCATCGTGGTCCAGGTCGACGGCCAGCTCAAGACCGGCCGCGATGTGGTCGTGGCCGCACTGCTCGGTGGCGAGGAGTTCGGATTCGCAACTGCGCCGCTGGTCGTCTCGGGTTGCATCATGATGCGCGTCTGCCATCTCGACACCTGCCCGGTGGGCGTCGCGACCCAGAACCCCGTGCTGCGTGAGCGTTTCACCGGCAAGCCCGAGTTCGTCGAGAACTTCTTCATGTACATCGCCGAAGAAGTGCGCGAACTGCTGGCCCGCCTCGGCTTCCGCACCCTGCAGGAAGCCGTCGGCCAGGTGCAGATGCTCGACACCACGAAGGCTCTGCAGCATTGGAAGTCGGCCAAGGCAGGAAAGCTGGACCTGTCGGCGATCCTCACCCAGACCGATTCTCCGTTCATGAATCAGGACCTGTATTGCTCTGGCAGCCAGGACCATTCGCTGGACAAGGCGCTCGATCAACAGCTGATCACCCAGGCTCGGGCGGCGATCGATTCGGGTGAGCGCGTGTCGTTCACCTCGGAGATCGCCAACGTGAACCGCACCGTGGGCACCATGCTCGGGCACGAGATCACCAAGGCGTACGGTGCCAACGGCTTGCCCGACGGCACGGTCATCATCGATTTCCACGGCTCCGCCGGAAACAGCTTCGGTGCGTTTGTGCCCAAGGGTGTGACGCTGCGACTCAAGGGCGACGCCAACGACTTCGTGGGCAAGGGCCTCTCGGGTGGCCGGATCGTGATCGCTCCGGCGGACAACGCGCCGGAAGGCTTTGTCGCCGAAGAGAACATCATCGCCGGCAACGTGATCGGCTTCGGTGCAACCTCCGGTGAGATCCTGCTCCGGGGTGTGGTCGGCGAGCGTTTCTGCGTCCGCAACTCGGGCGTCACCGCTGTCGTCGAAGGCGTGGGTGACCACGGCTGCGAGTACATGACAGGTGGTCGCGTGGTCGTGCTCGGACCGACCGGCCGCAACTTCGCTGCCGGTATGTCCGGTGGTATCGCGTACGTCTACGACCCCGACGGCGTACTGGAGAGCAATCTCAACACCGAACTGGTGCAACCGGAGCCGCTCGAGGACGAAGACCTCGAGTTCCTGGAAGGCATCGTGAACAAGCACCGCAACGAAACCGGTTCGCCGGTGGCCGCTCGTATCCTCGAAGACTGGGAGAGCAACGTCGGCCGATTCGTAAAGGTGATGCCGCGCGATTACAAGCGAGTTCTGCTCGCTATCGCCTCAGCCGAGAAGGACGGGCGCAACGTGGACGAAGCAGTGATGGAGGCCGCACGTGGCTGACCAGAAGGGCTTTCTCAAGCATCCCGAACGTGAATTGCCGCAACGGCGGCCGGTCCCGCTGCGACTCATGGACTGGAAAGAGGTCTACGAGGACTTCGATCGCGACAAGCTTCGCGTGCAGGCCAGCCGATGCATGGACTGCGGGATCCCGTTCTGTCACAACGGTTGTCCTCTCGGAAACCTGATTCCCGAGTGGAACGACCTCGTGTACAAGGACCGTTGGGCAGACGGCATCGACCGTCTGCACGCCACCAACAACTTCCCGGAGTTCACCGGTCGGTTGTGCCCGGCCCCCTGTGAGGCGTCGTGCGTGCTTGGCATCAACCAGCCTGCCGTCACCATCAAGCAGGTCGAGGTCGAGCTCATCGACAACGCCTTCGATGAAGGCTGGGTCACGCCGGTGCTGCCGACCGAGAAGACCGGCAAGTCGGTTGCGATCGTCGGTTCAGGCCCTGCGGGTCTCGCTGCGGCGCAGCAGCTCACGCGCGCCGGCCACGACGTCACCGTCTTCGAGCGGGCCGATCGGATCGGTGGTCTGCTCCGCTACGGCATTCCCGAGTTCAAGATGGAGAAGCACCACATCGACCGCCGTCTGGACCAGATGGTCGCCGAGGGCACCCAGTTCCGTGCGGGTGTCAACGTCGGTGTTGACGTGACCGTCGAACAACTCAAGGCCGACTTCGACGCTGTGGTGCTGTGCAACGGCTCCACCAAGGGCCGCGACCTGCCGATCCCGGGCCGTGAACTCGATGGCATCCATCAGGCGATGGAGTTCCTGCCGTGGGCCAACCGGGTTCAAGAGGGCGACGACGTCGTCGACGGAGACGGCATGCCGCCGATCAACGCCAAGGGCAAGAAGGTGATCATCATCGGTGGTGGTGACACCGGCGCGGACTGCCTCGGTACGTCGCTGCGTCAGGGCGCCGAGATCGTCCACCAGTTCGAGATCATGCCGCGCCCGCCGGACGAGCGCGCCGACTCCACTCCGTGGCCGACGTACCCCCTGATGTACCGGGTGTCCTCGGCCCATGAAGAGGGCGGTGAACGCGTATTCTCGGTGAACACTGAGCAGTTCATCGGTGAAGACGGCAAGGTAACCGGTTTGCGTGCGCACGAAGTCGTGATGAACGCCGGCCGTTTCGAGAAAGTCGAAGGCAGTGACTTCGAGCTCGAGGCCGACCTCGTTCTGCTGGCCATGGGCTTCGTCGGACCCGAGCGCGAGGACTTCCTCGACAAGCTCGGCGTGGAGTACAACGAACGCGGAAACGTCAAGCGCGACGACAACTTTCAGTCGACGGTCCCCGGCGTGTTCGTGGCCGGCGATGCCGGTCGCGGTCAGTCGTTGATCGTGTGGGCGATCGCCGAAGGACGGTCCGCGGCTGCCGCTGCGGACAAGTTCCTCACCGGCGCCACCCTGCTCCCCGCACCCATCGTTCCCACCCTGGCACCGCAGCGCTGAAGGTGCGGGATCGCTCCCGACCTGTCAAGATGAATCGGAACACACCTGTGTTCTGATTGGCATCTCGCTGTGATCAGCAGTTTTGCTCGGGAGGAAAAGTTCATGCCGGTGGGCACTGTTCTTGGTTGGCGGCGACAGCGTGGACGCCGCACACGCGCGATGACAAGTGTGTTGGCAGCAGCTGTGGTGACGGCCGGCGCATTGAGTGCAGTGTCGGCACCCACCGCATCGGCTGATCCCGCGGGCTGTCCAGAGCTCTACGTGCTGGCCATTCCCGGAACCTGGGAGAAGTCGGCCGACGCCCAGATCCGCGGAATGCTCGCCTACCCCACGACCGGCCTCGGCGGCGAGACCCAGACCCAGCTGGTCGGGTACAACGCCACCGCCTTCCCCTGGGAGAACGGTGGTGCCGTCTACGGCGAGTCGAAGGCGCAGGCCGTGGCCAACGCCGAAGGCCTGGCCATCACGATGACCAAACGGTGCCCGGGTACGAAGGTCGCCCTGATCGGCTACAGCCAGGGTGCTGACGCAGCCGGTGACCTCGCCGCCGACATCGGGACCGGCCGGGGAGCCATCGCGCCCGCCAAGTTCGCCGGCGCGGTGCTGATCTCCGACCCGCGCCGTTCCAAGCAGGATGCGCTCATCGGACCGGAGCTGTCGGGCGAGGGCAACGGCGGGCCACGTCAGGGCGGGTTCGGATGGGTGAAGAACCGCACCTTCACCATCTGCGATCCGGGCGACCAGTACTGCAACATCCCCCGGGACTACTACGTCTCCCGCGTGATCGGGTATCTGGCCGAGACCAGTAACCCGAACCCCGACATGTTCGCCCAGTACCAGGCCGAGGCCGCTGCGATCTTCAGTGAACTGGTCACCCGCGGCGGACCCGGTGCCGTACTGAACGAACTCAGCAACGAGAAGGCACGTTCGCAGATCATTGCGTTCAACCGCTTCATCGAATCGGGCTCGCACACCAACTACGGCAACTTCGAGGTGCAGCCGGGCGTCACCGCATTGCAGTGGGCCCAGAACTACCTGGCCGGCCTGGCCTGACGTACTTCCTCCGGTTTTGGTCACTTCCTCCGGTTGCAGTCGGAGGGCTTGGCTGGAGTCGGAGGGTTTGGCGACACCTACCCGCCCGCCGTGTTACCCCTGGGGAAGATGTGACTCGCCCGCGTGGCAACCCGGATCCGGACATCCCTGCGCGTAGCGTGACGTTCACCACATTGTGGCAGCAACACCCCTGGTGAGGCCTGTGCAGAGGTAACGACGCGGCGGGCCATCACGACACACAACGCGAAGGTACGGATGTTCAAGGGTTTCGACTCTGGACGATCGCGGTACCCAGAAAGTTATCCGCTGCACTAAACAGGACGTGATCAGTCGTGAAACTGGCGAAGTCGCACAACAGCCGCCGCACCCCACTACTCGGACGACACCCGCACATTTTCGGTTCGGATGGGCTGATCGCACATCGACGACTCGCTCGAATGCTGCCCGAAGAGGGCGAGCGACTGGTGACGAGCGCCGACCTGCGGAACTTCGACCTCTGATCGCTCCCGCTGGGACTACCTGTCGAAAATCGCGCGGGCGGCAAAATCCTCGATCAGCCCGGCAGCGACATCGGGCTGCTGGACGATGAAGAAGTGGCGCGCGGGAATCACGGGCGCGTAGTCGGCGCCGAGGAATCGGGCGTACCGGGCCTGCTTCCAGTTCCAGAACAGTCGGACCGGTGTGCGCCGCCCGGGCAGGGCGGAGACAACCAGGGTCGGCGCCGTCAGAGGCATCGTCCGTCGCATGACCACCAGTTCTGAGTTGAGAACCCCGAACGCGACCTGCTCGACGAGAAGTGCTCGCGGATAACGATTTCCGCCCAGAACCTCCCCGATCCAGTGGCGCTGCTCTGCTGTGTACCCACCCGGTGGCCCGGGCGACGTCGCGATCGCATGGCCACGGATGCCGGCCGACCGGGGAAGCCGCAGAGCCTTGATGAGGTGTGCGGTGAGGTGCGCCAACCGGTTGCTGAGGCCTGGCGGCACCATCTGCAGGGGCAGCATCACGTACGACCCGTCGAGCATGATGACTGCGGCCACCCGCTCCGGCCGGCCGCGGGCGAATCCCTCCGCATACAGCGACGCCAGCGAATGCCCTGCGACCACAACGGGTTCGGTGACCCCGACCGCGTCCAGCAGTTCGTCGATCCGCCGGTTCTCGTCGTCGATCGACGGGATCTGGCCGGGAGGGAGTGGATCGGACAAGCCGTAACCGGGCCGGTCGTATCGGATCACCGTCCACCGGTCGCGGAGCAGTTCGGCCAGGTGGTCGAAGTCGAACCAGTTGCCGCCGAGTGCGGCCAGGAGAAGCAGTGGTGGACCCTGGCCCTCGACGACCACATGGGTGCGCAGGCCGCAGATGGTGTAGAACGCACCGGGCGGCTGCAGCTGCATCGAGCCATTCTATGCCGGGCTCACCACCCGGCACGGCCGACGGAAACCGGTCAGGTGGGTGGTTGCGGTCGAAACGGTCTCTGTTCGTCCGGGCCCTTCTGCACGATGAGAGCGCTGGACGGCGGCACCTCGTGCCACAGCCCGGGAAGCGTGACCAGCGGTTCGGACACCACCACGCGAGCTTCCTCCGAGAAGTGCGCAAGCCGTTCGTTCTCCGGATACAGCTTGCGAACCGACTCGACGTCGCCGCTGACGTACAACGTGTTGACCACCGGACCGCTCGCGTAGCGCACGGCGTAGAGCCGCTCACCGTCGGTGAGCCCGATCGTCATCTGGACAGGCTCGGATATGCCCTGCGATGCCGCCAGCGCTTCGATGTGACCGGCCATCCGCTCCAGACCGCCGAGTGGATCGTCCTGCAGCCCGAAGGTCAGCGCGAGGTAGAACATCACCTCCGAATCTGTCGATCCTCCGATGCTCTCGAACAGGTCCGGTCGCACGGCGAGGATGAGGTCGCGTCGGAGACGTTGGAAGTCGGCGATGAAGCCGTTGTGCACGAACATCCACCGTCCATACCGAAATGGATGGCAATTCGTTTGTTGCACTGGGGTACCGGTGGCGGCCCGCACATGTGCGAGGAACAACGACGATCGCACCGTCGCCGACAGCTCGCGAAGGTTTTCGTCTCCCCAGGCGGGGGCGGCGCTACGGAACAGCGTGGGCCGGCCCGCCTCGCTGTACCAGCCCAGTCCGTGACCGTCGGCGTTTGCGGTGGGAACATCGGGCGCAGCAAGGCGACTCTGTTCGATGAGCGAGTGTTCGGGATCGTAGAGAAGTTCTTTGGGATTGATCGGATTCCCGTAGTAGCCGAGCCAGCGACACATGGGTCATCTCGTTCTCTGAGCGCCGGAGGAGATGGGTGCAGCGGTCAGGGCGTTCGCTGTTCGCGACCGCCGACGAGATCACGCATCCGGTCACGACGACCGACGTACAACTCGAACCGGCGCTCGGCGCGCTCGAGCTTGCGTTCAGAGTAGAACCTGCGCGCCCAGTACGAGGTCGGATGAGCCAGCCGCAACGCGCCGATCAACCCGAGTAGTGGCACCGGCAGCCCGATCAGTCCTGTCGCGAGCTTGCCCTTGAGCAGACAGATCACCGAGTAGGCGACGTGCACGAGCACGATCGCCGCTGTGATGGCCACGCTGGTGCTGGACGGATTGCCCTCGTCGATCCCGCCGAGGGGAGTGGTGCCGACAAGCATCGCGACACCGAACACCGTCGCGATCATCACCGCGTCGATCGACTTGCGCCCCTCTTCGGACCAGTACACGTCTTCCAGATGCAGCCACAGCGCGAACTCGTCGAGCGCGAGGGCGGCGCCGATCCCGAACGCGGCGGCCAGCACCTCGCGCCACGGCGGGTCGGGCTGGAACCGGAACTCGAGCAGCCCGGCGGTGAGGATCAGCAAAATGCCCCACACCTGGTGGTGGATGTGCACCCCGCCGATGTAGATGTCGTTAACCGGTCCGCCTGACGCGGCCTCGGCATCGTCCGGCGTGTTCTCACTGCGAGCGCGAATGGATCGGGTGATCCATCGCGTGATGCCGTAGGTCACGATGAAACCGACCAGGGCGAACACGGCCGCAGACCGGCCTGTCTCGACCACATGGGTCATGTACCAGTTCAAGCTTCAACCTTCAGAGCGGTCACTTCGGCTTCGCGAGTGGGAACGCGAGCGTCTCCCGGATCGACTGTCCGGTGAGCAACATGACGATGCGGTCCACTCCGATGCCGAGTCCGCCGGTGGGGAACATGCCGTGTTCGAGGGCCTGCAGGAAGTCCTCGTCGAGTTCCATAGCCTCGGGGTCGCCGCCCGCGGCGAGCAACGACTGTTCGGTGAGACGCCGGCGCTGCTCCACCGGGTCGGTCAATTCGGTGTAGGCCGTACCCAATTCGACACCCCACGCAACCAGGTCCCAGCGTTCGGTGACACCGGGGATGGTGCGGTGCTGACGCGTCAGCGGTGACACCGACGTCGGGAAGTCCTTGTAGAACGTCGGGAACGTGGTCTGGTCTTCCACCAGGTGCTCGTACATCTCCAACGCGACCTGACCGGCATCCCAGTCGTTGCGGTAGGGGATCTCGTGCTTGTCGCACAGTTCCTTGAGGTACTCCACCTCCGAGTACGGGGTGACCTCTTCGCCGATCGCCTCCGACACCGCGCCGTGCAGTGTCTTCACCGGCCACTCACCGGAGATGTCGACCTTCTCGATCTCCCCGTCCTTGCCCTCGATGTAAACCACCTGCTCGCCGTGCGCGGCGACCGCGGCGTTCTGGATCATCTCGCGGGTGAGGTGCAGCATGCGGTCGTAGTCGCTGTGCGCCTCATACGCTTCCAGGCTGGTGAACTCCGGGTTGTGCTTGAAGTCCACACCTTCGTTGCGGAAGTTGCGGCCCATCTCGAACACGCGCTCCATGCCGCC
Source organism: Williamsia sp. D3 (assembly GCF_000506245.1). Classification (NCBI taxonomy): domain Bacteria; kingdom Bacillati; phylum Actinomycetota; class Actinomycetes; order Mycobacteriales; family Nocardiaceae; genus Williamsia; species Williamsia sp. D3. Next base: position 282,688 of record NZ_AYTE01000004.1, on the reverse strand, counting down.
GACGCACAGCCGTTTGAGGTACAGCTCGGGAGCGATCCGCAAATACAGATCGAGGTCGTAGGCATTGATGTGCGTGCGGAACGGCGCCGCGTTCGCGCCGCCGTGGATCTGCTGCAGGATCGGCGTCTCCACCTCGAGGTAGTCGCGGCCGGAGAGGTAGTCGCGCATCGACTTCACGATGGCGCTGTGCACTCTCATGAGTTCGCGGGCCCGGGGATTGATGGTCAGGTCCACGTACCGCTGACGCACTCGCGCCTCGGGGTCGGTGAGCCCACTCCACTTGTCCGGCAACGGATGCAGACACTTGCCGAGCATCCGCCAGTCCTTGGCCAGCAGCGACAACTCGCCCTTGCGGCTGCGCCCCACAACTCCGCTGACCTCGATGAGGTCGCCGAGGTCGACGGTGCTTGCCAGGTCGAGGGTTTCCGGCTTCAGTGCGCTCGCATCCACGAGTACCTGCACGTCCCCGCTCCAGTCGCGCACATCGCAGAACACGACCTTGCCGAAGTCACGCATGCGGATGACGCGGCCTGCCACCCGGGCGGTGGTCCCTTCAGGCGCGCTGACGGCCTGCGCGATGGTGTGGGTGGGCGGATAGGCGGGCGGATAGGGGTCGACGCCGGCCGCGGTCAGCTGTTCCAGTTTGGCCAGACGGACGCGGACCTGCTCGGGACGCCGCGGTCCGCGATGCTCGGCCTTCTCCTCGCTGGCGATCTCCGCGGCGATCGCGTCGATGTCGACACCGGGCGGCACCGAGGAGGCATCACCGGTGAAGTCGTTGCCCTGCCCGAACTTCGGCAGCTTCACGAATCCTTCGTTGACCACCGCGGCCAGGCCCACTCGCGGGATGGTGCGGCCGTCCTCGAAACACAGGAACCGGGGAACCCACTCGGGGTGGTACTTGGCGTTCGACTTGTACAGAGATTCCATCTGCACGAACTTCGACGCGAAGGTGAGAGCGCCGTACATCGCCCGCATGATCGGGCCCGCGCCGATCTGGCCGCCTTCTTCGAACACCACACGGAAGGCTGCGAAGTTCATCGAGATGTCGAGGATGCCAAATGCCTCGGCGTTCTCGGCGAACTCGGTCACCATCGTCTCGACCAGTCCGTTGATCGAGTCCCGGTCGCGACGCATCACATCGAGCGATGCGCCGGTCTGGCCCCAGGGGACAAACGAGAGCATGCCGACGACCTTCTCGTTTGCGGTGCCCGCGTCCCGCACTGCTTCCACGAGAATGGACCGGCCGTCCGCAGGGTCACCCAGACGCCCCAGCGCCATCGAGAAGCCGCGTTCTTCGTCGGTGTCGCGCCATTCGTCGGCGCGCGCGATCACTGCGGCCATTTGTTCGGGGGAGAGATCCTCGTGGCGGGCGATACGCACGGTGATTCCGGCGCGCTTGGTGCGGGCCACCGACTGACGGACGGCCTTCATCTCCGGTCCGTTGAGGTTGTACCCGCGGGTGTGGACGATCGCCTCGTCGCCGATGTTGAGTGTGGTGAATCCGGCAGCGTCCCACGCCTCCGCGCCGGTGGCACTCACGCCGATTGCGCCCGGATGCCAGCCGTACCGGTCGCAGATCTTGAGGAACTCCGCGATCGCGTCGGGCCAGTAGCGCTTGTCGCCCACGGGGTCTCCGCCGGCCATCGCGGTGCCGACCTCCACCCGATAGGTGATCGCAGCCATGCCGTTGGGAGCGAAGACAACCGCCTTGTCGTGGCGGGTGGAGAAATACGCCAGTGAGTCGTCGCCGCTGAAGCCATCGATGAGCAGCCGCAGCAACCTCTCGTCGGTCGCGGTCATCGAGTTGTTCGACCGCTGCGAACGGAACAGGATCAGCGCCGCGGCGATCAGCGCCAGAGCACCGAGAAGACCCAGGAACGTCTCGACGGGTGCATAGGAATGGTGCTCGTCGAAGTCGGTCGAGAGGTCGACGGACCCGAACGTCACCACATGGTTGATCGCGTAGGGCAGTCGCTGGGAGGCGGTCAGGGTGTGGGGGAAGATCTCGACGAGCGCCCAACCGATCAGCGAACCGATGACCAGGCCGGCGACCAGCACGCCGGCAGCGCGCCAGAGAGCGCCGCGGCGCACACGGGTATAGAACTGCCGATAACTCGCGATCAAATACATCAGGGCAAACACGTGCAGGACGACGCCGATGCAGATGTTGATCCGGACCACGGTGTTCACGCCGTTTTCCGACGACAACGGCTCGAACAGGTAGAGCGCATTTCCGATGGCATAGACGGCGACGTACGCCACCGTGATCCACCACGCGATCCGCTTGCGGGATGCGAGTGCAAAAGCGAGCAGCGCCAAGACGAACGCCCAGGCGAAGCTGGTGTCGGGTGCGGAGATCAGATAGTTGTCGACGTAGTCGCGAGGCACCTCGGTGAGGCGCCGGAACTGCAGGGAGATGCTGCTGAGCAGCGAGATGGCGGCGAGGACGCCCGCAACCCAACTGACGTACCGGGGCGCGTTCTTGAACCATCCCGCAGGTGGGACCAGGCGAGCCGGCCGACGGGGCGCAGGAGTTGCCTGGCTGCTCACATCGATTGAGTCGACCGTGGTTTCGGGTGAATCGACGCTCACAGGTGTTGCCTTTCCGCAGCTGGTCCGCAGTAACGTTATCTCTCAGATGGGAGGATTGAACGGTGAGCCGAGAAACAGTTCCGATCCGAGACAATTCCATCCGACTGGGCCAATTCCTGAAGCTGGCAAATCTCATCGAATCCGGGGCCGAGGCAAAAGAAGTCATCGCGGACGGATTGGTCAGCGTGAACGGTGAGACCGAGACGCGGCGCGGCCGACAACTGGTCACCGGCGACGTCGTGGAGATCGGCGGCACCGAGGCCGTGGTCGGCGGACCAGACGATGGCGTGCTCCCGGACTGATGTCCACGGCCGCGTTCAGCTGACTGGGATGCGGGCCGGTCAGCGGTGGTTACCGGTCGGTAAGTAAGAGTCGTTAGGCTGAGGTGCATGAGTGAGATCACCTTCGTCGCCACCGCCGACCTCGTGGACGAGATCGGCGAGGAGGTACGCAGCTGCGACCTCCAGTTCACGCAGTTCGGAAAGCGCAGGGAGTTCGTCGGCCGGGTCACCACGGTTCGGTGCCTCCAGGACAACGCCCTGCTCAAGCAGGTGCTCGGCGAACCCGGCAACGGCGGGGTCCTCGTCGTCGACGGCGCCGGGTCGGTACACACCGCCCTTGTCGGGGACATGATCGCCGAACTCGGCCGGTCCAATGGCTGGAGCGGGATCATCGCGAACGGTGCGGTCCGCGACTCGAAGCTGCTCGCAGGCATCGACATCGGTATCAAGGCTCTCGGGACCAACCCGCGCAAGTCCACCAAGACCGGAGCCGGAGAGCGCGACGTCCCTGTTGAACTGGGCGGTCTGACCTTCAACCCCGGCGACCTTGCATACAGCGACGACGACGGCATCGTGCTGGTCGCGGCCGAATAGGAGACATTGATCATGGGCAAGCCAGACACAGCCACGTTCGACCGTTTGCGAGGGCTCATCGCCATCGACGATCCGGATGCCCGTTCCACGCGCCCGGTTCTCGAGGCGTTCACGGGCGAGGAGATGACCACCATCCCGGTCGGCACCGCCGACGACGTGCAGGCCGCATTCGAGCGGGCGCGCGCCGCACAGGTCGAGTGGGCGAAACTCTGGCCGCGTGACCGTGCCAAGATCCTGATCGACTTCGCGGCCCTGGTGCTCAAGAACAGGGATGCGCTGGCCGACATGGCGCAGGCCGAGACCGGCAAAGCGCGCGCCTACGCCCAGGAGGAAGTGCTGGACGTGGCGATGACCGCCCGGCACTACGCCAAGACCGGCCCGCGGCTCCTGGCGGCGAGCAAGGTCAAGGGAATGCTGCCCCTGGCCACCGACGCCCGCGTTCGGTATCAGCCCAAGGGTGTCGTCGGCGTGATCTCGCCGTGGAACTACCCGATGACCCTGGCTGCCTCGGACGGGGTCGCCGCCCTGATGGCCGGTAATGCGGTGGTGCTCAAGCCCGACAGTCAGACGCCGTACTGCGCCCTCGCCGTGGTCGAGCTGCTGTACCAGGCCGGTCTGCCGAAGGATCTGTTCGCCGTGGTGCCCGGACCGGGCTCTGTTGTGGGACAAGAGATCTTGGCTCAGGCCGACTACCTCATGTTCACCGGGTCTTCGGAAACCGGCGCGCAGCTCGCCGAGCAGGCCGGCCGTCGCCTGATCGGGTTCTCCGCCGAGCTCGGTGGCAAGAATCCGATGATCATCACCAAGACCGCCGACATCGACAACGCTGTCGAAGGTGCAGTGCGCGCCTGCTTCTCGAACTCGGGGCAGCTCTGCATCTCGATCGAGCGCATCTACGTCGAGAAGCCGATCGCCGACGAGTTCTCCGCCAAGTTCGCGCAGCGGGTGTCGGCGATGAAGGTGGGCAAGTCCTACGACTTCTCCACGGAGATGGGGTCGTTGGCCTCGGCGGACCAGGTCGACACCGCCGAACGGCACGTCGAGGACGCCAAGTCCAAGGGCGCGGTGGTTCTCGCCGGCGGGCACCGCCGTCCCGAACTCGGACCCTTCTTCTTCGAGCCGACCGTTCTGTCCGGGGTTGCCGACGGGATGGAATCGTTTGCCGGCGAGACCTTCGGACCGGTTGTCGCCATCTATCCGGTGGATTCCGTGGACGAGGCCATCAAAGAGGCCAACAACACCGAATACGGCCTCAACGCAAGCGTTTTCGCCGGGTCATCGGAAGAAGGCCGCAAGATTGCCGCAGAACTGCGCGCCGGCACGGTCAACCTGAACGAGGGCTACGCGGCGGCATGGGGTTCTACTGCTGCTCCGATGGGCGGAATGGGCAAGTCGGGCGTAGGTCGCCGTCACGGCGCCGAAGGGCTTCTCAAATACACCGAGCCCCAGACGATTGCCGAGCAGCGGGTGATTGGTCTGGGTGGCATCAAGGGCGTGCCGCAGGGGCTCTTCCTGCGGACCGTTCCGGCGTTCGTGAAGTCGCTGAAGTTCCTGCCCGGTCGGTGACCGACGATGCCGGCCGTGTGTTCCGCGCGGCCGGCATCACTCAGTGCGTGTCCTGTATCTGTTGCTCCGCACACGCGATGACGGCGTCCAGATCGAGTCCGTACGGCGTCGCATCGACCAGGCTGTAACGTAGGAGCCGCCCGGCCCCGCGTTCGACGAGACGCGTTGCGCCCCTAGGGTTTCCGCGCAGATGATGCGTCAGGCCGACGCAGATCTGGGCCAGCCCCTGCCACAGCTCCCGTTCGTCGGGCGGGCATGTCTTCCAGCGGACCTCGAAGACCTCGTGGGCTGCGAACGGACGTCCGGCGTCGATGAGTTGACGTGCCAGCGCGATGGTTTCGGCGGGTGGTAACGGTTCCTCGGAGACCGGTTCGACGCCCTCGGCGCCGTACGGCAGCGGCCGGCCCAGCTCGTCGCGCGGCCGGGCCTGCCGTGCGCGGCCGTCGGCGTCGCGGTCGCGACGTTCAGGCATCGTCCACCTCGTTGCTCGTCCTGTCGCCCAGCCAGGCAAGGACCGCAGGATCAGCCGATTGCAGGCGCTGTACTTCTTCGCCACCGTCGCAGGTGCACATCGAGATGGTCACCGCGGTGGCGGTTCGGGACGTCACGCGCCATATCGCACCTGACTCCGTCCACCGGATCAGCGATTCGATCACGTTCTCGTCCACGATTCCTCCCCTCCGGCGGTCGGTGTCAAAACTATCCCGTCACATTCCAACTCTGGGACAGCAGCAGGATCCCGGGAGTGACGAGCGCGGCCACTTTGAGCACTTCGGCGCCGATGTACACGTGATGTGCGTGCGACCGCGGCGCTTGCTCGCCGGCGATCACCCGATCCGACCGACGGGTGAGTGGCGGCCGGACCACGATGACCTGAAACGCGAGGATGGCGATAGCACACAGGCATGGGATCAACACTCGGTACGGCACGTCGCCGACCACCATCGCGATCGCCAGTACAACCGCAAGGATCGCCTCGACGGTGTTCAGCGCCCGGAACACCAGCCGCCCGATGCCCAGTCCCGTCTTCAGATCCACCCCGGGAGCGCGGAACTTCAGTGGAGCTTCCAGGAAGGAGATGGCCAGGACCATCCCCAGCCAGATGAAGACGCAGGCTGTTGCGATGGCTTGTGCTGTGGTCATGCTGCGGGGTCCCATCGTTCGAAGTCGTTCGCAGTGCCATCATCGAGGACAACGTGCCGCAGCAACAGCACGTGCTCGGCGCAGCGAGTCCACGACGACAGGAGAATCCGGTGACCCAACATCCATCCACCGCGGTCACGGGGGCTACCGGCAATGTCGGGGGATCGGTCGCGCGTGCCCTGTCGGAGGCCGGGACAGCTCTCCGGTTGGTGGTGCGTTCGCGCGGTCGCGCGCCGGTGTTGCCCGGGGCAGCGGTCGCGGAGACGAGCTACGGCGACCACGACGCCGCGGTCGCCGCACTCGCGGACGCGACACCTTGTTCATGGTGTCGGCCTCGGAGAGCGCAGACCGGTTGGACCAACACCGCACGTTCGTCGATGCGGCTGTCCGGGCCGGTGTACAACACATCGTCTACACGTCATTCCTGAATGCGGCACCCGACGCGACTTTCACTCTCGCGCGCGATCATTGGGCAACGGAGGAGCACATCCGCGCGTCGGGTGTGCAGTTCACGTTCTTGCGGGACAGCTTCTACATCGATTTCCTGCCGAGCCTCGCCGGCACCGACGGCGTGATCCGTGGCCCGGCCGGCGACGGCGCGGTGGGTGCGGTGGCACGTGCCGACGTCGCGCGAGTGGCGACCGCGGTTCTCTCCGATCCGGCATCACACCGGGGTGAGACGTACGACCTCACCGGCCGCGAATCAATCACCTTCGACGAGGTGGCGCGGATTCTCACCGAAACCAGCGGTCGCACAGTCACATTCCACAACGAGACGATCGACGAAGCCTACGAGTCACGCAAATCGTATGGGGCGCCGGACTGGCAATTGGACGCTTGGGTGTCCACCTACACCGCGATTGCCGCGGGTGAACTGGCAGCGGTGACCGACAGTGTGGAGACCATCACGGGCCGGCGGCCGATGACATTGCGCGACTTCGTTGTCGGCTCGGCGTGACGGTGCACGAACGCTGACGATCCTGGCGGGAGCGCTCGTCAACAACCCTGTGGTTCGCCGAAGGTTTTCGATCGTCGCTCGCAGGCTATGCCTACCTGGAACAAACGTTGTGGGAACAGCCGGCCCTCGGGCGACGTCGGCCGGCTGATTCTCGGTGGCACCAGGAGATGCGAATGACGGCTGATGCCGAAACGGGAACACAGGCAACAGGCGATGAGCCCGCATCCAAACTGAAGCGGAAGATAACCGGCCCGCTGCTGTTCTTGTTCATCTTGGGTGACGTGCTCGGAGCCGGTATCTACGCCCTGATGGGAGTGCTGTCCGAAGAGGTGGGTGGCGCACTTTGGGCGCCGCTGATCGTCGCCCTCCTGCTGGCCCTGCTCACTGCCGGCTCCTATGCCGAGTTGGTCACCAAATATCCGCAGGCCGGCGGCGCAGCGATCTTCGCCGAGCGGGCCTTCAAGCAACCGATCGTCTCGTTCCTCGTAGGTTTCTGCATGCTGGCCGCAGGGGTCACGAGCGCAGCCGGACTGGCGCTGGCCTTCTCTGGTGAATACCTCAAGACCTTCATCGATGTGCCGACCGTCCCGGCCGCGCTGGTGTTCCTGGCACTGGTGGCCTGCTTGAACGCACGCGGCATCAGTGAGTCGGTGAAGAGCAACGTGGTCATGACGATCATCGAGGTCAGTGGACTGGTCATCGTCATCGCAGTGGTCGGGGTGATGCTCGGCGAAGGCAGAGGTGACGTGTCCCGGGTGACCGAGTTCCCGGACGGGTCAACCCCTGCGATGGCCATCCTCAGCGGTGCCATCATCGCGTACTACTCGTTTGTCGGATTCGAGACCTCGGCCAATGTTGCCGAAGAGATCCGCAATCCCAGTCGTGTGTATCCGTTGGCCCTCTTCGGATCGTTGGCCACAGCTGGACTCGTCTATGTGTTGGTGGGACTCGCCAGCTCGATCGCTCTGCCCGCGAGCACCTTGTCCGAGTCGTCGGGACCGCTGCTGGCCGTTGTCGGGGAGTCCGGTGTCGGCATCCCCGACTGGGTCTTCAGCCTGATCGCTCTGGTGGCCGTGGCCAACGGCGCTCTGCTCACGATGATCATGGCCAGTCGCCTCACCTTCGGGATGGCCGAGCACAGGCTTCTGCCGAGCGCATTGGGGAAGGTGCTGCCCAAGCGGCGTACCCCGTGGGCGGCGATCGTGGCGACGACGTTGGTGGCCATGCTGCTCACACTCACCGGCGACCTGTCGACATTGGCCGAGACGGTGGTGTTGCTGCTGTTGTTCGTCTTCATCTCCACGAATATCGCTGTGCTGGTGCTTCGTCGGGATCCTGTCGACCACAAGCACTTTCGGGTACCGACAGTCATTCCGATCCTGGGTGTCGCGTCGTGCGTGCTACTGCTGACCCAGCAGAGCGGTGAGGTCTGGATGTATGGCGGGCTTCTTCTTGCGGTGGGTATCGCACTTCATTTCGCGGCCGTCTGGGTTCGTCGACGGGCAGCGTGATGCTCGCGCCTCGCGGTACGGATGGCGCTGGCGAGGTCGAGAAGCAGCACCGCGGACAAATCCCGGTGGGTAGTCTCCAGAGATGAGCAAACCATCTGTCCGACCTATGGATTCGGACACCGCGGATCGTTTGCGGGCGGCGGAGTTCACCTATCCGGAGGTCGGTGCGACCGCGACCGGAATGCCGTCCGGTTACCACCACCTGCGACGAGAAAGAGTCGTGGGATCGGGCGCTGCGGTGTTTCGTGAACTCGGCGACGATGTTCTGAGGTGGCAGGTGCAGCTCGGCGCCGGCCTGACGGTGACCAGTCCGGACACGACAGTCAGCGAAGGAAGCGTCGGGCTGGTCGGGCTCGGCGTGGGTGCGGCCCGGCTGAAAGCGCCGGTGCGAGTTGTGTACGTGCTCGACGAACCCGATCGCTGTGGTTTCGCCTACGGCACCTTGCCCGGCCACCCAGTAGCAGGTGAGGAGTTGTTCTGCGTCGAGCACCGAGCCGACGACAGTGTGGTGCTGGTGGTCGCAGCCTTCTCACGCCCACACTCGGTTCTCGCCCGGGCGGGCGGACCGCTAGGGAGACTGGGTCAACGCCTGGTGACGAAGCGCTATCTTCGTGCGCTGGACAATCCAGAGAGCTGATCCGGCGACGTCGAAGCCTTCATGGCGTCGCGCACATGCGTTCGCAGCTCGGAGATCCCGGCTCTCTGTGCCCGAAGACGACGCATCGCGTCGGCCAGCTGATTTTCGCGCTCGTCGAGTTGCCGTAGGGCTTCACGGCGTTCCTCGTCGGTCGCCTCGTCGGGGTCGGCGCACGCAACGCGAAGGATGAAAGCGGACTCCGACAACGACAGTCCTGACGCCAAGAGGCATCGGATGTCTTCGACGGTCTGTACGTCTTCTTTCCGGTACCGCCGATAGCCGTTCGGATCACGCGTCGGCGTCAGCAAGCCGGCCTTTTCGTAATGCCTGAGCATGCGGGAACTGGCGCCGGTGATGTCACTCAAGTCGCTGATGTACATCGATGCCTCTTCTCGAGATGGACCTTGACATTGACACTGATGTCATAGTTTACCGTCGCCGGTATGAGCAACGCAGATCAGCAGTCCGATGTCATCCTGGTGGTTGTCCACCCCGACACCCAATCGGTGACCTGGAATGTGGCCCGAGCGATGAAAGAGAGCATCGCCGCCGAAAACCTCACTGCCACAACGTATGACCTCGCTGCTTCGGGATTCGACCCCGCCTTCAACAGCGACGATCTCGCACATTTCCGAGGGCTCGCCGGGGTCCCCGTGGACGTCGCGGAGCAACAGCAGATGTTGCGATCTGCCGCAGCGGTGGTGTTGGTTTTTCCGGTCTATTGGTGGTCGCTGCCGGCACTCGCCAAGGGCTGGATCGACCGCGTCTTCACACGCGGCTTCGCCTATGACGACCGAGTCGCCGACGCCCCGAGCGCTATCAAAGGCCTGCATCTGGTGGCGATCGGCGGAATAGATGAAGGGACTCATCAGCGCCACGGATACAAGGAGGCGATGACGCTGCAGATGATCCATGGGATCGCGGACTACTCGCGCATCGAGGCGTCGTCACTCGACTTCCTCTACGACGCGGACTCCGACGACCCGGCCGTTCGGCGTGAACTGGTCGCTCAGGCCGAGGTCATCGGCGCCAAGATCGCGGCAAGTGTGGTCGGGCAACGCGAATCGGCATCACCACAACAGCTTTCGTCTCTCGGGCTATCGACGTAGCCGCCGGATGGTCAGGAAGATGAGCGCCAAGAGAACCACGGCGCTGCCGATTTTGACCACCGGGCCTGTTGTCGACGGCTCAGGCAGAGGCAGGGGTTCCGTGCGTTTGAGAGCAGTGAACCGGGCCTGCTGATCCTCGTCCGGAGTGGGCGCCGAGGGTTTCGGGTGTGTGGGTTCCGGTGTCGCGGCCGGGGCGGGAGCGGTCTTGGGAGACGGGGGAGCCGAAGACTGTGCCGGGGTCGACTTCGGTGGAGCCGTGTTGCCCGGCTTGCCAGGACCCTTGCGTACCGGGGGCTTTTTGGCGGGTGCCTTCTTCGATACGACGTGTTCGGCGTTGGCGTGATCGGGTGCGCCGGCGTCAGAGCTACTCTGCGCAGACGCCTTTGGGGGTGGAGTGTTGCCGGGCCCAGCCTTTTTCGCCGGGGCCTTCTTGGCAGCGGTCTTCTTCGCAACCTCCTTCTTGGGGGCTGCTTTTTTCGCCGCCTTCTTGGCAGCGGTCTTCTTCGCCGCGGTCTTCTTCTCAGGAGCCTTCTTCGCTGCCGACTTCTTGGCCGGCGGGGCGGGGCGCTCGCCCGAGTGATCGGAGTCGGGCTGGGAGTCCGGGTCGGCCATACGGCTCAGCTCCTTCGAAGACGGGCGGACTGATCACCGCGTCTCGATTCGGCCCGGAGGTAGTGATCCGGGCCTGCATCGAGACGGGGGCGACGCCACGTGTAGGTGGCTGCGCCGTCGTCAATCATGCCCGGTTCCGGCTGGTTCGGCTCAGCTGGGTGCGGTGGTCCCGAGCCCGGCGGCCAGTCCGATGACAACCGCCATCAACAGCACCTCGACGATCGCGCGTCGCAGCGATGCCTGTTCGGAAATGCGATGGGTGTGGGCCGAAGGCAGCCACCGCCGCCGTTGATCGGCAGCCACCGCAAGCAACGCCACCATGCTCACCGACTTCGCAAGCAGGATCCGGCCGTAACCCGTGGACCAGACCTCGCTGATCGAATCCAACTCCAGCAGGGCAGCGACCACACCGCTGACGATCAACGCCAGGACCAGCCATTGCGCGTACCGCGAGAACACGGGCAGCACGGTTGCCCAGCCTTTTCGGCCGCGGACGGTGAGGGCGAGAGCCGCGAGAGAACCGCACCACCAGCTCGCCGCGAGTACATGGACGGCGATGAGCAATGCTCCACCGGTCAGCTGTCCCAGATGCCCGGTGACGGGTCCGATCAACAGACCCAACGCGGCGAGGGCGCCGACGGCTTCGGGCGCGATCAGACTCGGATACCGGATCCAGACCGCGCAGAACAAGGTGACCGCCAGCGCGCACATCGCCGCGATCAGACCCGCGGTGGTGCCGTTGACCCGGAAGAAGTCGTTGATGCCCACCTCGTGCGGTGCGAGCCCCGTCCGCTGGGCGGCACCCAGCCATGCACCCACCAGCAGCGATACAGCCCACACCGCAGCGAGCACCGATGCCAGACGCAGCACCGGCGGGGTGAGCTCTTCGCCGCCAAGAAGTTTGACGGTGGACAGCCCGAGCACGGTCATCCCGGCGAGCAGGGCGACGGCCCCCGCGATCGATTCGGCTTCGGGGCCGGCGGGACGGGCGAGCGCCCAGGCCAGCAACAAGCCCAGCCAGACCGCGGGCACGGCGACGAGCAACCACTCGCGCCGCGCCGCGCCCGCGGTCGTCACTGTGCGCTACTTCTTTCGCTGGGGACGCAGTGCAAAGGCAAGCCCGGCACCGAACACCACGACGCCGCCCACGATGAACGGCCACACCGGGATTCCTGATGACGAGGAATCGTCGGCGTCCACCGCAGGTCCCGAAGTTCCCGAGCCCGCGACGGTGAGCTCGAAGTCGAGCTGGCCTTCCACCGGATGGCCGTCGGCCGACGTGATCCGGTAGTTGATCAGGTACGTGCCGGTCGGCCCCAACTCGCGCACCGGGACGGTGACCGTACGGCCGGTGACCGTCGGTTCACCGTCCTGCCAGTAATGCTCGTCCGGCCCGACCACCTTCAGCACGGCGTAGTTCTTCTGCACCGGCTCGTTGAAGGTAAGTGTGACCGCAGCCGGGCCGGCCGCCAGCGGCGCGCCGTCGGCCGGATCAGATCCGATCAGCGCCGAATGGGCCGACGCGGTCGGTGCCCAGGCCACCGTCGCGAGAACAGTCATCATCAGCGCGACGATCGAGAAGGTCAGACGCCTCATTGAATCTCGCCTCACTGGCGTTTACGCGCGAGGGCGCCGATCGCGACGCCGATTCCCAACGCGCCCAGCAAGATTCCGGCACCGGCCAGCCAGCGGGCGGTGTCGTCGGTGCTGTCGGTGTCTGAGGACGCGGAGTTCTCCGAGGCGGTCTGGGTGTCTTCCTCGTGAGTCGCCGAATCGCCGTGACCGTCGGCGGTCGGTGCGCCGAGCGTCACCGTGGGCGCGGGCTTGTCGGGCTCGGGCTGACCCTCGACGGTCGGCTGGTCCCAGCGGACCACCTCGCCGTCGGAGTACGTCTGCGTTGCGGCCATGGTGACCGTCTCCTGCTCCGGCAGGGGCCCACCGGACACCCGGAACTGGAGGAACTCGCCGGGACGGATGCCTGGGTTGCCGTCGGCGACCTTCCAGGTCACCTCCGTGGCCGCTTCGGTGGCCGGGTCCTTCTTCACCTCGGCGGTCCAACCGGGCAACGGCTCGGTACGGGCGGAGGTCAGGTTGGGCAGGGCGACGGTCAGCGCGACCGTGCTGGCGGTGTCCGACTCGTTGGGGACCCGGAACGTGATGACGCCGTAGCCACCCTGGGTGAGACCGTCACCGGCCGCGGTGACGTGAGCCGAGGCCGAACCGGCGCCCAGCAAACTCAGGCCACCGACCATCGTGACGGCGGCGAGTGACGCACCGAGAAGACGGAAGCGTCGCTTGAACAAAGACATGGATGTTTCCTAACGGAGATGGGAGAAACCCACCCGGGTGACCGTGTCGATCTACGGGCTCGGGCGGATGAAGGGTGTGGGCGAAGATCAATTCGCCGGTGGACCCCGAACCCCTGTCCCGCCAGGAGCGAACACCCCGACCAGAGGTCGTAGATGGGGTGAGGGAGGAAGATTTGAACTCGCGAGTTCGGCAACCGGGCCGCCGAGAAGGCGGCGCACGACGGCCAGGACCGACGTGATCACCCCGTACAGCGAGGTACCGCCGGCGATGAGCAGCGCGCACACCGGGATCGCGATCAGGTGGGTCACCAACATCAGCGTCTGCGACCCGTGCGCATGGGCCATCGGGTCTGCGGTGGCCGAGAGGAGCATGTGCCCGGCGATCTGGGCGCCGGTCAGAACCGCGAGCAGAGCGAGCGGGGAATTGAGCCGACGACACAGGGTGGCCGCGACGACTCCGACCAGCAGGAGCAGCAGCATTCCCGCAGAGTCAGGAAAAAACGCCTGAAGCCGCCCCGTGGGCAGCGATTGCCAGCGCCGGGGCGGTCAGGAGGATGGACAGAGCGGTCAGGGACGCACTCCGAGGCGGGCGAGGAGATCGGCGTCGATGGCGGCCAGCTCACGACTGATGGCGGCGTGCGCACTGCGGCGCCGTGCGGCGGGCATGTGTTCGGCTGCCGCAACAGCGGTGGACAGGTCTGACAGCCGCTGGTTCATCGTCGACGCGAAGGTCTTGGTCTCGGCGTCCGACGGATGCTTGGCGGTGAGGGTCTGCAAGGAGGAGTTCGCACCGGCGATGCGTGCCGACAGAGCGGCGCCATGGCCGCTGTACTTGTTCAACTCGGCAACAGGGACACCTGCGCGATCGGCCTGGATCCGGCTGATCTGCTCGCGGGCGGCAGTGCTGGCGCGGTAGGCGATGGGCACCAGGATCGGTGAGAGCACTTTGGCGACCTGCAGATAGCGCTTGACCCGAGCGGGCGAGAGAACCTTGCCATCGGCGACCGCCTTGGCGTTGGCCTGTGCGATCTTGACGCTCGCCGAGTTCGTCTTGTCGGCGATCTTCAGTGCACTCTTGTCCGACTTGGCCTGCGCCTTGCGCGCTTTCTTGGCGAGCTTGCGCTGCTGCTTGAGCTCTTCCTTGGCGAACTTGCGCCCGGACTTGTCTTCGAGGCGTGCTTCGAGCTTGGCCTTCGCCTTGAGGGCCTTGGCCTCAGCTTTGCGCTGTGCCCGGCTCTTGCGTCCGGAACTGAACAAACCCATGCGTTGGGGACCTCTCGTTAGCTTGGTCGAGCATCGCCGTCGGCGGTTGACGAAATTGTCCTGCAGTTGCGGTACAAGCATTACATAGCGGGGGTACGGCAGGTGCCCCAGATCGGTGAGGAGAGGATGGTGTGGATGGCAACTCGTTCATCGGTGCCATCCGGCCCGACAAGACCGCCGCTGCTCAGTCCCAGGGATCTGAGCGGCTGCGAACATCGGCTTGCCCTCGATTCCCGATTCCCCGGCTCGGAGAAGGTCGCCGAAGACCCCGCGGTGACGCTGCGCAAAGAAGCGGCGGCCGAGCATCGTGAGCGTGTGCGCGACATGCTCCATGCGGTCCATTCGATCGAACTCAGCGGTTGGGCCGATGTGGGCAGCGGCGGCAGCAGCCGACAGCGCGCCGAGCGAACCATGGCGGCCATCGGCTCGGGTGCCAGATGGATCTGGGGCGCGTCCCTGCCCGACGACGAGGCCGGTGGCCGTCGCGGATGGGCGGAGCTGCTGATCCGCATGGACGATCCGCAACGGACGTCGGGTTACCTGCCCGTCATCGTGGTGAATCACAAGGCTTCCGACCCCGGATCGGGCGCGGTGACCAGCCCGGTGTGGAGTTGGCAACCGATGCTCGACGAGACGCGGAAGGTTCGCGGCAATTCGCGGGACACCGTCCGGCTGGCGCAGCTGTACCGAATGCTCGAGGCCCTCGGCGTCGCAGGGGTCGACCCGGGGACCGGCAAACCGGTCGGCGCGGTGATCGGCCTCGACACCGACTGCATGGTGGTCCTCGACCTCACCGACACGCTTGTCCGATACGACGCGCTGCTGGAGCGCCGGGCCGGGATCGCCGCGGGCCGGATATCGACGGCACCGTCACGGATCGGGGAGTGCCGCAACTGCGCGTGGTGGTCCAAGTGCGGTCCGGAACTGCACGAGGCGCGCGACGTGAGCTTGGTGGTCAACGGCAATCTGACACAGCTGCTCGCGACGGTGGGCGTTCGCACGGTGGACGAACTGG
This sequence comes from Williamsia sp. D3, assembly GCF_000506245.1. NCBI lineage: Bacteria > Bacillati > Actinomycetota > Actinomycetes > Mycobacteriales > Nocardiaceae > Williamsia > Williamsia sp. D3. The sequence continues at coordinate 267,095 of NZ_AYTE01000004.1, read as the reverse complement.
CCGCCTACGACGGCCCCGTGCCCGACGGCTGGCCGGGCAACAGCCTCGCTGACTCGATCCTGTTGGCGCGTGCCTGGCTGGCTCAGGTGACGCTGATCCGGCGAATGCCCGAGGTGCAGGTGGCGCGGGCCGACGTGGAGGTCGACGTCGACATGGAGAGCTACCAGGACGACGGCGCCTACCTGTGGGGCACGTTGCTCACCGACAACACCGATCCCGCCCGAGACGTCAGATACCGCCCGTTCGTCACCTGGCAACCGCTGCCCACCCAGGACGAGGCCCGCTCGTTCGCCGAGTTCTGGCAGTGGCTGATCGACGAACGCGACGAGGCCCTGAGTGAGGGCAAAACCTTTGCGGCCTACTGTTATTCGCAGCAAGCCGAGAATCGTTGGCTCCTCGGGTCGGCTGACAGGTTCGCGGGATCGCCCGGTGTGCCGAGCCGTGAAACCGTGCAGGAGTTCATCAACTCATCGCACTGGGTCGACATCTATGAGGCCGTCAGCGTGAACTTCCTCAGTCCCGAGGGCAAAGGCCTCAAGAAGGTGGCGCCCCACGCGGGCTTCCACTGGCGCGACGACGAAGCCGGCGGCGAGGCGTCGATGCAGTGGTATCGGCGGGCAGTGGGCCGCGACGGCGAAGAGGTGGATCAGACCCAGCGGGTGAGATTGCTCGAATACAACGAGGACGATGTGCGCGCCACAAAGGCGTTGCGCGAATGGATGACAACCACCGCAGCTCAACAGGTGCCGTTGGGTTCGGATCTACCCGTGCCTGCTGTCGCGCCAGGGCACGATGGGGTGCCTACGCCCCGGATTTGATCCCGCCGCCCGCTGATGAGGTGAGAAGTCAGCCGCGGCCGTTGCGCAGCGACTCGAGGAATGCGCCGCTACCGAACAAGGCGACCGAACCCAAGACGAGTAGCCCGGCAGGCGACAGATCGCGAGCCACCTCGGCGCCCGCGCAGCCGCCACCGGTCCCGGCGCCCATCAGGCAGGACGACGCGGTGGGTGTGGCAGCGGGCGGGGTGTTCGGGTCGGACAGCGGATCGCCCTGTGGGACAGCCGGTTCGGAGTCACCTGGGGTCAGTTCGGGCGTCCCGGTACTCGGTGCCGGGGAGCCAGGTGTCGGGGAGCCCGGCGCCGGGGGAGTTGATGCGTCCGGTGCCGGCATACCGGGGATCGGCAGGCCCGGGATCGGAAGACTCGGAATCGTGATGGCCGGCGATTCGATTCCGGGTAGTTCGGCGGTCGGGGCCGTGGGGAGACCGTCGTCGTCGCTATCGGTATTGCCGTTGTTGCCATTGTTTCCGGGGATGCCGGTGTTGCCGCTCCCGTTCCCGTTGTTGCCGTTTCCACTGTTGCCGTTGCCCTGGCCACCGTCTGGTGTCGGGCCCGTCATCAAACGGGAGTTCTCCGCGTGGTCGGCGGCGGGAGAGTTGTCGTCCTCGTCCGCCGCAGATGTCTCCGTCGTGGTGGGCGTGGACGTCACCGTGACGTCCGTCGAAGGTCCGGGATCGGCGGACGCAGCGGGTGAGGTCAGAGCCAGGAGAATGCCAGAAACCACCAACCCCAGCGACGCGACGAGCACCGAGAACCACACCGTGGTGGGGCGCATCACGCGATGCTTCGGCATCGAGTCCTCCAGTCCGGAAATCACCAGGGGCGGGCTATTGAATTTTCGGCATCTTCACGGTTTATTCAGGTGGGCTCGATCAGCGTTGAACGAGTCCGAAAGTGAAGTACCGAAGACCGACTCCGCGCAGCGCGAAGCTGTTTGGCTGCCTCAGGGCTGTAAGCTACCATATGGCAAACACGGCGTGCGGAGTAGTGAATTTCATACTTCTGGCTGGTCTCCGTTCGGTGATCGGCCCTCATTGGGAGGCACACGGAGAATGCGCGTGGAGCGTGGCATGACCGACGACATGGACCAAGCAGACACCGAGAACGTATTTGATCCCGGTCTGTTCGCGCGACGTCTGGAAGAGCTGTTCCGAACGGTCCCTGGCCCCAACGGTCGTGCCTACAGCGCCAAAGCCATCGCCAATCGCTCCACTGAACTGGGCTTTCGTCTCGGTGAGTCCTACTTGAGCCAGCTCCGGTCGGGGAAGGCCAAGTCGCCGTCGTTCCGTACGGTCGAGGGCATCTCAGCGGCATTCGGAGTCGACGTCCATTACTTCCTGGAAGATCGGGCCGCCCAGCGCACCCGCGACCAGATCGACCTGATGCGGCTACAGGCCGACAGCAATGTCCAGCTCGCCGCGTTCCGGCTGGCCGGTCTGTCGAGTGACTCGGTCACCGTGGTCAACGAACTCATCAAGGTCCTCCGGGTTCAACAGGGCCTGCCCGCCGACCCGCCCGACCTGCTCAAGTCGGCCGAACCCGAATTGGGGCATGGTCACTCGGGACTTCGAGTGGTCGAAAGGCACGAAGCCGCAGACTGATCGCGGGGGCACCGTCTTAAGATGGAGCATGCGATCCGAGCGCGAACTACGGGCATTGTGCCGCCGCGAACTCGGCGGTCTCGACCTGGATCTGCCTCTCGACGCTGAACAACTCTGTGACCTGTACGGCGCGCGGCGTGGTCGGCCGATCAAGATCGTTGCGCACCCGATGCCGGCCGGTATGCCGAACGGTGTCTGGTTGGTGGCGGCCGACGCGGACTATTTCTTCTGCCAGGCCGCCACGACCAAGCTCCATCGCGATCAGATCATCATCCACGAGTTCGGCCACCTCATTGCAGGTCACCAGTTGATCGACCAGGTCGAGGACCGGCTCATCGGGAGTCCGGCAGGTGGTGAAAACACCGACGACGCACTGAGTCGGACGTGCTATTCGGATGAGCGTGAATGGGAAGCAGAGTTTTTGGCAACACTGATAGGAGAATGGGCGGCAAAAGCCACCCAGGGCGTCGGAAAGACGGCCGGCCATGATGGATTACGGGGAATCCAAAGCATCCTCGGGGGGCACAACGGATGGTTGTAGGGGTAGTCAACGCCATCGCGTTGGCGTTGTTCGCCCTGGCACTGTGCTGGCGCATCGACCGCCTTCGCAGGGAAGCCGCCGGTCTGCAGCCGATCGCAATGACCGTCGCCATCTCGGCGACAACTCTCGCCTTTGTGGTCGGTAACCCCCGCGTACGGCAGTGGCTCAACGACGACTTCTTCCCGGGCGCGGACCGGTTGTCGATCTATTGCCTGCTCGCGATCGGTGTCGCCGCCCTGGTGGTCGTCTTTTTTTACGGGACAACCGAGGAGCAGCGGCAGCGGCGCGCAGGCGTGGAAGCAATCCCGCTGGTGGTCACCCTGATCGGGCTCAATGTGGCGATGCTGGCCACGCCCGTGCCGGTTCGTACCGAGCACATGTCCGACTGGACCGTGCACCATGTCGGATACGCGCTGTTCTTCGTGATCGCCGATTGCTACGTGGCGTATGGGATGGCGGCTTGCGTGGTGTCGATCGGGCGATACGTACGTCACGCCGAGGGATATCTTCGCCATTCCCTGATCATCCTGTCGACCGGGTTGGGGTTGCTGGGGGTCGCGGCCCTGATACAGACGCTGTACGTCGTCACCGCCGGACTGCATGTGGCGCACCTACATGTGTTGCTGAACGTCGCGGCCGTCCTGGCCGTCTTGGGGGCGGTCCTGTTCCTCGCCGGCATCTGCTACCCGCTGGTGCGAGCGCGAGTGATGTCGTTCCTACACGACCGCCGTCACCGCAGTCAGTACCGGGAACTCGAGCCCTTGTGGGCTTTGACCACGTCGGCACTGCCGGGGGTGGTGTTGCCGTCGCCGCCGCAGGGTGCATTCGACGGTTCGATCATCTGGCTCTTCCAGCGGCGGGTGGTCGAGATCCGCGACGCATTGCTGCAGCTGAGCCCTTATCTGCCCGACGACTTCGACGAACTCGAATCGGCGGCCCAGGCCACCGCGCTCCGCGACGCGGTGGATACCTACGTCGACCTCGGCGGATCAGCCGGGGCGGTCCGGCAGGTCCTCGCCGGCGCCGGCGACGACCTTGACAGCGACGCCGCACCGCTACTCCGGATATCTCGCGAACTGGCGCGCAGTTCCGGTCCGTCGCGTCAGAACTCGGTGACGTCGCGGCAAAAACAGAACCGGACCGGCTGAAGGCCGGTCCGGTCTGAGTGTTCAGTTGCTGGTGACGTCAGTGGTCAGCGCGGAGCCATCCGCAGCGCGCCGTCCATGCGGATCGTCTCGCCGTTGAGGTAGTCGTGGTCGACGATGAACGCGGCCAGCTTGGCGTAGTCGCTCGGATCGCCAAGGCGCTTGGGGAACGGGATACCGGCTTCGAGCGTCTTCTTGAACTCCGGGGTGATCCCGTCGAGCATCGGGGTGTTGATGGTGCCCGGGGCGATCGTGTTGACCCGCACGCCCACCTGCGCGAGGTCGCGGGCAGCGGTGATGGTCATGGCATGCACGCCGCCCTTGGATGCGGTGTAGGCGATCTGACCGATCTGGCCTTCGAATGCCGCGACCGACGCGGTGTTGATGATGACGCCGCGCTGGTCGTTCTCGTCCACCGCTTCCTGGCTCTGCATCCGATTCGCGGCCAAACGCATCACGTTGAAGGTGCCGACCAGGTTGATCTCGATGATCTTCCTGAACAGGTCGAGCTCGTGGGGGCCCTTCTTCGTCAGGATCCGGCTGGCCCAGCCGACACCGGCGCAGTTCACGGCGACGCGGAGCGGGGCGCCGGATTCGGCGATGGTGTCCAGCGCTGCCTCGACATCGGCTTCGCTGGTCACGTCAGCCGCCAGGAGCGTGACGCCGTCCACCGCGGTTGCCTTGTCAATCGAAGGCTGCAGGTCGAGCCCGAACACAACCGCCCCGGCATCGGCGAAGCGCTTTGCTGTTGCCGCGCCCAATCCCGATGCTCCGCCGGTGATTAATACCGCTGATCCTGAGATCTCCACTGATGCCGTCCCTTCTACAAAGTGTCCGCGGGGGTTGTTCAGCCCGCTGGGATCACCCTAGTCAGTGGCTGTGGCGACAGGTCGCTCGGCTACGAGGCCGGCGGGGTGCTCACCGGGCAGGTCGGCTTCCGATTCCGGCTCGGCGAGGAGCCGTTCGCGTTCGGCGGCCCGGATCTGCTCGCGGTGGCTGTGGACGTACCAGGTGCCGGCGCTGACGATCATGGCGACGGCGGTGATGGTGGCCATCGTGACGATGAAGTTGTTGGCGGTCACCAGGCCGTCGGTGGTGAGCCACGCGGCGAAGACGAAGAAGAGTGCAGCCGCGCCGTATGCGATCGCCTTCTCGGGGAGCTTGCGGCCGAGGACTGCGCCGACGGCGATGGCCAATGCGTCGGCGGCGACCATGCCAACGGTCGATCCGATCCAGACACCGACCCAGTTGTGGTCGGTGGCCAGGGTGATGGTGGCGAGCATCGTCTTGTCGCCGAGTTCGGCGAGGAAAAACGATCCGATGACCGCGAACAGCACTGACTTCTTCACCCGATCGGCCTTGTCGGATTCGTCGGTGTCGAGGCTGTCGCCGCGAAGGGTCCAGAAGCCGAACAGCAACATCGCCAGTCCACCGACGATTGTCATCAGGTCGGTCGGGATCGAGAGACCGAGTACGTGTCCGAAGAGAACAGAGACCGCGTGCACGGCGGTGGTGGCCACCGTGATGCCGAGCAGGACAACCCACCAGCGGTAGCGAATGGCGTACGTCATTGCCATCAGCTGGGACTTGTCGCCGAGTTCGGCCACGAAGATCACGCCGAAGCTGACCAGGAGTGCGGATATCACCAGACCAACGTAAGCGCCGCTCACGACTGTTTGCAACTGATCGAATGCCCGCATTTATGCAGGTAGGGAGCCCTTTTTCAAAAGTTTGGGTGTCCGAACATTAGGGTTCCCTTACCCGGTGATTCGCGGAAGGTTCGCCGCGAGGCTGTGACATGCGGACATGGGTGGTCGGAGGCGGGTTTGGCGGCTCGGGTGGCTGGGATTTGCGCGCTCCGCAGACCGAGCTTCGGCGGGTTCCCGAGCGGGCCAGGTCTACCGCTCGCGCAACTCGAGTTTGCTCGGTCTGCAGACCGAGCGTCGCCCAATTTCCCGAGCCGGTCCGGTTGCCGGCTCGCGCAACTCGCGTTTGCGCGGTCTGCAGAGCGCGCGTCGCCCGGTTTCCCGAGCGGGCCACGTCTACCGCCCGTCGAACTTGGATTTGCTCGGTCTGCAGAGCGAGCGTCGGCCCGTTTCCCGACCGCGCACCCGCTCGCAGACCTTTACTACTCAAGCAGCGAGGAGCATCGCCAGGACAGCGGTATCGGGGTCGGTTCCCAGATCCAGACCTACCTGATTGCGCAGGGTCACCACAGTGCCGTCGGCTTCGGCCTCGGCCCATCCCGCGCGGTGTTCGAGGCCGAGTTCGGGGAGTCCTGGCAGCAGTACGCACCCCGAGGCAACGTCTGAACACTCGGGCAGGGACGGTCGCGTCTCGGACGGGGGATGGAGCATGAACAACGCGGGCGGCGGAGTGTGGAACGGGCCGGCCTCGGTGAAGTTGTTGTCGATCACGCTGCCGACGGCGAGCATCAATCCGACGGTGTCGGGGTCGCACACCTCTGGTTTGTCCTCGATGACGCTGAACACGGTGGTGGTGCGGAGAAATCCTGGCCGGCAGGCAATACGCACCGATGCGACGAGCGTCTGCGTCCACTCCAGGGTGGTGTCGGGCCAGCGGCCCGAGATCAGGATTCCGCGTAGCTCGCCGTGGCGGTGGAACGGGGTCAGCCCGATGGGTATTGACCCGGACCGCGACATTTCATGGCCGGTGGCGTCCTCGCTCATGGTTACCTCCTGTTGCCGGAAGTTCCTCTGCTCAGGTCGCCTTTGACCAGGTGTCGAACTCTATTCGCAGCATGCCCGGTAAACAGTTGGCACACAACCCGACTCGAGTGCTAATCGCGGCGGTTAACAGGAAGTTTCCCTCTGGGGGCGAAGACGCCGACGCGGCCACCCGAGTGGGGTGACCGCCGACTGCGAAAGGGCTGTACGAAAGTGCTTATGCGGGCACGATCAGGCCGGAGCCCTGTGCCTGTGCCTTGGCAAAACGCTCCGCGGCGTCTGCCCAGTTGACGACGTTCCACCATGCCTTGACGTAGTCAGGCTTGACGTTCTGGTAGTGAGGTAGAAAGCGTGCTCCCACATGTCGAGCATGACCACGGGGATCAGGCCCACCGAGGTGTTGCCGTGCTGGTCGGTGAGCTGCTGGATGACGAGCTTGCCCTCGATGGTGTCGTATCCGAGGATCGCCCAGCCGCTGCCCTGCAAAGTGGTTGCCGCGGCGGTGAAGTGCGCCTGGAACTTGTCGAACCCGCCGAACTGGTCATCGATTGCCGCTGCCAGTTCGCCTTCGGGCTTGTCGCCACCGTTGGGCGACAGGTTCTTCCAAAAGATCGAGTGATTGGTGTGGCCGCCGAGGTGGAAGGCCAGGTTGGCCGACAGCTGGAAGACCTTGTCGGCGATGGTGCCGTCTTCGCGCGCAGCCGCCAACTTTTCCAGTGCGGTGTTCACGCCCTTCACATAGGTGGCGTGGTGCTTGCTGTGGTGCAGCTCCATGATCCTGCCGGAGATGTGCGGCTCGAGAGCTGCGTAGTCGTAATCCAGATCCGGCAAGGTGTATTCAGACACATTGTTCCTCTCACTATGTGGGGACACGCGTGCCCCCTTATTGATGTCCTCTGGGATCTATCCCTCGAGTGCAACTTCCACCCTTGCTTAGGACATTGGGTTGTGCAATAGGACGTGAGCAATGCGCCTCAAGCCCAGTTGAGGTTTACCGGGGTTGCGCTGGGGTGTTTCGCAGGTGCCGGGGTGCCGCAATCGCGGTCGACCACAGCCGGCTCAGGACCGCTTACGCGACAAAAATCAGCGCGAGCAAAAGAAGGAACAGGGCCAGAATGCTGATGCCGGTGGTGATGCATCGTGCGCCTACATTGATGGGCTCGGCGCCCGGCCAAGAACGGGGCCTGCGATCGAAGACCGGGAGGCCGCTGCCGCTGTCGGTAGAGGCTGCCATCCGATCTCCCCTCGTCAACTCGTGGTCCTGCGGGTCGTCAGTGATAACGATCACATACCCCGGTGGTGCACAGCTAAACACGTCTGGGCGCAGTACTCAAGCTGCGGCGGATCGGGGACCGCGATCGAACGCCCGCAAGGCCGCTGCAGGGCGGATGTGGGTCGTTTGACCAGGTCCGACGGGCCGCTGTCGGCGATCTCCGGGTAGGGATGGACGTCGCCGCAATAGGGTGGTTGTACAAGAGCGGTCGTCGACGTCCGCGTTCCGCAGTGGGTGACGAAAGCACCCCGTGCCGAAAGGAATCAGCCATTGGTCAGCACAGTCGGTCTACCACGCGAGATGCGAATCGGGGCGGGCGCACTCGATCAGCTGGTCGACGTGGTGACCGGATTGGGATCGCGGCGGCCGATGGTGATCACGGACGGTTACCTGGCAGGCGGCGGGCGGGTTGACCAGTTGATCACCGCGCTGATCGAGGCCGGCCTCGATGCGGTGTACTTCGACGGGACTGTGCCCGACCCCACCACGGCCTCCCTCGACGCCGGGCTCCGCGCAGTGCGCGACCACGGCGCCGACCTCCTCGTCGGATTCGGTGGGGGCAGTCCGATGGACACCGCGAAAGCCCTGGCTCTGCTCGCCGTCGAAGGCGGCTCGATGCGCGACTACAAAGCGCCCCTGCGCAATGACCGTGCCGGCCTCCCGGTGGTCGCCGTACCGACCACGGCAGGCAGTGGTTCGGAGGCCACCCAGTTCACGATCATCACCGACAGCGACAGCGACGAGAAGATGCTGTGCATCGGTCGGGCATTTCTGCCGGTGGCCGCGATCGTCGACTTCGAGCTCACCATGACGATGCCGCCGCGTCTCACCGCCGACACGGGTATCGATGCGCTGACCCACGCGGTCGAGGCCTACGTCAGCCGGAAGAACAACCCGTTCTCCGACGGGTTCAGTCTTTCGGCGATCACGACCATCGGCCGGAACCTGCGCAGGGCCTACACCGACGGCTCCGACCGCGAGGCCCGGGAAGCGATGATGCTGGCCTCCACGCAGGCGGGGATCGCATTCTCGAACTCCAGCGTGGCCCTGGTCCACGGGATGAGCCGGCCCATCGGGGCGCACTTCCATCTCGCACACGGACTGTCGAACGCCATGCTCTTCCCCGCGGTCACCCGGTTCTCCCTGTCGGCAGCGACCTCGCGCTACGCCGACTGCGCCCGCGCATTCGGGTGCGCAGACTCGGACACCTCGGACGAGATGGCCGCCGAACGACTGGTCGATGCCATTGTCGATCTGTGCCGCGACCTCGCCGTCCCCACGCCGGGCGAATGTGGCATCGACCGTGACCGCTGGTTCGGACTGTCCGCATTGATGGCCGAGCAGGCACTGGAGTCGGGGTCGCCCGCCAACAACCCGCGGGTTCCGAATGCGGGAGAGATCGAAGCCATCTACGCCGAGATCTACCGCTGATCGACACCGGGTCGGCACGACCGCGGACCGACAGTGCGGCGTCGGCCAACTATCATCGCTGCGGGCAACCAGATGGGCCTTGCCGCCCGTCGTGAGCGCCGAGCTGCGGGCAGCAGGTCGGTGGGTGAGCTCGCCATGGCAGGAAAAAGTGAGGTGGTCCGATGGCACGCCCGACAGCGGCGCAGCTCTACGCCGCCTACGGGGACAACGCGGACAGCGATGTCACCCTGCGACTGCTGAGGTCCCGGAACGCGGTGCCCTATCTCGCGATCATGGCCGCGCGTCTGGCCGACGGTCAGGTGGACGGCGACCATCTCGCGGCGGGTATCGACCGCGACCTGGCGGACTTGGCCGTGCACTGGACCGAGCGAGGGTGGGAACTGCCCACGGCCGATGACCTGTTGGACCGCTGGGTGCGGGCCGGTTATCTCGCCCGCACTCTGCACGCCGACTCCCAGCGAGAGCGGTACCAGCTCACCCGCGGTGCCACGCAGGCCATCGCGCAGGTTCAGGCCGTACGCCGTAACCGCACGGTGGCCACCGAGACCGTGCTCGAACTAGTGATGTCGCGGCTGTCGAACATCGCTGTGTCGATCAACCCGGATCCCGGCGAGCACATCCGCGACATCGACCAGAAGATCGCCGAGCTCACCAGACGGCGGGAAGAACTCGCAGCGGGCGCCATCCCTGCGGTCGATTCGCGGCGGGTGCTCGACGACATCCGGATGGTCACGTCGCTGGCCGAGCGGATGCCCGCCGACATCATCGGATACGGCGAGAAGATGCGCGAGAACTCCCGCGCGCTGCTCACCAGTGGCCTCGATGCCGAGCACGGCTCGCATGCCGACGTGCTCAACCGGATGTTCGACGGCCATGACGCGCTGGCGGACTCCGACGAGGGAAAGGCTTTCGACACCTTCTACACGCTGATCGCGGATCATCGGTTGCGCGACGACCTCGAGTCGAGCATCCGGCAGATCGCCGAGGGTATCCCGAATCTCCCACACGACATCCTCGACACACTCACGGGTTTCATCGACCGGATGTGGGATGAGGTGCAGTCGGTGGACGAGGTGCGTGGTCAGGTCTACCGGCGCATCAACACCTTCGTCAAAGACGGCGACTTCCTGCACTATCGCGCGTTGCGCAGCCAGATCGCCGATGCGCAGCGCGCCGCCGCCGCTGCGTTTGTACACGCGGGGCCGGGCAAAGACCTGGGCATCGCGGTACCGATGAGCGCCGCGGTGTCCAATTCGGTCGGCGCGTTGATCTTTCACGACGGGATCGTGGATTCGCCTGGGGCGGTTGCCGATACCGTGGGTGAGATCAACATCGACCCTGCCGACCTGGTGGGCGCAGAATCGATCGACTGGCATGCACTGACCGACGCGGTGAACGAGGCCGTGGCCGACGGTCCCGCCGAGATCGACGATGTGCTGGCGTTGTTGCCCACGGCCCGTACCGGTGACGTGATCGGCATCTGGTCGCTGGCTCAGCGCCATGGTGCGGCAGAACACGGACGGGACGAGGTCACCGTGCTTGCCCACACTGCTCGCGGGATGCGCGAGATCCGTTTGCCTGCAGTCCGATTCACACACATGCTGCCCGATCCGATAACCGCTCAGCCACACGAGGTGATGCATTTGCTCGATGAACCAGCCGAGCCTGTCCGAGGTGCGACCCGGTGAGCACGCCAGAAGATGACGTCGTGGTCCAGGAGGGCGACGACCTGTTCGTCGACTCACCCGAAGCGATCACTGAACCATCGGTCGACCTGTCACACTTCGCATTCGATGGATCAGAGCCGGTCGGAACGATCAGTGAGGCGCGGATCGACGCCCGATTCGACGGTGACACGTCGGCCCTGCCTGCGCCGGTCTGTTACGCGCTGCAGGAGTTGGTTGCCGCCGCACACGTATCGGCGCGGTCTCGTAACTGGAAGACCATCGAGGTGCACGAGGAGATCATTCGGTCTCGCCTGTCGGAGCTGAATCTCCAGCTGGAGATCAACCGAGAGCACAAGTACGCGTTCACCCGCCAGGTGTCGGAGAACGACCCGCGGCAGCGGAACATCTTGCGCGCCCAGACACTCACCCTGGCAGCGTCGGTCCTTGCGCTGTTCCTGCGACAGAAGTACTTGACCAGTGCCGATGAATCGGTGGTTACCGAACGGGGCGAGATCATCGACCACATGCTCACCTACAAGCCGGTGTCCGACACCGACGAGGCGGGCTTCATCAAGCGAATCGATGCGGCCATCAATCAGCTCGAATCACGAAAGATCATTCGCGCGTTGCCGGGAACGGACCGGTTTGTGGTGCACGGGGTGATCGCTTCGCTCCTCGGGCCCGAACAGGTGGCCGCCTACACAGAGGCCTACCGCAGGCTCGCCGGTGAGCACACCGAAGAGGGCACCGACCTCACCGAACTCGATGACCAGGAGCGCACGTCATGACCGAGATCCTGGAAGTGGACGCAGCCGGCGGATCTCGACCGGTTGACCGCGATACGCCATCGCCACTGGCCGCCCCTGCGGGCAAGCGCACCCTCAACATCGGCCAATTCCGTTTGACCAGACTGCAACTGGTCAACTGGGGAACCTTCGACGGGTACAAGGACTATCCGATCGACGAGCGGGGCGTGATGCTCACCGGGCCGTCCGGGTCGGGTAAGTCATCGATGATGGACGGCCATTCGGTGGTGCTGTTGCCCACCTACGATCAGGTGTTCAACGCTTCGGCCGATCTGTCCGCGAAGGGTGCGAAGAAGGCGGCTCGGTCGATGGCCGACTACGTGCGCGGCGCGTGGGCGGAGAACGACGACCGGTACAACCAATCGCAGGTGCAGTACCTGCGGGCCGATGGCGCCACCTGGTCGGCGATCGCGGCGACTTACGACAACGGCGCAGGATCTGCCACCACCGCGGTGGCGATCAAGTGGTTCCCGGGGTCGGGCACCGACGGCAGCTCACTGCGTTCGTGGTACCAGCTACATGACGGGCATTTCGACCTGCTCGGCCTGAACACGTGGGCGCAGAACGGATTCGACATCCGCCGGTACCGGTCGGCCAACCCGACCGTGGAGTGTTTCGATGTGCAGAGCGCCTACCAGGAGGCGCTGAGGCGACGTGTGGGAATCGGCCAGTCGTCGGCAGCCCTGTCTTTGATGGGCAAGGCAAAGGCCATGAAGAACGTCGGTGACCTCAACCTGTTCATCCGGACGTACATGCTCGATCGACCCGACACCTACGCCAAAGCCGAACGGCTGGTGGAGAACTTCACTCAACTCGACGAGGCTTATCAGGCCGCGGCCCGCGCCAACGCGCAGGAGCAGGTCCTGAGGCCGATCCCAGCGGCCTGGGAAACGTACTGCAGTGCTGAAGAATCCACCACTCGAGCGGGCACGCTGCTGGGTCCGCCGATGAGGGCGTTCATGCGCGAGCATCGGCTGACGCTGCTGCAACAACGTCTGGATCAGATCGACGCCGACCGGATGAGGTTGGACAACGAGGTGGCCAACTGGGAGAACCTCGCGGACGAACGCGAGGAGCGCCACAGCTCGCTGCGTGACCAATTGACCGCCGAGAAGGGCGAGCTGACCACTCTGGAGTCGGAGCTCAAATCCTTCGAGGCGCAGGTGACGGCCCGGAACCGCGCCTACGAACGGTATGCGACGCTGGTGGGCGGACTGGGGGAGCAGACCCCCGAAACCCAGGACGAGTTCGCCGCGCTGCGGATGCGTGCCCCGGAGATCGCCAGGGCGGCAAGAGAAGCCGCCGACAGGTTGGCCACCACGGCACACAGCTTCTTCGCCGCAGAGACCGATGCCAGGCGCGAGTTCGAGGCGGTTGTGGAAGAGCTGGCGAGCCTGAACACCCGGCGGTCGTTGCTGCCACGCGAAGTACTGGCACAACGCGACGGCATCGCTCAGGCCACCGGGGTCCCGTACGCCGAACTGCCGTTCGCCGCCGAACTCATCGACGTCGATCCCGCCGCCAAGGACCGCTGGGCCGGGGCCGCCGAGAGAGTGCTGCGCGGACTGGGCATGACCATGCTGGTGCCGGCTCGGCACCGAACCACCATCGGCGAGTTCGTCAACCGGACCAACATCGGCGGGGTGCTCGAATACCGCGTCTACCAGGAAGACTCAGCGGTTGCTGCCGACCCTGTTCGCGGTTCGCTCGCCGAGAAACTGATCGTCGACCGGAAACACCCCGCCGGAGCGTGGCTGGCAACAGTTGTCGCCCATGGCGCTGAACATATCTGCGTCGATCTGCCGTCCCAGCTCGACGAGCACACACTCGCGGTCACCCCGCAGGGATTGGTGAAGTCCGGCCGCGACCGTTTCCGCAAGGACGACCGGCGTTCGGTGTCCGACCGCACACAGTGGATCCTCGGCTCCAACACCGACGGCAAGCGCACGGCTCTCGAAGAGCTCAAAGCTGAGCTCGAACTCCGGTATCAGCAGGCGCGGCAGGCGGCTCAGGACAAGCGGGACCTGTTGGAGCAGAACCGCGAACGCGCGAAGAACGCCGATGCCCTGACCGGCTATGCGTCGTGGGCAGAGTTGAACTGGTGGTCGTCGCGGCGCGACGCCGACGAACTCAACGCCCGCATCGATCGCGTTCGCGAGAACCGGGTGGATCTCGCCGAACTCGAGGAGCAGGTGGAGATCGCCCGGGCCGATTGGCGAGAGGCCGTCGCTCGGGTGGGTGCGCTGGGCGATCAACTAGGACACATCGGCTCGGACTGGGATCGATGGTTCGCCGAGTTCGAGCAGGTCAAGAACGAGGGCACCAAACTCGACGATTCCGACCGGGAGTATCTCGCCGAGGTGCTCGCCGAGACGCTCGCCGACGGCGGCAAGACGCTGACCCTGGACAACTACGGTGAGGTGCGGTCTGATCTTCGCAATTCGCTCGAAGCCGTTGTGGGCAAGGCCAATGCCGAACGGGACGGTGCCGAGAACCGAATTGTCCGCGCCGCCGAGGCCTTCCTGCGGGAATGGCCGGAGGCCGCGTCGAACTTGAGTGCCACGGTGGAGTACGCGTCCGATCTCGTGTCGATTCATCAGAGCCTCGTCGAGCACGGTCTCGCGTCGACACAGCAACGGTTCCGACAGCTCATCACCACCGACATCAGTCACTCGGTCTCCAACTTGTACAAAGAGATCGGCGACACCAACAAGCGCATCACACAGGGCATTGCCGAGGTCAATATCGGCCTGCGCAGGGTCGACTTCAACGAGGGCACCTACCTGCAGATCGCGCAGCTGCACAATCCCACTGATGAGTCGCGGGAGTTCGGCAAGATCGTCGACGCCATGATCCGCGACGCGCCTGCGGCCAAGTCGGGTGACGGCGCGGTCTTGGCGCGGCAGTTCTACCGCATCCGAGGGCTCGTGGGCCGGCTCACCGGCACCGACGCGGAGAGCCGCCGCTGGTGCGACAACGTGCTCGACGTCCGCAACAGCTACACCTTCTACGGCAAAGAGCTGAGTTTTGATGCCGCACCGGACGATCCGCCCGTGCACACCTACCGCAACACCGCATCAAACTCCGGCGGCGAGCAGGAGAAGCTGGTGGCGTTCTGTCTGGCTGCGGCCCTGAGCTTTTCACTGAGTCACGGCGAGGACCATCGTCCGGGGTTTGCGCCACTCATGCTCGACGAGGCGTTCAGCAAGTCCGACGAGACCTTCAGTTCGCAGTCACTCCGCGCATTTGAACAGTTCGGGTTCCAGCTGATCATCGCCGCTCCGATTCGTATGGTGGGCATCGTGGAGCCGTTCATCGGCCAGGTCATTCTGGTGGACAAGCAGATCGGCGATACGGGTGCCCGATCGGATGCACGCGCGGCCACGTTCGGAGAATTGGCGAAGGCGCGGGCGTCGTCGGGCCGACGCAAATCATGAGCACGACGTTGTCGATGCGGCAATGGAACCGCACGCTCCTGCAGCGCCAGCATCTACTCGAAAGAGTGGACGAGGACGTCCTCGAGGTGCTCGACCGTTGCGTCGGTCTTCAGTCGCAGGACCCGAAGTCCGCGTTTTACGGCCTCTGGTCACGAATCGCCGACTTCGACCCCGCTGATCTCGATCAGCTGATGGCTGGACGCGAGGTGGTGCGAGTTGCGCTGCTGCGCAGCACCGTATTCCTCATCGACAGTGAGGACGCGCGATGGATCCGCCCGCTCACCCAGCCGCTGATGGACAAGGTGTTGCGGTCCAACCACTACAAGCTGATCGGCGATGCTGACCCTGCTGAGGTGGCGGACTACGGACGAGAGTTGTTGCGCGGCAACGAATTGCCCGTCAAAGAGCTCAAGGCGGCGTTGTCGGAGCGTTGGCCGGCAGCAGACGCATCGTCATTGGTGACTGTGGTGCGCTGCCTGGAGTCATTGGTTCAGGTACCTCCGCGGGGCACGTGGCGCGGTTCTGCGACGACGACCTATCAACTGTTCGAAGACTGGTGCGGGGCGGGCGAACCCGCTGTGACCGGGGACGAAGCCATCGCTGATCTGGTCCGGCTCTACCTGCGTGGATTCGGGCCGGCATCCCTCAACGGCATCCAGACCTGGTCGGGGATAACCGGTCTACGCCCGATCGTCGAGGCGATGGAAGCGGACTGGGAACTCGCGAAGCTGCAGGGGCCCGACGGCGAGGAACTCTTCGACATCGAAGGCCTGGCGCCGGCCGACGAGGGGGTTGACGCCCCCGCCCGTCTGGTTGCGCCCTTCGACAACATCGTGCTGGCTCAGGGCGTCGATCGGCGACGGGTGATCGACGACGAGGTGTTCAAGACGACGACGACCCCCAACGGCCGTTCCCCCGGGTTCGTTCTCGTCGACGGTCGGGTGGCGGGTATCTGGAATCCCCGCAAGGACGGCAAGCGAATCACGGTGGAGCTCGAGTACCTGCTGAAGGTGTCCGCAGCGGATCGCCGCGCAGTCGACCGCGAGCGCGATCAGCTGATCGAGTTCTGCAACTCATGAACGCCACACAGCGAACCAGCGGTCTTCAGAGCTCCGACCCACACCTGGCCCGGCTGTCATGACCATCCAGGATCTGCCGCCCGGTACGGCGAAGGCACGTCGACGCCCCGACGCCCCGGTTGCGGAAGCTCTCGACAAACGGATGCTCCCGGTTTACGAGGCTGGTGCCATCGACGTCCCGTTTGTGATCGCGGGCAACTACGAGGTGATGGCGCGTAACACTTTCTGGGAGGAGCACTCCCATCCCACGCATGAGCTGCTCTGGACAGAGCGGGGAGCGTCGACGGCCACCATCGGATCGCGGATCTGGGCGATCACGCCGTCTGTGGGTCTGTGGGTGCCGGCGGGCGTACGGCATTCGGGATGGACACCGGAGGGCATCACCTTGCGGGCCGCGCAGTTCAGTTTCCGTGCGGCTCCGTCGATCTCGGCCGAGCCGGTGGCGGTGGAGATGTCCACGTTGCTGTTGTTGTTGCTCGATCGGCTGACGGTCGACGGGCTGGACCCCGCCTCGCGGGCGGCGACAGAGGCGATGGTGCTCGACGTGCTGGCCCCTGCGAGGCACGAGGTGTCGCTGCGAGTGCCGACGGCGGCGCTGCTGTCGCCGATCGTCGCCGCGATTCGGGCGGACCCCAGCGACTCGACCACGTTGGCGCAGTGGGCGGTTCGACTCGGTGTCAGCACCCGCACCATCACCAGGGTCTTCCACGCCGAAACCGGTGTCGGGTTCAGCCGATGGATCGCGACGGCGCGAGCCCAGCATGCCATCGAGTTACTGGCCCGGGGCGAGGCGATCGACGAGGTCGCCTATAGCGTCGGCTACCGGTCGACGAGTGCATTCGGCACAGCCTTCCGGCGGGTCACCGGAATGAGCCCAGGGCGATTCCGAGCCCACTGACAGCGGTTCGCTTCAATTAACTCAGGTAGCCGGACCAGAGATTGTTCCGGCTACACCGGGGGCATCCCGCGTGAGGAGTCGTGCGCGCGGCCGACCAGGTAACGACCCCTTCTGCGACTGATGATCAGGAGGCGGTCAGTCCGCCGTCGATGACATGCTCCATTCCGCTGATGTACGAGGAGTCGTCGGAAGCGAGGAACAGCACAAGACTGGAGACCTCGTCAGGTTCGGCCATCCGGCGAAGCGGGACGGTTGCCGAGATACCGCCGCCGTCGGCGTCGGTGGCAGCTTCCATCATCGGTGTTTTGATGTAGCCCGGGTGCACTGAGTTGACCCGGATCTGTTCAGGCCCGAATTGGACGGCAACCTGTTTGGTCATGCCTCGTGAGGCGAACTTACTGCCCACGTAGCCGAGGTTGGGTGCACCGACAATGGAAACCATGCCGGCGGTTGAAGAGATGTTGACAATGGCGCCGCCGCCGGCTTTGCGCATCGACGGGATCACGGTCTTCATGCCCCATACCTGTGAGTGTTGGTTCACCGCAACAACTTTCAAGTAGGCGTCGGGGTCGATCTCGACGACGTCTTCGATAGGTCCGAGGATTCCGGCATTGTTCACCAGAATGTTCACCGGGCCGAAAGTGTTCTCGGTCTCGGTGACGACTGCACGCCACTGATCCAGTGAGGTGACGTCATGCTTGATGAAGTGTGCGCTGTCGCCGAGTTCCGCGGCGAGTTTGTTACCACCTTCATCATTGACGTCGGTGAACACAACCTTGGCGCCCTCTGCGACGAACCGCCGCACATGCGCTGCTCCCATGCCTTGTGCCGCTCCGGTGATGATGGCGACTTTGCCGTCCAACTTTCCCATTTCAAAACTCCTTCGATGCTCAGATCACCGCGAGCGCGGTGTCGGTCCCGGCGGCGTTTTGTCGAGACGCTCCGGTACGGATTCATAGTATTGGTACTCGGTACCACAATACGCCGCCACGGACGTCGGAGTCGAGTGATCGGGCTGTTCCCGCATAGGTTGGGGTCATGGAGACTCAACGACGCCAGCCGGGGCGCCCGCCGGCGGCGTCGAAGGCTTACGTGGAGCAGGTGGCTGTCGCATTGATGCTGCAGCGCGGCTACGAGAAGGTGAGCGTTGAGGACATCGTCGCAGCTGCGGGCATCGGACGTACCACGTTCTTTCGCTACTTCGGGTCCAAATCGGGTGTGATCTGGCTGGAGTTCGACGCGACGATCGAACGGCTGACTCGAACTCTGGCGGAGTCGGACTCAGACGATGTGCTCGACTCCGTGCGTACCGCCGTCCTCGAGTCGACACGTGAAGCGGTGTTCAGCAGCGACGTGTGGCTGGAACGCTTTCGGCTCCTGGATACCACCGCGGATCTACACGCCGGCGCGCACGCTCATTGGGAGGCCTGGAAGCTGCCAATCGTCTCTTTTGTGGCCACCCGAACCGGCAAGGGTGTGGGCGATTATGTCCCGATGGTGGTCGGCGCGGCATGTCATGCCGTCTTTGTCGCGGAGCTTCGCCACTGGCAGAACCGAGACAACGCGCGCACGGACCTCCTCGCGCGTTTGGATACGCATCTTGCTCACGTGCTCTCACATCTGAGTGGGTTGGTCGACTGACGCACCAGTCAGTTCGTACCACCCCGGACCGGTTGCCTCTGGTAGCGAAATATGTTGCGCCGCAGCCTATCGAGTCGAGATTGGATTTCAGGTAACGTCAGCGGTTGTAGCCCATTCTCGGGCCCGGACGGTGTCAGAGGTGTGTCAGGCGTCATTCTTGCCCCAGCGTCCCAACGCGACGATTGCCTCGCGCAACGCAAGCCCGCGATCGGTCAGCGCGTAGGCCCGGGTGTTGTGCCGCAGGGGAAGACGGATCAGTACGCCGGCGGCTTCGAGCTCGCGTAGGCGGGTGGCGAGCATGTTCGTCGGGACGCCGAGGTCGCGCTGCAGATCGCCGTACCGCTGTGGCCCGTCGAGCAGCCGCTCCACGATGAGCAGGGCCCACCGTGCTCCGACGATGTCGAGGGCAGCGGCGAGGTCGCTCATGTGGCCGGGTCGGCGTCCGGCTTCATCCAGAACGGCGAGTAGTGGTAACCGTCGAGATCGTCGAACTGGCGCTGGTACATGAAGGGGTAGTCGTCGGTGTCACCGATTCGCCCGCCGGCCGCGGCGGCGCGCTCGACGAGGTCGTCGACCGCTTGGCGGCTGTCGAGGTCGAACGAAACCGTGACTTTCGAGGGGGTCTGGGGTCCGCCAATCAGCTCTTCGACGCCGCCGACGCTCGCGTACATCTCGCGGCTGCCGAGCATGACGTACTGCTCGGGAGCAATCGCGAAGCACGACACGTTGTGGTCGGACATTTCGGCGTTGAGGGTCCATCCGAGGGCTGTGTAGAAGGCGGTCGTGCGCTCGACGTTTTCGACGGGGCAGGTGATGAAGAGGCTCATGAGGACCATACTTGCAAAATGCAAGTGCGTCGTCAAGGGTCGTGACCATGCGACCGGGCTGAGCTGTGGTGGTTGAACGCCTATGTTTGGCTGAGTGGGACTTGTTGCAGCACAAACCAAGTCACGTTGGGTACCGCGGCCCTGCCTGTGGGGCCGATTGGAGTCGGGGGCACAGAACGCTCTCGGCTAGGGCGGAGACTGCCCGTCCGGGCTCTGACAACCCCGCCCACCCGTCAGCGTCTGGCGACCGCCCTACGAAGCGGGGCGCGGCTCTTCACACGCGGCGGCCAGCTGAGCGAGTAGGTGGCGAAAGTGTGCAGCGTCGGTGGACGACATGGCGGAGGCGAGGAGCTCATTCTCCACCGCACTGATTTCCATCTGCACGCGCTGGAGCAGTTTCTGTCCGGTCGGCGTTATGCCGACGGCACGTTGCCGCTGGTCTCGTGACCGTTCCCGGGTCACAAGTCCCCGCGAGACCATCTCGTCTATATGGCGCCCCAACCGTGTGGGATCTCGGCGGGTTCGAAGCGACAGCTCTCTCTGCGACACGGCGATACTCGTGGCGACCTCGGTCAGAATTGCGTACTCCCACATGGAAAGCCCCGCGGCACGCAAGACGGGCTCTTCCATGGCAGCCAGCCGCGGCAGGATCCGAGCCATCAGTGCGCCCAGATCTTGCTGGCCGCGAGACGGATCGACTGCACCAGCCATGGACAACCTCCCGCCTATCGTCTACCGTGGTAGACGATTAATGCTCTACCGTGGTAGACGATCGACACGCGCTCTCTTGCCTCGAATCTAGTCACGCTCAGCCAGTTCCTGCGCATTCAGAATGCCTCGGCGCTTGTGAACATCACGAACTGGTCTAACCGGAAGGACACCGCTGTGGAGGTTTCCACTTTGCATTCAGTCACCGAAGACCTCGCGGGGTACCTGTCAGAGGTAACGCAAGGCGATCTTCGGAGTCCCACACACCTAGCAGGCTGCGACATCGGCGACCTGTACGTAGACCTCCTGAACCGGAACATTCGCGCGGCCGCGGCAATTGCACCCGAATCCTCCCGACAATCGCGCACGCGGCTGGTGGACCGATCCGCGTTAGCCAGTGTGGTGAATCTGTACGGGGGCGGCTTCGACACGCGATATCGCCAAACGGCTCGGGCGATCGAGATCGCGTTGGCGGCTTTGGAGACTTCCGCTGCGGGCTCGCGCATCAACGGAGTACAGGTAGACCTCGGCGCGATCTGCGCGACGCTCATCAGTGACATAGTCGTCGACACCTGGTACCTCGCAGAGGCGATGGGCTTGTCCTATCGTCCAAACCCCGCAGTGGTGATGGACGTCTTCAACGGACTGAAAACCCCACCGCTGGATGAGGATGAGGATGCGGAGGCGATCTGGGCCTGCGTGCGCATACTGCATGGATCACGAAAAGGCCGAACCGAGTATCGCCCTGCAGTCATCGAACCTTCACGGAGCTAACCCAACCCGTCGTGACTAGATCACGTTCGCCGCAGCGCGGACGATGCGCCCGACCGAAAGATGCATCCCGCTCGGTATCGATCCATCAAGGTACTCGACCGAGCGCGCATGTCCGTTTCGCGACATTTGGTGTCGCATTTGCTCGATTGCAAACGAGGACAGCGGACCCTAACGTTACTTAGGCAAACCTAATCCGTTCTCCGATCAGGGTCCCGCTGCTGTACACAGATGAACACGCGCGGACGTTCGGTGACCGATCCTCGGCGCCGCCGCGGTCGGTGGAATGGGGTATCACGATCGAAAGGGAACCATGCCTCGCGCATCACGATTGGTCGCATTGACTGCGGCCGCGCTTCTGGCCACCGGGCTCGCAGCGTGCTCGTCGTCGTCCGACGACAACGGGTCAGGGGACGGCGACTGGACGCCGATCACCATCCAACACGCACTCGGGACCACGACGATCGACGAGAAGCCCGAGCGCGTCGCGACGGTGAACTGGGCCAACCACGAGGTGCCCTTGGCGCTCGGGGTGGTGCCGGTCGGTATGGCGGCGGCCAACTTCGGTGACGACGACGGCGATGGCGTGCTCCCGTGGGTGGAGGAGAAGCTCCAGGAACTCAAGGCACCCACGCCGGTGCTGTTCGACGAGACCGACGGCGTCGACTTCGAAGCTGTCGCGAACACGCAGCCCGACGTCATCCTCGCCGGCTACTCGGGCCTGACGCAGGAGGACTACAACACCCTCAGTGAGATCGCTCCCGTGGTCGCTTACCCGGTGACCGCCTGGGGCACACCGTGGCGCGAGACCATCGAGCTGAACAGCAAGGCGATCGGCAAGGAGAACGAGGGCAAAGAACTCGTCTCCCAGCTCGAGAAGGAGATCGCCGACGCAGCTGCCGAGCATCCCCAGATCGCCGGCAAGAACGTCATGTTCCTCACCCACGTCGACACCACCGACCTCAGCGAGGTCAGCTTCTACACAACGCATGACACCCGCGCCGCGTTCTTCGAAGACCTCGGAATGGCGACCCCGCCGAGCATCGCGACCGCGTCGGCCGGCACCGAGAAGTTCTCGCTGTCGCAGAGCGCCGAACAGGTGGACGCGCTGAACGACGTGGACGTCATCGTCACCTATGGCGGCGCCGATCTCGTCAACGCGCTCAAGGCCGACCCGCTGCTGTCGAAGATGCCGGCTGTCGCCTCCGACGCGATCGTCACCCTGCCGAGCAGTGACCCTCTGGGCACTGCCGCCAACCCGACGCCGCTGTCGATCTCATGGGTCCTCGACGACTACCTGTCGATGCTTGCGCAGGCTTCAGGCAAGGTTCAGTGACCCACAAGTCGTGACGACGGACAAGCAGGCGACACCTAGCCGACTGCGCAAGGCTGAACCCTCCCCAGCCCTCTCGGGCGCCGCCGCAGTGCGGCGCCCGAGAAGGGTTCGAGCACTGTGGCTGCTGATCGCGGTCGCAGTGCTCGTGGTGTTGGCCATCCTGTCGGTCAAGGTCGGTTCGCGGTTCGTCGGTTGGGCTGATGTCATGGGCGCGCTCGACGGCACCGACGGGAGCATCGAGCAGGCTGCTGTCGAAAAACGTATTCCGAGAACGCTGTTGGCGATGATCGTCGGTGGCGCCCTCGGCGTCTCTGGCGCGGTCATGCAGGGCGTGACCAGAAACCCCATCGCAGATCCTGGCATTCTGGGCGTCAACATGGGGGCCTCGCTTGCCGTGGTCATCGGTCTTTCCTACTTCGGGCTCACGTCGTCGACCAGCTTCATCTGGGTCGCCATCGTCGGTGCTGCTCTCGCTGCAATCTTCGTCTACACCGTGGGATCACTCGGGCGCGGCGGGACCACCCCGCTCAAGCTCGCGTTGGCGGGCGCCGCGACATCTGCGGCTCTGCTCTCCCTGGTCACCGCACTTGTGCTGGGCCGCAACGACACTGCCGATGTGGTGCAGTCGTGGCGGGTGGGCGGTGTCGGCGGCGGCACATTCGACAGCATCGAACGTGTGCTGCCGTTCCTCGCCGTCGGTTTCTTGATCTGCTTGTTGTCGGCGCGTGGTCTCAACTCGTTGGCGTTGGGAGACGATCTGGCCGCTGGGCTCGGTGAGCGTGTCGCCCTGGTCCGCGGCGGCGCGGCACTGGGTGCGGTGATCCTTTGTGGCGCTTCGACTGCCGTGACCGGTCCGATCGCGTTCGTCGGACTGCTGGTACCCCACGCGTGTCGACTGATTGTCGGTGTGGACCACCGCTGGCTGCTGCCGTTCTCGGCGATCACCGGCGCTGCGCTGTTGACCGGCGCCGATGTGCTCGGCCGGATCATCGCCCGCCCCGCGGAAATCGACGTGGCGATCCTGACGTCCCTGATCGGTGCGCCGTTCTTCATCTACATCGTGCGACGCCAGAAGGTGGGCGCGTTGTGAGTGTGCCTGTCGTGACAGCAGAGTCGATCGCCGAGAGCCGGCAGAGCCGTGGTCGTCGACGTCAAGCCGTGATCGCGGTGCTCGCCGTGCTGATCGTGATCGGATTCGCGGTCAGCCTGATGGTGGGGCACACGTACTACCCTCCCGGCGACGTCCTGAAAGTCATTCTGGGCGAGCAGGTGCAGGGTGCGACATTCACTGTCGGACGACTGCGTCTGCCTCGCGCTGTGCTCGCGGTCGCTGCCGGTCTGTGTTTCGGTTTCTCCGGCATCGCCTTTCAGACCATGTTGCGCAACCCGCTGGCCAGTCCGGACATCATCGGTATCAGCGCCGGTGCGAGCGCCGCGGCCACCTTTGCAATCGTGACCCTGTCCCTCGGGGCCACCCAGGTGTCGATCTTTGCGATCGTCTCCAGCCTCGCGGTCGCGGTGCTCATCTATGTCCTTTCGTTCAAGAGCGGCGTGGTGGGCACCCGGCTGATTCTCATCGGAATCGGTTTTGCCGCAATGCTGCTCAGCATCACCGACTATCTCCTGGACCAGGCTGCCGAGTGGGATCTGCAGGAGGCGACGCGTTGGCTGACCGGGAGTCTGAACGGAACGTCGTGGACCGAGACGATCCCGGTTCTCGTCGCCCTGGTGGTGCTCACCCCGATCCTGCTGAGCCAGACTCGCAATCTCGCGATGACGCAGCTCGGCGATGACGCCGCGTCAGCGCTCGGGGTGCGGGTCAACCGCACCCGACTCATCGTCATCGTCTCCGCGGTCGGCCTCATCGCGTTCGCCACGGCAGCCGCGGGCCCGATCGCATTCGTCGCCTTCCTCTCGGGACCGATTGCGGCCAGGCTGGTCGGACCTAACGGCTCGCTCCTCATCCCGTCCGCGCTCGTCGGCTCCTTGCTTGTACTGGTGGCGGATTTCGTCGGTCAGTTCGCGCTCGACACGCGATACCCGGTGGGCGTCATCACCGGTGTGATGGGCGCTCCCTACCTCATCTACCTCATCATCCGCACCAACCGCGGAGGCGGCTCACTGTGACCACCACACACTCGCTGACCATCGAGAATCTGACACTCGGGTACGGCAACAGGAACGTCATCGAAAAGCTCGACCTGACCATCCCTCCGGGGCAGGTCACGGCGATCGTCGGGGCGAATGCGTGCGGCAAATCGACCCTGTTGCGGTCGATGTCGCGGTTGCTGGCACCCCGCACCGGCCGCGTGGTGCTCGATGGCAAAGAGGTACATCGGACTCCCGCCAAGCAGTTGGCCCGCACGCTCGGGTTGTTGCCGCAATCGCCGATCGCGCCCGAAGGCATCACGGTCGCGGACCTGGTTGGACGTGGTCGCCACCCACATCAGGGCATGTTCGCGAGGTGGAGCAAAGAGGACGATACGGCGGTCGCAGAGGCTCTCGATGCAACAGAAACATCCGCTCTCGCCGATCGGCCGGTCGACGAACTCTCCGGTGGACAACGCCAAAGGGTGTGGATCGCAATGGCCCTGGCCCAGCACACCGATCTGTTGCTGCTCGATGAACCCACGACGTTTCTCGATGTCAGTCACCAGATCGAGGTCCTCGACCTCCTGACCGACCTCAACCAACAACGGGGCACCACCATCGTCATGGTCTTGCACGACCTGAACATGGCGGCCCGGTACTCCGACCACCTGATCGCACTGGCCGACGGAACACTTCATGCCGCTGGGAAACCCGCAGAGGTTCTCACCGAGGACACCGTTCGCGCGGTGTTCGGTCTGGAGAGTCAGGTAATCACCGATCCCACATCAGGGAAGCCGTTGATGTTGCCGCTGGGTCGGCATCACACGATCACCGTCTGAGTCGCGCCGTTCGCTCGCTGCCAGAGTTGTCGCGAGTTCCCGGGCCTGCACCTGGCGTCGCCGACTGGCAGCCGCCCGTGCCCCGGGCACCGGACTCGCTTCCGCGATAACGTCGTCCTGGCGGGAACGAACCGAACAGGCTGGGGGTCATCGTGAACCGTTTCGCTCTCGTGTCCGGATCAGCCGGTCAGATGTTGCGCGAGCAGAAGGTCCGTGTACTCCGCATCTACCTGGCCGCCACAACGTTCTTGTACTTCGTCGGGGTGTTCCTCAACCGGATCTCACCGAGGAGTGACGAGCTCGCGAACCCCACCGGCGGCATGATCGCTGTTGTCTTGGGAGTAGGCGCACTGATCTACGTGGCGTTCGCTCACGCAAGGCTGGCTCCCGCGCTTGTCGCGGCGATGATCGCGACGCCGGTGGTCATCGCATTCCACAACTCGATCATCTACGACTTCCCCTGCCTGATCGCAGTGATGTTCCTGGCCATGTACATCCGGGCGTTCTATCCGCCCAAGCGCGCGTGGATGATGGTCATCTTCCTCACCGCCGCGACGTGCGTGGCCCTGGCGATCGGGCCGGCGCACAAGCTCGGGATCACCTACGTCGTCTTCGCCGTCGCGATCGTCGGAGCGGCAGAATCTTTCGGGCTGGTGACACGGTCACTCGTCACCATCGCGTGCACCGATCCACTGACAGGCGTGCTGAACAGGGCCGGGTGGGAGATCGCGACCACCGAACAACTCGCGCGCGCACGATCAGCCCGCGCCACCATCACGGTCGCGGTATTCGACATCGACGATTTCAAGAATGTGAACGACTCTCTGGGGCACCAGGTGGGCGATCAACGACTGATCGAGTATGCCCAGCGGTGGAGTTCGGTGGTCCCGAAAGGCGCCGTTCTCGCCCGCCTCGGCGGCGACGAGTTCGCTCTTCTCATCGCCGGTACCGGACAGGCATCTGCATCAGACGTGATCGAGCAGCTCCGGTCTGTGGTTCCCGAGGCGAGCGTCGGATTCGCCACCGAGGATGCCGGTGCCACAACCATTTCCGACCTTCTCGAGCAGGCGGACGCGGCACTGTACGACGCAAAACGAGGACGTTGAAGATCGACGTGTCAGACGCACGCTGAGAGCTTTGCCGGCCGTCGTCGATGTGTCATCGGGTGATCTACCCGATGTTTCGCCGCAAGTGCAGAAGGGGAAACGGTCGACCGTCTGAATCGAGCGGCGATCGCCCGATCTGCTCGAATCCGCGGCGTTTGTAGAACGCGACTGCGTCCGAGTTCTGTTCGTTCACGTCGACATCGATGTTGCCCTGCGCCTGAACGGCTCGATCCAGCAGCGCTGTACCCACTCCGCGGCCGTGTGTTGTGGGATCGACGAACAACATCTCGAGCCGACCGTCGGTGGTGCCACTGAAACCGGCTACGCGGCCGCCCAATTCGGCGACCACGAGTTCGACCATCGGAAAGAACTCTGCTGCCAGACGCTCTGAGTACCCGTCGACATCCGAGGGGGAGAGGAAGTGGTGGGTTGCTTCTACTGCGGCGCGCCAGACCTCGACCAGCCGGACCGTATCCCGCTCTTCGGCTCGCCGGAGTACCAGTTCAGGCATGGCTCGTCCTGTCCATGACTGAGCACAGTAGTTCGGGCGAATGCCGACGAGCAAGTACTCATAAAGCTCGTGCATGGCGAGCGGCCGCACGACGAAGCCGCCAAACGCATCGGGGTTGCGAATGGCGGAGTATTTTCAAGATTGTCGTGTCGACGTACGCCCGACGTCAGCTGTAGAAGTAGACCGTCTTGGTCTCGGTGGTGCCTTTCTCACCCCAGTAACCACGGATCACGGCCTTGTACTGGGTGTCCTCGTACGCGGTGGCCAGGCTGCGGCAGGTGTTGCCCGCGCCGCCGCCCGCGTAGGTGTTTCGCTCGGTGAAGTCGTGTCCGGGACCCGAGCGGCTGATCGCGGTCAGCGTCACCCGTACAGTCCGGACCCCTTCGGCATTCCAGGCGAACGCGCAGAACTGATCGTCACCGTCGTTGTAACTGGCGGTTCCACCCTGGGTGCTGGGGGAGAACGAATTGGCCGACGCAGCAGGAGCTCCCAGCACGCTGATCACACCGGCCGCAGCTACGGTGAGGGCCGCCAAGGAAGCTTTTGTCATGGTTCTTTTCATGAACCTGACCCTAGGTTCGTCGACTTGGCCCCGGGAGTCATCAACGTCGACTTCACCAGCTCTTCACTTCCCGTTGCGGTGAGGGTGGGACTCGTTTGTGGCGCGGCGCAACCGATTCCGTCCGCCTGCGGTTGTGCCGCCCACCCGGGCACTGAAATCGACCAGCCGATTGAAGAATCCCCTCACTGAAGTTGATGTCGCCGGGCATGGAACCGTGACCGACAACAGGATTCACCGGCAGTCCGGAGCGGTCGAACATGAGACCGAGAGCCTCGAAAGCCTTGTCGATGTCCACCGTGATGGTCGGATCGGCATCGCGGAGACCATTGACGAACCCGACGACGTCCTCGGTCGTATCCTGCAGGTAGATCTCGTGCAGCTCAGCGTCGCTGAACCGGGTGTATGACCTGATGAGCCCCATGTCGGTATCTCCTCCTCCGGGCATCAAAGTATCGCGGCATCGGCTTGGCAACAGTCGGTCGATGAGAGGATTGTCGACGCCGCTCCCGTGGGGGCCTTTACTGGGTCCGGATGGTTCTCGCGTCGTTCGAACGAGTGAAACTCCTGAGGCCGCGCCGGCGGAGTTAAGCGGCGCTGAAACAACATGATTCGGCATAGCATGGGCTATGCCTGCTCAGGAGTTGGTGGACTCTCACCACGGTCTGATCCTGTTGGATCGTGATGACGATGGCCGCGTTGTGGTCAGTGGCGAATCGATTCCCACCGCGTCGATCAACCTCTCCATGGACGGCGACGCCAGCCGCAACAACCTGGCCCTCGACGAGGTTCGGTATGAACTGCTGGTGTTCAAGGGGTCCTGGCGTCGAGCGCATCGTATCGAGATCTCCGGCGCTACTGGGCATTGGATATTTGCGCCGGCAACCCGAAGGAGTCATCGCCTGATACGCGGGCACCGGGGTGTCGAATCCAAAGAGGTCGGCAAAGTTGTTGCGGAACAACAACGAGTAACCGCCCACTGGGGGAGCGGCTCGGACTCGAAACCAACACCGGGGGAGTGTGCGATGGGATACCTGCTCGCCGCGACGTACGGGACGGGCAAACCGTTGACGCTCATGGCGATCTTCCAGGGAACTGTGAACGTGCTCGTCCCCGGTTGACCGAGATTACGGCCGCTAGTCGTAGAGGACTGCATCTCCGCGGCGTCGGAGCGCGTCCAGTCCGGCGCGGAATTGACGAAGGTACTCAGGGGAATGTCCTACCCAGTCGGTCATCTCGCCGATGACCTTCACCGGCTGCGCGCTCCGATAGGAGTGAGTTGGATTCCCGGGGAACTTCTTGTCGGTGACGTTGGGGTCGTCCTCGACGTCGTCCTCGGGTTCCACGATGTAGACGCGGCAGGGCCCATCGCCCACGGCCATTTCCGCTGCCAGCACCGCGCCGTCCAACACCTTCGTCATGTAGACGTAGTTCGAGATGTGGTCGTCGCGGTAATTGGAGCGATGACCGGGCACGAGGTAGTCCCCAACCCGAAGGTCGGCCTTGGTGCCGTGAAAGTAGGCCCCGGACTCGTGCACCACAAAACGTTCCGGCGTATCGGCCATATCTGCCATCAAGAACCCCTCCGCGTGTCGGTTGCCGGGCGATTGTGCACGACAAACGGGGTCTTGCCGCAAGCCCCCATCTCCGCGATACGATGAAAGGGGAAGTGATAGCAGTAGGAAACTCGAGCAGTCGTCTGCAGGTCAGCGACGCTGAGGTTTCTTTGCTCCCCAGACGGCCGAGGCGATGCCGATGACGCCCAAGATCAGCAGGACGATACCCAGCGGCTGGCCACGGAACCACCAGAACTCGCTGTCGCGAAAGAAGAGCAAAAGCACAAGTCCCACGATCATGAGTGCCGCATCGGCTACGAGGTTCATGGTCAACTTGTTGGTGAGCATGCCAATAGTGTGACCGCGACCAGCGTTCCCCGCGTCCGACATAGTGATGACTTCGCGGATGAGATGCGGGGGCCTCTCAGACTGATCGAGTGTGAGCTCGATGTCGGAGTGCAACCCCGATTTACGCAGTGAGTTCGGCGCTCACATGTTCCCCGGGTTGATCACCCGCTTGGATCACGCAGTGGCCGTTGGCATCCCAGATGGCCGACCCTCCACAAGTCTGTGTGTATCCGCCGTCAGTCGGACCGGCGAAACCCGCGAACACCACTGGAACCGAGCCCAGGGCGCAGATACGGCGCGCGCGGACATCGAATTGGTCCACTTCGTGTGGTCCGTGCACGAGACCGGCAGCGTACAAATCGATCGCCGAGGCAATGGTGGCGCTGGTGTGATCGTCGATGCGGGTGTCTTTGCAGATCCCGATGCCGACACGCCATCCCGAAACCTCCACCACAGCCACCGTCGTTCCCGGTACGTACACCCCGACCTCGGGGCCTCCGAGGTGCACTTTGCGGTAAACGACTTGGGCGCCGGTTCCCGCCACCGCCAAGACTCCGATGGCCCGTCCGGACAAGTGAGGAACAGCCGCGCCCGCCAGCGCGATCGAGCCCGTCTCCTCGCATGCTTCCACCAGTGGATCCAACGCCGGGTCATCGACGTCGACGGCCTGCGCTTCCATGCTGTACCCGGTCAGGGACATCTCCGGGAACACAACAAGTTGTGCACGGCAACGCCGGACGGCGTCGGCGTGGGCCAGGGCGTTCGCGCGGAGGTCGTCGGTCTTGGTGACGGGTTGCGCCGCAGCTACCCGCAGAGTCGGGCTCTTCGTCGTCATCGGTCTATATCGCTGCCTGGCCTTCAGGCGTAGCGCCCAACTGCCCAGCCTCGAGCTGCGTCAGGGCGTATCGCCTCGACCTCAACACCATCCTGGAACAGGCCTGTTTGCAGCACGGTTCCGGCTTCGATTGCCTCGCGCCACGCACGGATGGGCCCCTCGCCCCACGGCTTGTGCGGGAGCAGGTCGTCGAAGATGAGCACGGTGCCCTCGTGGGCCAGGCGCTTCATGTTGGAGATGTCGGCGGAGGCAACCTCGTACGTGTGCCCACCGTCGATGAAGATCAAATCGAAGGTGCCGTTGGTCTCCGAGTCGGCGAACAGCGGAATCGTCTGGCGCGAATCGCCGGCGATCAGCGTGTGGCGCTCCGGGAACTCCGCGTCGACGTGTTCCTTGGCCATTGACACGTACTCGTGTTCGGCCAGATCGAACGACGTGACATGAACGAGAGGGTTGGCACTGAGGAAGGCGTAGCTCGAGAACCCCACGTTGAAACCGATCTCGCCGATTCGACGTGTTTCTTGCCTGGCAGCCAGGGCCTTGAGGAAGGCAAGTTGCTCGGCGTTCGCGGACCCCTCGACGAACCACCCGTGACCACGGGCTTCGTTGACGATCTCTTCCAGGCGGTCAAAGCTCATGTGCCACTTCCTCGGACGGTGAGGCACGTCGCACCTCGGACACCTCATTTTAAGAGCAGCCGCGCACAAGAGTGCGCATACCTCGCCGACCGTGCGTGTCCGGACTCGCCGGTGAGGATCGAGACAGAGCGGCACGGGCAAGTCGTTGTCCAAGTGTTTGTCGGCGCACTGCTCAGAAGTCCGACTTCGGCTTTTGCCAAGTGATCGCGTAGCGCCATAAGGGTAGGCGGCGCCAGCTCAGGCCTGGTAGTACGGCTGTGGCAATGCTTTTGACCTGTGTATAGGTGTGCGGAAAGAGCATCTGCACCGGAGCATTGTGTTGCCAGTAGCCGCGCCTGCGAGACAGCACTTGGTGTTGTATGGCGCCCACGAGTTCCAAGACGTAGTCCTGCGCGGTCGAGCTGCGTGCGCAGCCGATGACTACCAGGGTGCCACCGTGAGCTGTGAGGCGCGCGAGCCGTCCGAGTCCTGCCGCGAGGTCGGGGAAGTGATGGACGGTTGCTACTGCGGTGACGAGGTCGTAGTGCCCTTCGGGGAGTGGGTACGTCAGTACGTCTCCAGCAATCCACGTGACATCGGCGGAGGCGTTCTTCTGCGTGTTGGTCAGCGTCTCACTGTCAGAATCGATACCGGTGACCTCATCGACGTTCTCGGCGAGGCGGGCGGCGAGAAGTCCGTCGCCGGTTCCAACATCGAGAGCCGTTCTGGCCATCGGCGCCGCCGCCAAAGCGATGTCGTAGTAGTGAATGTTGTGGTTCCACCGGCGGTCTAGCTTCTTGTCCACTCCACCACTCTGGCATGCGGCGCCGACATGGGACACTTCCAACGTGCGTTCAGAGCAGCAGCTCGTTACGGCGGTCGATGCATCGGCAATGCGGGCCGGGTTCACTCTGGACGCCGCCCAGCGGCGACTCCTTGATCGACTCGCTTGCGTTGCAGCAACAGCTAACAAGAAGCAGAGACGCCAATCAACGCCTCGTGGCCTGTACATTTATGGCGACGCCGGCAGGGGTAAGTCGTGGCTGACCGACGCGCTCTATGCAGCAGTGCCTACGACCCAGAAGACCCGTATTCACTTCCACCGCTTCTTCGACGAGCTCCATCGCAACATCCACGATCACCGCACCGAACGGGAGGCTGTGGACCGGGCAATCGACGAAGTAACTGGCGCGGGCAGGTTGCTGTTTTTCGACGAGTTGCACGTCCATGATTCCGGCGACGCACGTTTGCTCACACGGTTGCTCGAGAACGCGTTCCGTCGTGGAATCACTGTGCTCGCAACCTCCAACTATGCACCAAAGGACTTGTTGCCGAACCCTGTCTGGCATCACACTTTTGAGCCCGGCATCGAACTGATCAAGACGAATATGGAGCTCTTCCATCTAGACGGTCCTACCGACTACCGGTCGCTCCGGTTTGATCACGCAGTCGGCTTCGCGGCCGGCACCTGGACTACGCGAACGCCAGTGGTGCTTCCACTACGCAGCGAGGCCACAACGGCGGAAGTTCGCGGCCGCCACTTCCCGGTCCTTGCGACGCGCCCCGCTCACCTGTGGGTTTCTTTCAGCCAGATCTGCGATTCCCCGACATCGACAATCGAATACCTGGAATGGATGCGGGCATTCGCCACCTGGACGATTACCGACGTCCCCTTGCTTCGAGACGCCGATCTCGAGGCTCAGCAACGTTTCATCAATCTGGTCGATGTGCTTGTCGATGCCGATGTGTGCGTCCACTTCACGTCCATTCACGAACTCGCGACCTTCCTTGAGGGCGCCACTCGACGGCCCGATGCGTTTCGGCTGGCCAGTCGCATGCAACTGCTACGTCAAGATCCAGCCTGACGTTCGGCCGCGATGTGTTGGTGAGGGCATGCACGAGTCAGCTGCTTGTGCCCGCGAATCAGAAATCCTTTGCCGACAACGCAATGATCAAGGCACATCGCGGAACTCGGTGAAGAGTCTCGGTAAGAACGCAGCCAAGTGGTTCATCTCTTCGGCACAGTGGCGGAGAAGATCCCGAGCGAGCTGTGCGCTGGTGCGTCTACGCCCGACTGTGGCGACCACAGGCGCAAGTGCTCGGTGACCCATTGGATTTGCGAGCAACCGGGTGCTCATGGGTCGTGATGTGGAATTCGCTGGTACGTCGAGGATTTCGGCGCGTCCCAGAAAGAAGCGGGATCTCATCTCACTACCGCGATCGGTGGGGCGGACCTGGTGGACAAACCACCCAGCAACCACCGGGAAGTCGCTTGTACCGATGCGGGCGCAGATGTGGGTGGTACCTGCGCTGGGGGCAAAACCCAGCGTGCTCGGTTCGACGAACCTGATTGCGAAGTGCGACAGGGTGGATCCGATGTACTCGTCGACGTATGACACGTTCCCGATGTAGCGCTCCGTGTCCGTCAGGTGCCGCTGGGAACTACGATCATCTCCCCACGCTGCGAAGACATGGGCGCGAGGGTGCCACAACTTGTAACGTGCGCTGTCGGAGCCATGCCATCCGAACCACCAGTCCCACATCTCTGCCGTGACATCGGGCATGTCGGTCAGGCACGACACCACAAGTGTTCCCGCCGAGGTTCGGGTCCAACCGGTTTCCATCGGTGTGTATCGCGGCGCCGACAGATGCGCAGCGACGTCTTCGACCTCGTAGCCTCCAGCCGTGGGTTCCGGGCCGGTTCTCAGCGCTTTGTCGACGTGCGACGGAACGGGCTGCATCATCGAGTCCAGGTAGCCCGCAGAAGGTTTCGTGAGATCGTCGTCGCGATAGCCGAGATGGCGAGGTTCGGTTCGGTACGACCGTGGCAACGGGCGCCGGTCGGCGTCAGTGACCTGATAGTCGGCGATGGTCAAGATTCCTCCAGCCCACGCCATGCGCCGTGTTCGGCCCACTTTGCAGCCCGCGCGGTGATCTCTTCGATGAGGGGCCCCTTGGCCGAGGCGTAGGCGTTCATGTCTTGCCAATCGCGCTGAGCCAGGGACTTTTTTGAGTTCGCCATAGGCTTCGCGATCGCGCGCGTCGTGGCGCAACCAATCTCGGAACAGGAGGTGCCGACGTTCCCAATCGCTTCCACTGCGACAGATGTGTACGTGCACGTCGAGGCTTGCCGTGCGCACCATTCGATGTCCGGGCTCACGCACGCGAAGACGGTAGCCGGCTGATTCGAGGGCCGGCAGGTAGCTGGCCTCGTCATCGGGGTCGGCGACGCTCAGGTCGATGTCGATGACGGGCTTTGCGACCAGACCTTGAATCGACGTCGATCCGATGTGATCGATCCGAATGGCCACCTCACCGAGCGCGGCCGCAATACGGCGACGCTCTCGCTCGAAGGCTTGGGGCCAGGCATCGTCGTACGGGACCAGGACGATCGCCCGTTTCTCGATTCCGCCGATCAATTCGAAGGCCACGAGGCAAGAATAAGACGCCCCACCGCCCGGTCTGCCAAGACTTCTGCTGCGGCTGCGTTCTCATCGCCGTGTGGCAAGCATGTGGACCTCAGCGAATCGGTGCTGATCGTCGGGTTGGCTCACCGCCCGCCACACCTCGTCGAATCCGGCGTCGGACAGGGCCGCTGCCAATCGATCGGGGTGCCATCGCCAGGCGGGCGCCACTTTGTGGTCGAACTGCTCGACTTGCCCGGTGTGCGAACTGATCTGACACGCCACCAGGACGGGGGCGCCCGCCGAAGTCCGGGAGGACCAGCAGCGCAGCACATCCGGGACATTCTCGGGCGGTATGTGGATCAGGCTGAAACGCGCCAGGATGGCAGCGATCGGCAAGTCGCCACCGAGTTGATCGAGCGTGGCATCACCTCTGACGAAATCGAGATGTGGGAACTGGCGCGCCGCCCGAGCCAGCATCTGTTCGCTGGAATCGATGCCGATCGACGCCAGCTCTCGTTCGGCCAGAAATGCGGTGACCTGTCCCAGCCCGCACCCGACATCCACAACAGGTCCATCGGCGCCACGGTCCCGGACCGTGTCGGCGAACGCCGCGACGGCGTGTTCTTCGAGGGGGGTCAGGAACGGATGAGGAAACGTTGCGGCATACAGGTCCGCCATTGCGTCGTACCCCGGTTGCTCCACGGTGCGCGTCTCCTTCGTCGCCGTCTGGACCGACCGGCGGCTAGTGTGTCAGGTCACCCGACCGCGGGTTGCGATGGGTGATGCAGTAGCGACGACCGATCGGGTCCGACATCACGGTCCAGAACCGGTGGTGCTGCTCCACTTTGGCGCCCCAGCCTCGTGCCGAGCGACCTCCTCCTCGGGATGGGTGCTGGCGAGGTCGAGATGACCGCCGATCGTGGATGAGCCGATCCGTTGGAGCAGCACCCGTAGCGGCATCTCCTTCGGACGTCGCAGATTACGGAATTCGGGCATCACGCCCTGACGCCACGGCCAGCCGGTGAGCGTGGCCCAGAAGTCGCATTCGGCGTCATACAGTTTCGCCGGTATGTCGATGCACAGCTGATCGATGATGCTGATGGTGTCACCGGGCCACCGGATGGGCCGGGAACGTTCGTGTTCTCCGTTCCACGGCACAAGGCAGAACCCGAATCCGGCGGGCGAGGTCAACACCACCAATTCGCTTGCTGCAGAGACGATGTGGGCGCCCAGCGATTTGGCGTGCGCAGTGGCCGGCTTGATGTCGTCGACGTGCAGATCGAGATGGACGCCGCCGGGTCCGTCCTTCACCCGTTGAACACGCAGGTGCGGGTCGCCGTTGAACGGCTCCAGAGATGCGAACTGGCGGTCCGGTCCTCGGGCAGGCGACACCGTACTACCGGCGATTGCTCGCCAGAACGTCACCTCGTTGCTGAAGCTGTCGGCAGGAAAGTCGAGAAAGGCGCTGAGCCAGCGGATCGTCATCGATCACTCACTCCGTAGCGGTGTCCCATGACGACAGTCTGACATCGACCGCCGTGAGTCCGGCACCGGTCACGCGCCTTTGTCGTTCCGGCTGAGTCGATGTTCGGCTGCCACCGGCGTACACGCGCATATTGTTGAGGGATGGGTCCGATCAAGCAGCTCGCCAAGAAGATGGCCAAGGCACACGCCGACAAGGTTGCAGTGGTGCGCCTGGAGGGTCCGATCGGCTCGGTGGGGATGGCACGCGGCGGCTTGACCGCCGACAACCTCGAACCGAAACTCAGGCGCGCATTCGAGACCGAACGGCTCAAAGCAGTCGTTCTTGTCATCAATTCCCCAGGTGGTTCGCCCGCACAGTCGGAGTACATCGCTGAACGCATCCGCCAATTGTCCTCTGAGAAGGGCATTCGGGTAATCGCGTTCTGCGAAGACGCGGCGGCATCGGGCGGCTACTGGATAGCTTGTGCGGCCGACGAGATCTACGCCGCGCACACGTCGATCGTCGGTTCGATCGGCGTGGTGTCGTCGGGTTTCGGTGCTCCCGAGCTGCTGGGCAGGGTGGGAGTGGAACGGCGGGTTTACACCGCAGGCGAGAACAAATCGCGTCTTGATCCGTTCTCCGCGGAGAAGCCCGAAGACGTCGCCTGGCTCCACGGTCTCCAGAACGACCTGCATGCCGCATTCATCACCTGGGTGCGCCAGCGCCGTGGCGCCAAACTGGTCGGGTCTGACGCCGAGCTGTTCAGCGGCGACGTCTGGGTGGGCCGCGCTGCTGCCGATGTGGGCCTCGTCGACGGAATCGGAGTGTTGCGGTCGGTACTGGCAGAACGTTTCCCCGACGCCGAACTCGAGATCATCGCCTCACCGAAGCCGCTGCTGACCCGGCTGACCGGGGGTGTGTCGCACAGCGAAAGTCGTATGTCGACGATGGCTGCGGAGACCTTCGATGGCGTGGTCACCGGTGTGCTGGCCGCTGCCGAGCGTAGGGCGCACTGGATGCGGATCGGCCTCTAGACGCCGACCGAGTGGTCCTGGCGGCACGGGACCTGTCCGAATTGGATAGGTTCATCGCATGGAGTCGCTGCTGATCATCATCGTCGCGATATTGGCCATCATCGCGGTGATCATGCTGTTCAACACAATCGCGAAACGTCGCGAGCGCCAGGCAGCCGAGACCAAGGCGGTTCGCGACCGCGCGTACGCTCCGCGGGATCCGTTCTCGAGTGCCGACGACGACGCCGTCCGTGGAGATCCTCGCGTGCTCAAGCCCGGCGACATGGTGGAGATCCGCGGGGAGATGTTCGCGGTCCGGGGCACCCTGACCCTCTCGCAGAGCGGCTTCTCGTGGACCGAGAACTTCCTCGACACCGGAACCGGCCGCAAGGCGTGGGTGTCGGTGGAGGAGGACCCCGACCTCGAGGTGGTGCTGTGGGAGGAACTCAAGGGTGTCACCGTTTCCCCCGGGCCCGAGTCGGTCGAGGTCGACGGCCGCCGATACTCGTCGGACGAGACCGGGTCGGCGAGGTTCACCAGCGCCGGAACCACCGGCCTGGCCACCGGAAACATGTCGTATCACGACTATTCGGCCGGTGACGCCCGGTTGTCCTTCGAGGACTTCGGGTCGGGGTGGGAATGCGCGCGGGGACAGGTCCTGGCCCGCGCCGAGTACCGCATCTTTCCCGCAGACACCGGTCCGAGCTGAGCATGCAGGCGATTCTCGCGGTGCCGTACTCGGACACCAGCGCCGACCAGCTGGCGCTGTCCTTCGATGAGCCGTTGCTGCCCGCTCTGTCCACCGTTCGCTGCCAATTCGACAACGCAGACCTCACGTTGCGGTTGTTGGGCGCAAGCCACCAGGTCAGCGCGGTGACCGCACTCGGCGAAACCGTCGAAACCCTGGCGTGCCTCCCGGGACAGCACCGAGAACTACCGTCGACGTTGCAAACGCCCACCGTCTCGTTCCGGGCGCGAACCGAACGCCACAACGCACGGTCCCTCTCCGTGCTCGGCGCCCAGATCTCGGATCGGGCGACAGGACCGCATGCTCTGATCGGGCACTATCCCGGCAGTCCCGATGCCTTCACCGCGATCATCGCCGCCGACCTCGGAGACCGGATCCGCTGGGACACCTGGCACGCCTATCCCCAGACGGGCGACGTGGTGATCACCTCGAGCCTCGTGCAGGTGCGTTGATGACCTACGACCACGATGCGGGCGGCTACAACCGCAAGCCCCTCAACCGCATCCGTAACGGAATCATCGCCGCCATCGTCCTGGTGGCTGTTGCGCTGCTTGCCTTTTCATGTGTGTCCGGCGGGGTGGCATCCACCAGCGCGCGCAGCTACATCCAACAGAACTATGACCGGGCGCCGAACCTGGACGAAGGATCGGTGGATGCGTACATCGCCGACGGCACCCCCGAGCAAGTCGCCGGCCAGATCCGCGGTGCCCAGAGACCGGCCGATCAACGTCAGGCGACCCAGACCGTCGCCGGGGTGCCCACGAGCGGGTTGTTCATGCAGTATCCCGACTACCTCGTGGGCCTCTTTCCCTATGAAAACAACAATACCCGCGTGATGCTCAGCGACGACTACGAATCCGGGTACCGCCATTACGGCGGGTTCATCGGTGGGTTCTGGGTCTCACGTCCCAATTTTTCCGGTGGCGGCTCCGACTATCGGGGTGGCGGCGGCGGTTCCGGCAAGTAGCGCAGAAAACAACAGGTGGGAGACAAAGTGGAGTGGGAGATCTTGCGCGACAACGTCGTATCGGCTGCGGCGTACAGCTGCGTAGGCGTGTTGCTGATGATCCTCGGGTTCGTCGCCGTCGACCTGGTGACGCCGGGCAAGCTGCGACAACAGGTCTGGGTGGACCGCAACCGGAACGCGTGCATCCTGGTGGCGAGCAACACCCTGGCGGTGGCGATCATCATCGTCGCGGCGATCACCGCCAGCCAAGGCGACCTCGGTGAAGGACTGCTGTACACCCTGATCTACACGGTGATCGGGATCTTCGTGATGGCGTTGGGCTTCATCCTCGTCGACGCCCTCTCACCCGGCGACCTGGGCGAGGTGTTGATGGATGATCGACCGCACCCCGCCGTCTGGGTCTCCGCGACGGTTCACGTGGGTGCCGGACTGATCATCGCCGCGTCTCTGCTGTAGTCCGCTCCATTGGCCACATCCACCGCCCCACCCGACACCACCGCGCCGCCGCCACTACGCCGGGCAGCACGGTCAGCGCTCCTGGCGGTGGTGTTCATCTGCGCCGCTTGCGGACTGGTCTACGAGCTCGCGCTCGTCACGCTGGGGTCGTACCTGATCGGGAACACGGCCACGCAGGCCGCAATCGTGTTGTCGGTGATGGTGTTTGCGATGGGCATCGGATCGCTGGCCGCAAAACCTCTGCAGAACCGGGCCGCCGTCAGCTTCGCAGTCATCGAGCTGGTGCTGGCTCTGCTTGGTGGTCTCTCGGTGCTGGCGTTGTACGGGGCGTTCGCCTATCTGTCGCTCTACACACAGTCGCTCGTCGTGGTTGCCTTTGTGCTCGGAATGCTGATCGGCGCCGAGATACCGCTGCTGATGGTGTTGCTCCAACACATCAGGGAGCAGTCGGCAGGGTCTGCGGTGGCCGATCTGTTCGCCGCCGACTACGTGGGCGCGTTGCTCGGCGGCCTGGCGTTCCCGTTCCTGTTGCTGCCGTTGCTCGGCCAGATCCGCGGCGCGCTCGTGGTCGGCATGATCAACGCCGTTGCCGGAGCCGCTCTTGTACTCATCGTGTTCCGCCGAGACCTCGGTCGAGTCCGCATGCTGGCATTGGGGGCCGGGTCGGTCGGTGTGGTCGCGGTGTTGATGGCGGCGATGTTCTATGCCGACACCTTCGAGGTCAACGCACGGCAGGCGCTGTATCGCGACCCGATCGTGCTGGCCGACCGAACCCCGATCCAGGACATCGTGATCACCAATCGCGGCCTCCCCGACGGCGAGGACACCCGACTCTTCCTCAACGGCGATCTGCAGTTCTCCAGCGTGGACGAGTACCGATACCACGAGTCGCTGGTGCACCCGGCGCTGGCGCAAAAGCGGGACAACGTCCTGATCCTGGGCGGTGGCGACGGTCTGGCACTACGCGAGGTGCTGAAGTACCGCGATGTGCAGTCGGTGCACCTCGTCGAACTCGACCCCCGGATGATCGATTTGGCGCGCACGGAACCGAGACTCACCGAACTCAACGGCAACGCCTTCGCCGACGACCGGGTCTCCGTGGTGACAGCCGACGCGTTCAACTGGTTGCGTGAGGATTCGGGTCTGTTTGACGCCGTCATCGTCGACATGCCGGACCCGGACGAGACGGCAACCGCCAAGCTGTACTCGGTGGAGTTCTACGGGCTGATCCGCGGGCACCTGGCGCCGGGTGCCCGAATGGTCGTCCAGGCGGGCTCGCCCTACTTCGCGCCCCGCTCGTTCTGGTGCATCGGTCAGAGCATCGCCGAGGCAGGGGTGACGACCGCGGCCTATCACGTCGACGTGCCCTCGTTCGGTGACTGGGGTTTCTTTCTGGGGGCAGCGGGTGACGTCGCACCGGCGGTGACGGTGGACCCTGCGGTGGACCGTCGCTTCTTGTCGGCGGACGAGCTGGATGCCGCCCGTACGTTCCCGCCCGACCGCCCACCATTGGAGATGCCCTCGTCCACCCTGATGCAGCCGCGGATCCTCGAGTACTCGCAGTCGGAGTGGTCGGTGTACTGACCGTTCCGGCGATGCACCGAAGGGATGTCTTCCGCAAATCGGACCCTGTGAGTTGTCGTCTCCGGTTGACGTGAAGTTATCCACAGGCGTCGCCTAACGCGCTGGTTCAGAGCCTGCCAGCAAACACTCAACCTGTGGATGAGGCTGTGGAAACTGTGGAGAACTCGGCGTTTTGAGTGAATTGTTAGTGAACCTCGTCACAAATCATGTTGCTGCTCGAAGGATTATCTTTCGGATTGTTAATTATCTCGACATTTGGGCGACGATGAGCGGAACGCGGGGCCCTGTGGATAACCTGTTGAAAACTGCGGGGTGGCGGCGCACGCCGGGGCAGCGTGCCACCATGGACGGGTGACTATGTCGGATGTTCCGTCGGTGCCCGTCACCGACCTACCGGTCGATTTCACGGCAGAGACGAACAGGATCCTGCTGGACGTTCGAGAAGACGACGAGTGGGCGAACGGGCACGTTCCCGGAGCCTCCACATCCCTCTCGCCGAAGTGCCCGCTCGGGTCGACGAGATCGACCCCGACGCCGAGCTGTTTGTCATCTGTCACTCGGGTGGCCGCTCGGCCCGCGTGCTCGGGTACCTCTTGCAGCGCGGGTACGAGGGCGCGAACGTCGGGGGCGGAATCCTGGCGTGGGCGCAGGCCGGTAGGCCCCTGGAGACAGGCGCAGGTGGATCCGGGGGAGCGGCGTCCTCGGAGACCGGGCGGTGACAGTTCCGCCTTCTGGCCCGGTCCGGGACTACTGCCCGCACTGCCGGATCGCTGGACCGCACGATCCCCGTCGACCACGCTGCCCACGATGTTCGGGTCCGCTGACCCCGCTCGACGCCTACGGCCGCGCCGTGGTGTTCCGGCCGCCGCCGCAGCAACGGCCCGTGTCTGCCCCGGGAGGCGTTCCCGCACCCCCTCCGCCTGGCCCGCAGCCGCGGCCGAACAACATGTACGTCCCGCCGCGCAGTCAGCGTCATCAATCGGTGTCCGGCGGCGCGCCGCGTCAGATGTCTCCGACAGCACGGCGGATGGTGCGCTGGGTGGCGCTGCGTCCGCCGGAGGCCCGGCCGCGTCCGCGAGCCCGGGTCGAGCGGCACGAAACACCCACGCCTCGCTACCGAAGCGTCCCGCAGTGGGGTCTGCAGGACAGCCCGGCAACCGAACCCGAGACGCGTGAGCAGAACCTGATCGAACAGGCTACAGCCCGGCTTCCGCAGCTGTTGCTGATCGCAGCGGGCGTACTCGTCGCGGCGGCCGCCGCCGAGGCGTGGATCTACGCATTGCTCGTGGTCAACCTGGAAGAACCGGTCGGCCGCGGTATGCAGGTCGCTGCCGAGGGCGCGGTGTGGATCACCGGCCTGGCGTCGGTGGCGATGATGCTCGCGTGCCTGGCCGGCGCCGCCGGATGGTTGATCGAGGAGCGGCGGAGGTCATACGGCGAGCACGGTCAATACGACCCGCGAACCCGCCGGGAGATCTTCATCGGGTGCTGGGTCCCGGTGATCAACGTCTTCCGTCCGGTGGCCTTCATGCGCGAGGTACTCGAACTTCGCGACGATCTGCCGCGCGACCACATCCGTAAGCGACTGTGGTGGTTGTGGGCCGGCTGGGTACTGGTGAATCTGCTGGTGGTCGGGTGCATCGTGCTGCGGATCTTCGCCGAGTCCCTGCTGTGGCAGTCGAATGCAGTGCTCCTTGTCATCGTGTCCGACCTGGCCAGCGCCGGGTTCGCGGTTGCGGTGTGGTGGACGATCACGCGACTGCTCGACCGGGAAGCCGAGACGGCGGCCCCCACCCGATGGCTGGTCGCGGTATGACCGACACCCATCGGGTGCTGCGCACGGAAACGCCTGCGGTGGTGGCTCACCGGGGGGCGTCGGGCCACAAACCCGAACACACGCTGATGGCGTACGAGCTCGCCCTCGAGCAGGGCGCTGACGGACTCGAGTGCGACGTCCGGCTCACCGCGGACCACGAGCTGGTGTGTGTCCACGACCGCACGATCGACCGCACCTCCGACGGCAGCGGTGTGGTCAGTGAACTCACCCTCGCTCAGCTCCGGGAGTTCGACTTCGCGAGTTGGCATACGTCCGGTCTCACCTCGAAGGTCCTCACACTGCGCGAACTGATGGAGCTGACGCTGGACTGGAAACGCCCGGTGCGCCTGTTCATCGAGACCAAGCACCCCGTTCGATTCGGTGGTCTGGTGGAGCAGCTGCTCCTCGCCGAACTGCAGCGGTTCGGTGTGGCGACGCCGGCATCGGCAGATCACAGCCGCGCCGTGGTGATCTCGTTCTCCACCGCAGGTGTGTGGCGCATCCGACGCAACGCGCCGATGCTGCCCACCGTGCTACTCGGCGACACCGCCCGGTTTCTCGGCGGAAGCGCCGCCACCGCCGTAGGGGCCACGGCCATCGGACCGTCGATCTTCAGTCTTCGGGAGCATCCCGATGCGGTGGATCGTGCTGCCGCCGCTGGTCGGGCCACGTACTGCTGGACGGTCGACGAGCGGCGCGACGCGACATACTGTGCCGATCTCGGCGTCGGCTGGATCGCCACCAACTACCCCGACCGGGTGAGGGGCTGGCTCGCTGCGTAAGTTCTTCTCACGTGGCTAAGAAGAGCAAACGTGGCAGCGGACCCCGACCCGGAAGCAATCGCGCCGAACGGGTGGCGGCACGCAAGGAACGGCAGGCCCAGGCAGCTGCGCCGCTCTTCCGGCCGTTCGCCGGGATTGCCGCCGAATGCGACCTGGTGGCCCTGAGGGCCTTCGTCGCCTCGGCCACCGCCGAGTTGCCGCTGACCACACCGAGCACAAACCCCGTGCGACTGGTGACGGTTCTGCCCGGTGCCGGACCGGCACTGGTGCGTGAGGAGTCCGGCGCAGCTGTGGGTCTGGTTGCGCTGCAGACCCAGCCCGAGCACGAAGAGCCCGGTGCCGCATTGGCTGCCGCGATTCGTTGGGCAACCGAAAGTGCTGCGGGAGAAACACTTTCAGAGGTCGACATCGCCGAGGCCGGTGCACTCGAGGACGTGCTCGATCCCGCCGCTGCGCTCGACATCACCGTGCACAACGACTTCAACTGGTGGATCGAGGGTCAGGACAGCCCCGCTCCTCAGATCACCGCGATGATCGAGCAGGCCAACGCGGCCATCATGCCGACGGCCCGGTTGGCCGGGGACTTCGTCGGGGCGCCGTGGTGGGTCGACGCCGGTGAGCGTGCACATCTGCGGTGGATCCGCCCCGAACCCGAAGACGACGTGATGGCGGCGCTGGCGCGCGTGCATGCATCGGGTGGGCTGACACTCGGCGAGGGATCACGCTTCGCGGGTTCATTCCGTACACACGGGCTGCTGGTTCCGGTGTTCGACCTGGACCGCGAATTGCACCCCACCGAGTGGACTGCGGGCGTGGAGACGTTCAACAACCGGCTCAACGAGGCGCTGGCCTCGGACGCCGAGCTGAC
The DNA here is from genome assembly GCF_000506245.1 of Williamsia sp. D3. Lineage (NCBI taxonomy): Bacteria > Bacillati > Actinomycetota > Actinomycetes > Mycobacteriales > Nocardiaceae > Williamsia > Williamsia sp. D3. The sequence goes on along the minus strand of NZ_AYTE01000004.1, from coordinate 222,840 downwards.
CAGCGACGAGCGGCGCTCACGCGACGGTATCCGGGCCCGGCAGGTCACCCTTCGCTGAGGTGGCGGGCAGTACGCCCGAACAGACACGACAACAAAGTGCGCGGCCGGAGAGATCCGGCCGCGCCCTTTGTGCGTGTTTACGTGCTGTTGAGCGGGTTTACAGGGTGCCGCCGGCGGCGCCGGGCGCCGTGGCGTCTGCCTTGGCGGCGGTGCCGACCTCTCGGGCGACGAAGTTCTCGAGGTCGAAGAGATTGCCTTCGCACCGATCGGCGACGGTCTGCAGGGTGCGCATCACCGCGACCTCTTCGATCTGCTCCTTGAGGAACCACTGCATGAACTGCTCGCCCAGGTAGTCACCTTCGTCGCGGGCCGTCTTGGCCAGTTCGACGATCTGGTCGGTGACACGCTGCTCTTGCGAGAGTGCCACCTTGATCGGGGCGCGGTAGTCGGCGAACGAGTTCTCCGGCTGATCGATGCCCGGGGTGTGCACCACCATGTCGCGGTCGAGGAAGTACTGCACGATCATCATCGCGTGGTTGCGCTCTTCGACAGCCTGGGCGTAGAAGTGCTTGGCCAACTGCGGCAGGTCTTCGTTGTCGTAGTAGGCGGCGATGGCGATGTACTGCTGTGACGCAGAGAATTCTTGACGAATCTGGTCGTGCAGGAGCTCATGGAAGCGGGTTCGGATTGTGCTCATGACGACCAGGTTAGGACCAGGTGAAAGCCGTTGTCATCCAAGCTCATCCTTACTAAGGGTGGCATTGCCGAACTTGTCCGAGGGAAGGTTAACCTTGGCTGACAACAACTTCAGCGCTCCGTGCGTGTGATCGGCGCGGTGTGAGCTGACGGCGCCTCACACCGCATCGTCGAGCCGGCGCCGCGCGATCCGGTCGGCAGCCACACCGGCCGCGATGTTCTCTCGGGCTGCGGTCTGAAGAATGAATGTCATTGTGTCAAAGACGGATTCGACGCGCTTGCGTACCGCTTCGCGGGTGCGCCCGCGGAGCTCGCCCTCGACCTGGATGAGCCCACCGGAGTTGGCCACATAATCCGGTACCCACACGATTCCGCGGTTGACGAGTGTCCTCTCGGCCCCAGGGGTGAGCAACTGGTTGTTCGCGGCGCCGCAGACGATGGATGTGTTCAGCGTCTCACTGGTGGCTATGTCCAACGTGCCGCCGAGCGCACACGGGGCATAGACGTCGAGGCGCTCGGCTCGGACGTCTGCCGCCACCCTTGTGCGGGGGAAGGCGTCCAGCACGCGGTCGAGTGAGGGCTGATAGACGTCGGAGACCAGAACCTCAGCACCGGCATCTGTCAGGAGCGACACCAGTTCGAAGCCAACCTTTCCCGCACCCTCCACGCCCACCGTGCGTCCGGCGAGTTCGCGTTCCCCCCACACCTGCACTGCCGCTGCGCGCATGGCCTGGAACACCCCGAGGGCGGTGTTGGGCCCGCTGTCACCCGATCCGCCGGCAGCCGTGTTGCGGCCGACGACGTGTGCGGTCGATTCGCCGATGATGTCGAGATCGTCGCTGTTCGTGCCCACATCGCCGGCCGTGACATACAGACCGTCGAGTCTCTCCACGAATCGGCCATAGGCGCGCAACAACTCCGGCGTCTTGATGGTCCGCGGATCACCGAGGATGACGGCCTTGCCTCCGCCGAGGTCGAGTCCGGCTGCCGCAGCCTTGTACGTCATCCCGCGGGACAGCCGCAAAACATCTGTGAGCGCGGCACTTTCGTCAACGTAGGGATGAAACCGGGTGCCGCCGAGGGCGGGTCCCAGCGAGGTGGAGTGCAGCGCGATGATGGCCTGCAGGCCGCTTGCGCTGTCCTGGCAGAACACGACCTGCTCGTGCGCGGGCTCGTCGATGGGGAAGTCTGATCGACCGAACACGTGGCTTGTGGCCGACTCTGCGGACAGAGGGGTGACGGTGACGGACATGGAAACCTCCGGGTAGGTGGTCGAGGGTTGAGTGTGCAACTAGCTGCACGAATGTTGTCCCGGAGCGACGAAGTGGTCAACAGTGAACTGGATAATTGCGCAACGTGCACATTTTGGTGCGTGTGCCGGCTGTCACGTTGCTCAGATTGCCGCCTCGGTCACCACGCGCCCTGGCCTCACCGACCGTGCGCGAGCCGCTCGAGCAGGGGGCGGGTCCGGTAAGGGATTGCGTCGCGCATGGCCACCGACATGGTGGTCCGTTCGACGCCGGGTACTGCCAGGATCAGCCCGGCCACGCGGTAGAGGTCGTCGGCGTCGAGGGCTGCGACCGCGATGAGAAGGTCTGCGTCCCCGGAGATCCCGATCACCTCGATCACCTCCGGGATGTCGCTGAGGAGGGCAATGATCGGTTCGAGTCGGTGCTGGTCGACGACCGCGCTGATGTAGGCGCGCAGCGTGTATCCGAGGTCTCTGGTGGAGATCAGTCGGTCCATCGGCGCCAGCACACGCCGCTCTTCCCATCGGGCCAACCGGGATTGGACGGTGTTCCTGGCCATCTGGAGGGCGGCCGCCAGCTGCACCCCGGTGGCGCGTGGGGTCTCGCAGAGGGCGAGTAGAAGGCGGGCGTCAGAGCGGTCGAACTTCGTCATGTCGCACAGTGTCGCACGTCTCATCGCCGCGAAGTTGGTCAAAATGCGCAAGTTAGTCGATAGCTCTTGTGCAGTGTGGCGCTCACTGGTTGCCTGACATGCACCGAATGAACCGTGGGCGAATGTCCACGTCAGCCCTGGCGAGTGGAGGCCCCGGTGATCGACAACGACGATGTGGTCCAACTGATCAGCCCGACGGGCGAGCGACTCGAGCACCCCGAGTACTCCGACCTCGTCTCCGACATCGACGTGGACGCGTTGCTGCGCCTCTACGAGGACCTGGTGGTGGTGCGGCGCATCGACGCCGAGGCAACCGCTCTGCAGCGCCAGGGAGAGCTCGGCCTGTGGGCGCCGCTGCTCGGCCAGGAGGCGGCGCAGGTCGGCTCGGCGCGGGCGCTCGATCCCCAGGACTTCGTCTTCGCCAGTTACCGCGAGCACGCGGTCGCCTACTGCCGCGACGTGGACCCGGCCCACATGCTCCGGTTCTGGCGAGGATCCACCCATTCGGGCTGGAACCCCTATGAGTACCGGATGACAACACCGGCGATCATCGTGGGCTCGCAGGCGTTGCACGCCACCGGATACGCGCTGGGCATGCAGTTCGACGGTGTGGACGGCGCCGCGATCACCTACTTCGGTGACGGGGCCACCAGCCAGGGCGACATCTCCGAGGCCTTCGGTTTCGCCGCGAGTTTCCATGCCCCTGTTGTCTTTTTCTGCCAGAACAACCAGTGGGCGATCTCCGAGCCGGTCTCGTTGCAGTCGCGTGTGACCATCGCCGAACGTGGCCGGGGTTTCGGGGTTCCGAGTGTGCGGGTCGACGGGAACGACGTACTTGCCGTCATCGCGGTCACCCGCGCGGCGTTGGCGCGGGCCCGAGAAGGCAGTGGCCCGACCTTGATCGAGGCGGTGACCTATCGGATGGGACCGCACACCACATCCGACGATCCGACGCGATATCGACCTGCGGCGCTGGACGACGAATGGCGCGCCAAGGACCCTCTCGACCGGGTGCGGGCGCTGCTCGACGCGGCAGGCGTACTGACCGACGATGTCTACGAACGGATTCGAAACCAATCGGACACAACCGCAGCCGAACTCCGACGCGGCTGCCTCGAGACCGTGGAACCGACGCCGCTGTCGATGTTCGACGAGGTCTATGCCGAGCAACACCCCCTGATCGATGAGGAACGACGCGAGTTCGCCCTCGTACCTCGAAGGATTCGAAGGAGACGCCCGATGAGTGCCCCGGCCATCACCCCCGCGGTCATGCCGATCGGCAAGGCCATCAACTCCGGCCTGCGCAAAGCGATGGAGAAGGACCCGAAGGTGGTGCTCCTCGGCGAGGACATCGGCAAGCTCGGAGGTGTGTTCCGGGTGACCGATGGTCTGCAGAAGGACTTCGGACCGCAGCGGGTCATCGACACGCCCTTGGCCGAATCCGGGATCATCGGCACGGCAGTGGGTCTGGCGATGCGCGGCTACCGGCCTGTGTGTGAGATCCAGTTCGACGGGTTCATCTATCCCGCGTTCGACCAGATCGTCTCGCAGGTTGCCAAGCTGCACTACCGGACCGGCGGCAACGTGAAGATGCCCATCACGATCCGGGTTCCCTACGGCGGTGGAATCGGCGCGATCGAGCACCACTCCGAGTCGCCTGAGGGCTACTTCGCCGCGACCGCTGGTCTGCGTGTGGTCACCTGCGGTACCTCCGCCGATGCCCACCAGATGATCCAGCAGGCAATCGAGTCCGATGACCCGGTGCTGTTCTTCGAACCCAAACGCCGGTACTGGGAGAAGGGGCCGCTCGCCGAGGCCGGGGATGCCTACCCGCTGCACAAGGCCCGCGTCGTCACGCCCGGCTCGGATGTCACCCTGGTGGCCTACGGCCCCCTCGTCACCACCGCGGTGCAGGCGGCGAAGATCGCAGCGGGAGAGGGCCGTTCGATCGAGGTGATCGACCTACGCTCGATCTCCCCGCTTGATGTCGACACCGTTGCGGACTCGGTTCGCCGCACCGGGCGCCTGGTGATCACCCATGAGGCCCCGGTGTTCCTGGGTATCGGCGCGGAACTCGCGGCGCGCATCGGTGAACGCTGCTTCTTCCATCTCGAGGCCCCGGTGGCCCGCGTGGGCGGGTTCACCCTGCCGTATCCGCCGGCCAAACTCGAAGAACACTTCCTTCCCGACGTCGACCGCATTCTCGACGCCGTCGACCGCACGTTCGCATCGTAGGAGCCAGCTCATGTCGACAACCCAGACCTTCTTGCTCCCCGACCTCGGCGAGGGGCTCACCGAGGCCGAACTGCTCACCTGGCTCGTCGCGGTCGGCGACACTGTCGAACTCAATCAGAACATCGCCGAAGTGGAGACGGCCAAGGCCTCGGTCGAACTCCCCTCTCCCTACGCGGGAACCGTTGTGGCGCTGTACGCAGACGAGGGCGCCACCATCGAGGTGGGCCGGCCGTTCATCGACATCGCCGTCGAGGGCGCCTCCACTGACGACCACACGCCGACTGCCCCGCAGGATCCCGTCTCATCAAGCCCTGCCCCGTCGGACTCACGTCCCGCGAGCAAGGAACGCACGCCGGTTCTTGTCGGGTACGGCGTGGCCGAGGAGAGCACGGGACGGCGTCGACGGCGGACAAACGCGGCCACCGTGTCGGCGGCCGATGCTGTTGTGACAGAGCAGGAGCGCCCGCTGGCCGCGCCGCCGGTCCGGTTCGCAGCCAAGCAGAACGGTGTCGATCTGGCCGAGGTGCCCGCCACCGGCGATCGGGGACAGGTCACCCGCGACGACCTCGAGCAGTACCTGGCCCGATCGGCTGCCGACCCGGTGTCTGAGCCCGTACCCGTACCCGAACCCGCCGCAGCTCCGGGCGAATCCGCCCGCCCTGCCGCGGCGGTGCTGGACGAAGAACGCACCCCGATCAAGGGGGTACGCAAACACACCGCCGACGCCATGGTCCGCAGTGCCTTCACCGCACCGCATGTCACCGAGTTCGTCACCGTGGACGTCACCCCGGCCGTCGATCTGCTCGCACAACTCAAGGAGTCCAAGCACTTCCGGTCGGTACGCATCACGCCGCTGGCGTTGGTGGCCAAGGCGCTGCTCGTGGCACTGCGGTCCAATCCGTCTCTCAACTCTGCGTGGGACGAGGCGAATCAGGAGATCGTCACCAAGCGGTACGTCAACCTGGGGATCGCAGCGGCCACCCCGCGCGGCCTCATGGTGCCCAACATCAAGAACGCCCACACATTGAGCCTGCGTGACCTCGCCGAAGCGCTCACCGCGTTGACGACAACGGCGAAAGAAGGGCGCACCGGGCCACAAGACCTGTCCGCCGGCACCATCACGATCACCAATGTCGGTGTGTTCGGGGTGGATTCGGGTACCCCGATCCTCAACCCCGGCGAGGCGGCGATCCTGTGCTTCGGCGCAATCCGCCGACAGCCGTGGGAGCACCGAGGTGAGATCGCCCTGCGATCGGTGACCACGCTCAGTCTCTCGTTCGACCACCGGCTGGTCGACGGCGAGCAGGGATCTCGTTTTCTCGCAACCATTGCCGACATCCTGTCCGATCCCGTCACCCTGATCGCGCTGAGCTGAGCGCAACCGGAGGAAAAGCCATGACCGACATCCCCGACGTCCTGATCCTGGGAGGCGGGTCGGGTGGGTACGCTTCGGCCTTCCGCGCCGCCCAACTCGGCAAGACCGTCACCCTCATCGAAGAAGACAAGGTGGGAGGGACCTGTTTGCACCGCGGCTGTATCCCGACCAAGGCGTTGCTCCATGCAGCCGAGGTGGCCGACACGGTTGCCCACGCATCCAAGGTCGGGATCGGAGCCGAGCTCACCAAGGTCGATGTGGCGGGAATCCACACGTACAAGAACTCAGTGGTGGACCGCTTGTACCGCGGCCTGCAAGGGCTGGTGAAGGCCCACCGGGTCGACATCGTGAACGGCACCGGCCGCTATGTCGGGGGACGCAGCGTTGAGGTCGGGGGGACCACGTTCACCGGACGATCACTGGTGCTCGCGACGGGTTCAGCAGCCCGGACCTGCCGGGTGTCGACCGCGGTGGTCGAGTCCTGACGAGTGATGACGCCCTCGAACTGCCCACGCTTCCCGAGCGGGTGGTGGTTCTCGGCGGCGGGGTGATCGGCGTCGAGTTCGCAAGCGTCTGGACATCTTTGGGGGCTCAGGTCACCATCGTCGAAGCGCTGCCACGATTGATCGCCACCGAGGACGAGTGGTCGTCCAAACAACTCACCAGGGCTCTCAAGAAGCGCGGCGTGACCGTCAGGACGGATGCGCGGTGCGAGGCTGTCACGCAACAGGCCGACGGGGTGACCGTGGCACTGGCAGGCGGAGACCTTCTCGAGGCGGACGTTGTGCTCGTGTCGGTGGGTCGTGGTCCGCGGACGTCTGGGAATGGCTTTGCAGAAGGCGGCATCGAGCTCGACGAGCGTGGATTCGTGCGCGTGGACGGTGCGCTGCGCACATCTCAGGACGGGGTATACGCGGTGGGCGACATCGTCGCGGGACCACAACTCGCCCATCGCGGTTTTGCGCATGGCATCCACGTGGCCGAGGTGATCGCCGGACGCGATCGGGTTCTCGCCGACGACTCCTTTATCCCACGAGTCGCGTACTGCAATCCGGAAGTCGCATCTGTCGGGCTCACCGAGGTGCAGGCGCGTGAGAAGTACGGTGAGGTGTCAACGGTGGTCTACGATCTGGCCGGAAACGGGAAGAGTCAGATACTCGGGACCGGCGGCGGGATCAAAGTGGTTCGTGCGCAGAAGGATTCGGGACCGGTAGTCGGCATCCACATGGTGGGTGAACGCGTCGGCGAACTGATCGGCGAGGCACAACTGACCGTGGGGTGGGGTGCCTACCCCGACGACGTCGCCGCTCTTGTCCATGCTCACCCGACCCAGTCCGAAGCGCTGGGTGAGGCGCACATGGCGTTGGCGGGGCTGCCGTTGCACAGCCACGGCTGAACCCCGCCCGCCTCGTCACACGGTGGCGCCTCTCCCGTCGAGTGCGGAGGCCACCAGGTTGCTCGCCGCAAGCGGTTCGCCCTTGTCGACTGCCGCAGCCCACTGCTCGGTTGTCGCCACGGCCGCGAAGTTCGAGTTCAGCAGAACCATGATCGTCTCGTGTAGCTGCTGGGCCGACACACTGCCGGCCTCGTTCGACAACGCTATGGCTCCGGTGGCGTCAGAGAGCACCTCGGTTGTGAACCCGAGGGACTCGGCGTGGGCGGCGGTTGCGATGTCGCAGTTGTTGGTCATGAAGCCGACGATCGAGATGGTGTCGACACCGTTGTCGTGCAACCACTCTGCTGCATCCGTTCCGGCGAAGACGCTTCCGTACACCTTCTCGACACGCTTCCACTCGGGTTGGACCATTTCGGCCACCGCGGGGTGCAGTTCACTGCCCGGCGAGCCGGGAGCGAACACGGGGGCACCTGCCGGGAGGAGATGCTGAACGACCACAACGGGAATCGACTGCGTTGTGGCGACTTCGATCGCCCGTACAACGTTCGCCAGCGAGTCCTCACGGGGCGGGTACTGGATCTCCAGGGGGCCGTCGAAGTATTCCTGCTGGACGTCGATGACGATGAGTGCGCGTCGAGGGGACGACATGGGTGACTCCTTCTGGGTCAGGTGCGTGCTGGTGTACCCGCCATTCTTCGGGTCGGACGTACACTGCGACAGTGGCCCATATGCACTCTTTCGATGAGATCGTGCCAATCTGATGCGGATCGGTATCTACGCTTTCGACGGCATCACGTCGTTTCACCTGGCCACTCCCCAGATGGTGTTCGGCGAAGTGGCGCGGCTGGGCATCGACGCTGCATGGGAGACGTTTCTGTGGTCCGATTCGCCGGGGAGCATCAGAACGCTCGAGGGATACACGGTCGATTCGGTCGGCGGACCGGAACTCGCTGATGGGGCCGACATCATTGTTGTGCCGTCCTGGCCCGTTGATGCGCCGGCGATCGGTGATTCCCTGCGACAGAGCCTGATTCGTGCCCACGATGCGGGCGCCATCATCGTAGGGCTGTGTCTCGGTGCGTTCGCCGTTGCCGATACCGGCATCCTGCACGGACGCAGCGCCGTGACCCATTGGGAGGCGATGCCCCAACTCTCGCGCCGGCATCCGGACATCGTGCTGGACGATTCGGTCCTCTATGTCGACCACGGCGATGTGTTGACCTCTGCGGGCACCGCAGCCGCAATAGACGCGTGCCTGCACCTCATCCGCAACCACATCGGCGCGGCAGTCGCTGCCCGCGTGGCGCGAAGTCTGGTCGTGGCTCCACATCGGGAAGGTGGGCAGGCCCAATACATCGATCGGCCTGAGGCGCTTCCCCGGATCAACGGGGCCATCGCGGAGATCCAGCACTGGGCACTCGAGCACCTCGATGAACCGCTCGGTGTGGATCGCTTGGCTGCACACGCCCGGATGAGCCGGCGCAGTTTCATCCGGAAGTTCACCCAAGAGACCGGATCGAGTCCCGCCAGATGGGTCTTGAGACAACGAATCGGCGCTGCCCGGGCACTCCTCGAGAGCACGGACTGGGGGATGGATCAGATCGCCGACGCCTGCGGGTTCGGCAGCACCGTTACTTTCCGGCAGAACTTCGTGGCCATTCTGGCGACAAGCCCGACCAGCTATCGCCGCCAGTTCACGACGCAGAGCACGCCCACCGGCGACCGTGGCCAGAACCGCCGGCGGGACAGCCGAGAGCCGGTCAGCGCGCGGCGTTGATCGCGAACCGCTGGTTGCGTGCCCGCAGTTCGGACTCGGTGGCCGGAACCATGAAGTCGCGGGCTTCGTGAACGCCTTCTTGCGCGGTGGCCACCCGCGGGCGCAGCAACTGCTCGTAGCGGGTGAACGCGATGTCATGGGCGGCGCCGGCTTTTGTCATCTCCGACACCAGGGTGTGGGCACCGATCATCGCCAGTGAGGTGCCTCGCCCGGAAAAGAGTGATGCGGCGTGTGCGGCATCGCCGATCAGGACCACCCGCCCGCTCGACCACCGGGGCATGTGCACCTGGCTGACCGAATCGAAGTACAGCCTGTCGGCCTCGGCAACGGCCTGCAGCAAGAACGGGGACTCCCAACCCTGCTCGCCCTTCATCAGGTCGACCAGCACGCGCTTCTGGTCGCCCAGGTCACGGTTGTCGTAGTCGACCTCGGGGGTACGAGCGGCCATGAATCCGATTGTGCGCGAGCCGAAGTCCGTGATGCAGAACATGCGGCCTGGGGTGTTGTAGGTGACGCTCTCGCCCGGGGTTCCCGAACCCAGGGGAAGGTCGACAAAAGCGGTATAGGTGTCGAGGTGCCGGCGGAAGGTGGTCTCGGGTCCGAACACGGCTTCTCGGACCGTCGAATGGATACCGTCGGCGCCGATGACGAAGTCGAAAGCGCCTGTACGGCCGGACGCGAGCGCGACATCGACGGCAGTACCGGTGTCGGTCACGTCGACGATCGAGTCGTCGTAGACGAACTCGACATTCGGGCCGATGGCGCCGTGCAGGATTCCGATCAAACTGTCTCTGGCGATCTCGACGTCGTCGGCCGAGTCGGTGGCGAACTCGTTGGGGAGCACGGCAATCGGGTGGCCCTGATCGTCGACCCAGGTGGTGAACGCCTCACGGCCGGACGTCGGCACCCTGCTGTCGCGGATGTCGCCGAGGATTCCCATCGCGTCAGCGACCGCGAGTGCGTCGCCACGGATGTCGATCGGTGACCCTGCAACCCGTAGTGCGGGTGCGCGCTCGACCACTGTGACCTCGTGACCGGCCTTCTCGAGCCAGAATGCAACCGAGAGACCGGCGACGCTCGCTCCCGAAACCAATACAGCCATGGTGGCCTCCTTCAGATCTGAGCCCGCATCCGATCGTATGCAATTCGGCTACAATAGGATCCAATCTAGCATTGTGTGCGTGTTCGCGCACTCGATTGCGACGATGTTTTCCTCCCATCGAGAAAGAAGATCGACATGTCAGACATCGTGGTCACGCTCCGAGACGGCAGATCGGTGCCATGCATCGTAAAAGGTTCTGGCGCACCGCTGTTGCTGATCCACGGGGCCGAGAGTGATCGGACGCAGTTCGCCGACCTGATGACACGGCTCCCATCCGGCCTGCAGGCAGTCGCCTACGATCAGCGCGACACCGGCGACCAGGTCAGCCCAGATGAGCACTACAAAATGGACGCCATGGCAGACGACGCCGCCGAGGTGATCGAGGCACTGCAATGGTCGAATGTGCACGTGCTCGGAACCTCGTACGGGGGGCGTGGTCGCCCAGTCGCTGGCGATCCGGCACCCGGAGCGGGTCAGGACACTGTCGTTGGTGTCGACCACCGGTGCGTACTCATGGCTGAGTGGATTCGCGGAGAAGTCGAAGAAGATGTCGGCCGCCGCGAGGGCCCAGACCATGCTCGACGCCGCGGTCAGCCCAGACGCGCGAGCGGCCGATCCAACGCTAGTGGACCGTATCCGGGCGGCCTTGGTGGACCGGACAGCCGAGCAGCACGCCCGGCGGATGAACGCACTGAAGCACCACGACTCGAGGCAGCAGCTTCACCGGATCGGTGTGCCCACTCTTGTTGTGCACGGCGCCGACGACCCGGTGATCCCAATCGCCGCAGGTCGGGAGTTGGCCGATCACATTCCTGGGTCCGCATTCTGGGAGATCCCGAACGCGCGGCACGCCACCGCGTTCGAGTACGGCGACGAGTTGTCCGGGAGGGTGGCGACTTTGGTGGAAGGCCGATGATCGTGCCGTGATCCGGGTTGGTCAAGCCACACAAAGAGGGTGCCTCCGAGCGGAGGCACCCCCTTCTGCGGTGGCTGATCTCAGTCGGTGAGGTGCTCCTCCAGGTCGTGGCCATGGCCACGGCGCCGGTACACGACGGCCCCGTAGATTGCGCCGATGACGGGGATCGCCGGCATGGCTGCGACGATCCAGGAATCGCTACCGGTGACGTCCTGGTAGTTGATCACGACGATGACCCCGATGGCGGTGAGCAGCAGACCCGAGATGGCCGGTGCGATCTTCGACGACCATGCGGTCTCTCCGTCGAGCCGACCACGCATCGAGGCGACGACAACACTGAGGGAGCAACCGATCATCAGCCGATGATCGACAGTGATGTGATGCCTGAGACCGCCGGGAAGAGATTGATGATGGGGTCGGACTCGGCGATGACAAACGGTACGAGAACGATCAGGGAGATGGCGATCTGAACGGCACACGACACCTGTGGCGTGCCGAAACGGGGGTGGACGTCAGCGCATCGCTCCGGCAACAGCCGCGACCGGCCGAGGGCGAACATGTAGCGCGCGGCCATGTTGTGGAAGGCAACCGCTGCGGCCAAGAAGCTGAAAGCGACGAGCAGGCTGAGCATCTCATCGGACCATCCACCGAGGTATTCGCTGGCGGTGGCGAAGATCAGGCTTCCTGGATCCTCGGCGGCCACGGTCTGGACGTCAGGAAACGCTGCCACGATCGACCACGTCGAACCCATGAACACCAGTACAAGAAGCGCCAGAGCGCAGTACGTCGCGACCTTGATGCTGCGCCGGGGTGCGCGCGCCTCCTCGCCGTAGATCGCCGTGGCCTCGAAGCCTGCGAATGACAGCACGCAGAACACCAGCGACAGTGCGAGGTTGCCTTCGAACATCCGGTCCGGGGCAAATACGTTGAGGGAGAAACCCTCCGGGCGTTGGACGAGGATTGCGATGCCAAGCCAGATGATGATGCCGAACTGGGCGATCGAGACCAATGAGGTCACCTGTTTCGTGATCTCCACACCCACCAGTCCGAGGACTGCGGTGATCACCAGTGCGATTGCGCCGTAGACGTACCAGGGCAGGTCGATGTCGGTCATCGTGCCCACCGCGATGTCGGCGAAATAACCGGTGGCAGCGATCATTCCAGCGGCAGCGAGGTTGTATGCGATCGTCGCCACGAATGCCGAACCGGCGCCGGACGCCTTGCCGAGACCGTAGCCGATGAATGCGTAGTAGGCACCGGCGTTGATGACCCGCCGACTGAGAACCACGTAACCGGCCGTGAAGATGGCGAGCAGGATGCCGACCAGGACAAGCAGTCCGACAAGTCCCTCACCGACTCCGAATGCCAGGCCGATCGAGAGGTTCGACGCCATCGCGGTCAGGGGAGCGGTCGCAGCGACGACCATGAACACCATGCCGGCGACGCCGATGGTGTTCTTCTTGAGTTGATGTGTTTCTACCGGGCTCGTGAGCTCGTCGTTGGGGACGGCCATGTCTTCTTCTCCTGGTGAGGGGATCTGTCTGTGGTGATCAGGGCGCACGGAATCGCAGTCGGGCATCGCCGCCCCGTGGTGGTGTTCTGCGTGGCGCCGCTGGGGCGCCGATGTTCAGATGGTGAAGGAATCAGCGATCGGCGGGTGTGGTGAACGACCCGCGATCGTTGTGCTGCCAAGGCAATTCGGTCTCGCTCGGCGAGGTCTCGAGCAGTTCTACGACGTAGTGGGTGACGGTCTCGTCACCAAGGTTGCGGATGCGGTGAGGATTGAGCGGCTTCGCCGATCCCACGGTCTTGTAGAGGACAAAGCCGGGCTCCGCGTGCTGCGTGATGCCCCATTCGTCGTCACCCAGCTCCTGCCCCTGGGCGTTGCCGGCTGCGGGCCAGATGACGACGTGATCGTGGTGGTGCTGATGGAAATCGAACATCCCCCCGGGTTCGAGCGTCATCGACCACACGCGCACTCGATCGTTTTCGAAGATGAGGGTGTCACCGGGCGTCGGGGGAATGGCGGTGCCGGGACGGGTCGGGGTGTCGGCCATGTGGTTGCTCCTAGCGGGTGGTGAAGTGCTGTGTCCAGTGTTGCTGATCTGAACGCGGTTCGTAGTTGGATCCAAGAAATTGAAACAGGATGCAACGGCGACCTTGCCACTTCGCGAACAGCCCGTCAATAGGAACGTCGGTTATCTACGCAGGTAGAAGATGTTTCGCGGACGTTACACCGCCTGGTTCGCGGTATGCGGTGGTCGGATGACCGTCGCGAGTTGCTCACGTAGTGGGCACCAACCCGTTCTGGTATGGCTACTATTCGAGTAGATAGGATCCAATAACGAGAGCCAGTGAGGTTGACGATGCCCTTCACGCCCCCGAGTGAGTTCCTCACCCGCCCAGACCTCAAGGGAACCTTCGGGATGTCGGCCTCGACGCACTGGCTGGCGTCGGGTGCGGCACAGTCGGTGCTGGAACGCGGTGGTAACGCCTTCGACGCAGCCACGGCTGCCGCGTTTGTGTTGCACGTTGTCGAACCGCATCTGAACGGCCCGGGTGGCGATATGGTCGGCATCGTCTCCCCGGTGGGCAGACCACCGCAGGTGCTGATGGGCCAGGGTCCGGCGCCGGCCGCAGCCTCCATCGCTCACATCCGTCGACTCGGTCTGGACATGGTGCCGGCGTCTGGTGCACTCGCCGCCGCGGTGCCGGGTGCGGTGGATGCGTGGTTGCTGCTCCTGCGTGACCATGGCACCTGGGAGCTGAGCGACATCCTCGATTACGCGATCGGCTACGCCGACAACGGCCACTGCCTGTCAGGACGAGCGTGCGCGGTGATCGGCACCGTCGCCGACCTCTTCTTCGAACACTGGCCGACATCGGCAGCGCTGTGGATGCCCGACGGTCGCGTGCCACTCGCCGACCAGTTGTTCAAGAATCCGGCGTACGCGGCGACTCTTCGACGGCTGATCGCCGCCGGCCGGGACCGACGTTCACGATCAGAGCGGATAGAAGCTGCGCGTACGGAGTGGGGCTCGGGGTCGATAGCGGCTGAGATCGATGCGTTTGTGCGACAACCGCATCGGCATTCGTCCGGACGGGACCATCGAGGGGTGTTGGCGCTCGCTGACATGGCGGCGTTCAGCGCCTGCTGGGAGCATCCGGTGGCCTTCGACTTCCATGGATCGACCATCCTCAAGTCCGATGCCTGGGGGCAGGGGCCGGTGTTGCTGCAGGCGCTGGCCATTCTCGACGAACTGCCCGACGAGGATGTCGATCCGTCGACCGCGGTCGGTGCACACAACGTCCTCGAGGCGCTCAAGCTGGCCATGGCCGATCGAGAGGCGTACTACGGCGACGGCCTCGACCGGTCGCAGCTCGAGGTGTTGCTGTCACGGGAGTACGCCGCCGTTCGCCGCAAAGAGATTGCGTGGCATGCGTCCAGCGAGTTCCGGCCCGGGGTGTGCGGCATCGAACCCTACGTGCCCCCTCTGGTGGAAGCGGCCGGCCAGGCGTCGGGCGGTGCGACCGGCGAACCGACCGTCACCGTCACCGGCGAGACGCGCGGCGACACCTGTCACATCGATGTCATCGACCGGTGGGGCAACGCGATCTCGGCGACTCCCTCGGGCGGGTGGCTGCAGTCGTCGCCGACCATTCCCTCGTTGGGTTTTGCTCTGGGAACACGACTTCAGATGACGTGGCTCGATGCCGCCAGCCCGTCTGCCCTTCGCCCCGGGAAGCGGCCGCGGACCACGCTGACCCCCACCATGGTGATGCGCGATGGATGGGCGGTTGCTGCGCTGGGCACGCCCGGTGGCGATCAGCAAGACCAGTGGCAACTCAGCTACCTCCTACGAACGCTTGTCGGCGGCTACACACCTCAGCAGGCGATCGATGCCCCGACGCTGCACACCACGTCGATGCCGGGCTCGTTCTGGCCACGCACCTGGGAGCCGGGAGGAGCAGTGGTCGAGGATCGGCTGGGGGACGGGGTGATCGGGGAGCTCGTCGCTCGTGGGCACCACATCACCCGCGCCGGTGATTGGTCACTGGGCCGGCTGAGTGTGGTCACCCGCGACCCGTCTTCCGGCGTACTCGGGTCGGCTGCCAATCCCCGTGGGGCACAGGGTTATGCAGTCGGGCGATGATCGGCGCGGACGATGGGATCTGTGACGGTCAGGGCGTGAAGGTCTCTTGTGATCGGCTGGTGATGAGTTCGCGAGCCCGGCGGGAGTGTTCGATCATCAGGTCCCGGGCAGCGTCGCCGTCCCGGCGGTCGATGGCTTCGACGATGCGTGCGTGCGCGTCGGCGTTCTCGGCCAGCAAGCGTGGGTCGGCATCAAGAGCCGTCCATGTGAGGTTGCGGGGGATCCGGTGATGCAGCGACGACACCGTCGCGGTGAGCTGAGTGTTCCCGCCCGCGTCCAGGATCGTGTCGTGAAAGGTGGAGTTGGCCTTGACCCAGCGCTTGCGAAGCTCTGCAGGCGTGGACTCCCCGTCGAGGGCAGCCTGCACGACGGCACGGAAATCATCGACGGCCGCGTAGAGAACCTGCAGTTGAGAGTGGGTGATCAACCGGGCTGCCTCGTGGGCGGCGTGCCCCTCGAGCAACGCCCTGACCTCGAAGACCTCGGTCAACTCGCGCAACGACGGCTGACGGGGCCGGGCTCCGCGGTTGGGGACGATCTCAACGACGCCCAGAGCCTGCAGTTGGCCGAGCGCTTCACGGATCGGCATCCGGCTCACGCCGAGTTCTCTGGCAAGCGACTCCTGGCGTATCCAGGTCCCGAAGTTGTACTCGCCGCGGCTGATTCGCTCCGCGATCGTGTCCACGAGCTGCTGGACCAGCGGCGAGGTGGCTCCGGCGGGCTCACCGCCGCCGTTCTGTGCCATCGATTTCCTTCCGCAGACGTCTCGAGGATTGGATCCAGATGAATGCTACTGACTCGGTCGGTGCAGTGTGGGCAATGGTACCCACGCCCTTCACACCAGGCGGCGAACGTATCTGCGAGCAGTCCCTCCGGGCGCTGACCCGCGAAATGCTCGGGCGAGGATGTACGGGATCGATCGCGCTCGGGGTCATCGCCGAACCGGCCTCGCTCTCGCTCGACGAGAAAATGACGGTGCTCGACGTCGTGATCAGCGCATCGCAAGGCGCTCCCGTCATCGCCACGGTCATGTCACTGGACCCGGCGGTCGCGGCGGACGAGGCGACGGCGCTCGGCACACGGTTCGGGACGTCGCTGGCAGGAGTGATGATCCCTGTTCGATCAAACGACGCCGATGTCGTAAGACGTTCAATTGTTGATACGCACGGCCTCAGCAATCTGCGGGTGATGGTGCAGGATCTGCCGTCGGCCACCGGTGTTCGCATCGACATCGACGATCTGGTCGGTGCACTGGCAGGTCTGGGACCATCGCTGATGGCGGTCAAAGCCGAGGCGCCGCCGACATTTTCGAGAATTCGCAGGCTTCGGGAAGACGTGGACACCGTGGTTGTCTCCGGTAACGGTGGCATCGGCGTGGTCGATGACTTCCTGGCCGGGGCCCGGTGGGCTGCTGCCGGGATCTCGCGTCCCGAGGTACTGGTGCAGGCAGTCAGGCGCATCGAGTCGGGCGACCTCGTGGGTGCACAGCGAATGATCGACCCCGTGGCCTCGCTGATTTCTTACGAGACCCAACCGGGCACGAGCATTGCGATCCGCAAGGAGCATTGGCGACGGCAAGGTGTCATCGCCGACTCGGCTGTCAGGCGACCTACGATGTCGTACGACCCGGCATTCGACGTCCACAGCGAGCGAATGGGTTTCGCTGCCGGCTGAGCCCACACCGTCCGTTGCCGAACTCAGCCCGCCCTACCAGTTGGAGCACCCGATGACATCCCCGAAAGAACCGGCACTTCTCGACCGCGTCGAAAGGCGGGGCCTGGTCCTGATGTTGGTACTGACGTTTGTCACCGGCGTGGTCGATGCGGTCGGCTACCTGGGGCTGGACCGTGTCTTCGTGGGGAACATGACGGGCAACATCGTCATCCTCGGAATGGGTGTCGCCGGCGCCGACGATCTCCCCGTCCTCGGACCCGCCATTGCGCTCGGCACCTTCGTGATCGGGTCTTTTGCCGCCGGAATGGTTTTGCGGCGCAGGCCGAAGGGCTGGACAACGGCCGTGACTGGTTGCCTTGCTGCGGGTTCGGTGATCCTCGCGGCCGCGGCGACAGCTGCCGCCCTCACCGACACCGAACACTCTGTGTCGGCTCAGATCTGCGTTGCCGCGGCAACGGCCGCCGCAATGGGCATCCAGGCGTGCGTGGCACGCAAGGTTGCCATCGCCGACATGACCACGGTGGTGGTGACCTCCACCCTGACATCGCTGGCCGCCGAGACATGGACGCGTGGTGGTCGAACCGCTCTGTGGAACCGTCGATTCGGCGCGATCGCAACGATTTTCGTCGGAGCGTTGATCGGCGCTCTGCTGCTGGCTGTGAGCGCCGTGGGTGTCGCGCTGGCCGTCGCCGCGGGGTTGTCGGTCCTGGTGACCGTGATCGGGCACATTCACATGCGAGCGTCGGCCTGAAGAAGTTGTGATCCGCTGTGCATCGGGAGTGGACTCCCGACCGTCACTGCTCTTGAGTGTGCGGTGCGGGCGGTATCCGGAAGCCCCGGAATGTGACCTGTTCGCGTACGCGGAAACCGAGTCGTTCATAGAGTGAGACGGCAGCGGTATTCGACTTGATCACGTGCAGGAACGGCCGATCACCGCGGGCCATGATGCTGGTGACAAGCGCGGTTACCAGTTGAGACGCGTAACCGCGTCCTCGAGCCCCGGGGGCCGTGCAGACTGCACTGATCTCAGTCCAACCCGGTGGCCGCAGCCGTTCACCGGCCATCGCCACCAGAGCACCGTCCTCACGAATTCCGATGTAGGTGCCCATCTCTGGGGTCTGCGGGAAGAACGGTCCGGGGCGGGTCAACGCGACGAGGTCGAGCATGGCGGGCACGTCCTTCGAACCCAGCTCGACCACGTCGACGCTTGCGTGCCCCCACGGTTCGTCGTCGTCGTAGATCATCTGAAAGCCGTCGAGATGGAACACCGGTTCCCAATCGGCCGGTGGCTCTGCGGTGGAGCTGAACATGTCGGCGAGCTCACCTGGGCCCACCAATTGCGCGAGATCGTCCCATCTGCGGGGATCTTGGTCACTGTCCACGGCCGCAAAGGTGGCGACGCCGGAACGGTATGCGCTGGCCCGGCCGAATCTGCGCGCGAGATGAGCGTGACGATGCCGCAGTGATTCACCGACTGGGTCCGCCAGCGGGCCGATGTCGCTCACCGGTGTGGAGCTGGTGTTCTTCTCAATGCCTGCCACCTCGCGAGTATGCACGACTCCTCCGTGGGGTTCAGTGCACACCGTGGCGCCGATCGCCGAGAATCCTGGTGGTCACCGCTGTCTCGATCTCCCGTGAGAACGACGCCGCCCTGGCTTTGACCGCCGCCTGCGCATTGCTGGAGATGAGGTCGAAGTTGATGGCGGCGGCGGCCCTCATCCCACCGGCTGCCGACGACCCGACCGTTGCCGAGAGGTCGGTGACATTGCCTGCAGCCCAGACACCTTCGATGTCGGTGCGACCCATCTCGTCAGTCGCCACGTAGAGGCCACCGGACATGTGGTCGGACAGCTTGCCGCCGAGCAGCTCGTAGACGTCGGCTCGTGCGACCATCCGCGGCATGACCGTGACGGCCTCGACATCAAAACGTCGTCCGCCGGCCACCTCCACTCCGCGCAGCGTGCCATCTTCGATGACAAGCTGCGTGACTCTCCCTTGCACCACAGACACATTCAGGGCAGCGAGCTGCAACCATTCGCTCTCGCTCGGTTCGGGCATCTCGTGCAAGAACAAGGTGACGTTGTCGCTGAGCTGGCGGAACAACAGCGTCTGGTGCACGCTCATGGCTCCGGTGCCGAGCACCCCGAGCTTGCGTCCGCGCACTTCCCAGCCGTGGCAGTACGGGCAGTGCAGCACGCTCGATCCCCACAGCTCGGCCACGCCGGGAATGTCGGGGAGTTCGTCGATGAGGCCCGTCGCCAGCAGGAGTCGGCGGCAGTTGACGGTGTGGCCGTCGGTGAAGTCGACCTCGAAACCGTCGGTGTCGCGTCGGACCGCCGACACGCTGCCGGTCGTGATCTGCGCGCCGTAGTGCTTCGCTTCGCGTCGGCCCTTCGCCAGCAGCTCAAGTGGTGAGATGCCCTCGTTGCCGAGCAGATTGTGCGCGCCGTCTGCCTTGGCGTTGCGTGGTTCGCCGCCATCGATGACCAGGACCGTGCGAAGCGACCGCGCCAGGGTCGTCGCTGCGCCCAGCCCAGCCGGTCCGCCGCCGATGACGACCACGTCGTAGAAGTTGTCAGTCGAGTTCATGAATCCTCCTTGAGGTGCTCATCGCCTATCGATGGGCACGATTCAAGGTGGTTCAAGGTTTCGAGATCCGGCAAGTATTCTTGCTGGATTGGCAACTTGTGGGCGGGTTCGGGTGTAGGACGGGTTGTGTCGCCACCGCGGGCGCGGGTCAGAGAAGCTCAGGAAACCGGGCCAAGCTGAGGCCGGCAACGCCGGTCATGAAACCCGCGCGCGCTCGGTCTGCGGGCCGAGCGTTGGTCGGTATCGCGAGCGAAGCTCTGGGCCCGCTCGCGAAACTGGGCGTTGCGTCGTCTGTAGTCCGAGCGTGTGCCGGTTTGGCGAGCGCTCCTGGCGGCCCGGTCACGAAACTCGAGCGTCGGCCGGTACCGCGAGCGCACACCCCCACCCAACGACAAAAGGCGACGCGGTGAACACCGCGTCGCCTCTGCCTTGTCGTACTGGCTACTTGGTTTTCGGGTTGTCCGCTGCAGCGATCTCGACTTCGGCTGTGGCCTGGATCAGCGCCAGCAGTTCCTTGTCGAGGCCGGGTGCGAACTCTTCCTTGCGTTCCGGCGCGATGGTCATGGGGAAGCCCTCGGGCATCACGGCAGTCGACAGTTCGGTGCCGTCATTCGACGGTGACGCTCCGCGGTAGAGCTTGGCGGCTTCACTCTGGTCGTCAGCGCTGAAGGTGTACTGGATGCTCTGCAAACCCTTGTCGATGAGCTTCTTGACCTCCGGGAACGATTCGGCATTCGTCTTGGGAATCGGCAGCACCTTGCCCCAGTTGACGCCGAGACTCTCCAGTGCTTGGCGAAAGCGTTCTCGTGGGCCTGATCGCGCACGATCAGATAAGAAATCGTCGAGCGCGCCGCTTTGTTGTCGGTCATCTCGTAGATCCGGCATTTCTGCAGTCGACCGGTCGACTCCAACATCAGGTTGTACAGCAGGTCGAGGACCAGGTTCCCGCTGTTGTAGACATACGACCCCGACCACGGGTTACCGGCGGCGTCCACAGGCAGCGCGCCCTGCGCGCCCACCAGGTAATGGTGGATGTTGCTGGTGTCGAGAGCGATCTTCAGCGGCGTCGCGCCCTTGGCACCAGGCTTGTCGACGGGATCGGTCTTTTTGCCGTTGTACTCGGGTGACCCGTCCAGGAGCCGGGAAATGGTGGTTCCGATCAGCTCGACGTGGCTGATCTCCTCGGTCCCCACGCCCTGGAGCAGGTCTTTGTATGCCTTGGACGACGCATCGCCGCGGAAGTTCATCGACTGGAAGAGGTACTGCATCATCGTGCGCATCTCGCCGAACTGACCACCCAGACCCTCTTGCAGCGCGTTCGCGGCTGCGGGATCGGGCTCGTCGATGGCGATCTCATTGATCAACTGCTGTGTGTGCAAGTACACGATTTCTCCTCAAGATTATTTCGGTGAAACGACCGGAAAACATAAACTGAATGCATTTGTTCACCGACTCAAAGCGGGCGGCAACGGCGTCTTTGTATTCGCCCACCGCATTCGGAGCAACCGGTCAGTCCTCTAGTACCCATGTAATCTCAGATCAAACCGACGTGTCCGTATTAGGGATGTCAAGCGTTCAACCGCGGGTCGTAGGTTGGGTCCGGATACATTGCGGGGGAGCCCTTCTCAATTGCGTCGAGGCGCATTTCGAAGTGCCACGGCTCGTTCTGATAGATGCGGCACAGCCCGTACCGTGCACCGTGCGTGGACAGCCACGCCGCCGCCCGTGGGGGCCCGACGTCGATGGCGTCTCCGGAGACATGTGCCGATCTCTCCGGCGCGGCGACCCACCGTGCCGCCTCTGCGCGCGAGCCGAACTTCAAGACCGCGTCCTGAAGGAGCTGCGCCTGATAGGCCGGGGAACGCCATCCGCTGTTGACCTGCAAATCGACGCCTTCGGCTGCCGCGTCAACGGCCGCGCGGCGAACGGCACGGAGGAGGTCGCGGTGGACGTTGGCCACACCCGGGAGGTGCTCGTCGAACACGGAGGTGCCTGGGGGCAGGACTCCGTCATCCTCGGACAGGACGCGGTGACCGTTGGTCGCGCTACTAGGTGCCGGTGCTGTGCGGGTCATGGTTCCAGTGAAGGAACTCCCGTGTTGCCAGCGTGTATGTGCTTTTCGGTATGTCGACGATATGCGGCGGCTCGTAGCATCAGCGAATGCGTGTTTTGGTGGTCGAGGACGAACCGTTGATGGCCGAGGCCATCCGGGATGGGCTGCGCCTTGAGGCGATTGCCGCCGATACTGCCGGTGATGGCGACACCGCTCTCGAGTTGTTGAGCATCAACTCCTATGACATCGCTGTGCTCGACCGCGACATCCCCGGGCCGTCCGGCGATGAGATCGCCGAGAGCATCGTCGCTTCCGGCAGCGGGATGCCGATCTTGATGCTGACGGCGGCCGACCGGCTCGACGACAAGACAACCGGGTTCGAGCTGGGTGCCGACGACTACCTCACCAAGCCGTTCGAATTGAAAGAGCTCGTGCTCCGGCTCCGCGCGCTCGACCGCAGGAGGACACGCAACAGGCCGCCCGTACGGGAGATCGCGGGGTTGCGCGTGGACGCATTCCGCCGGGAGGTCTACCGGGATGGTCGGTATGTGGCGTTGACCCGCAAGCAGTTTGCTGTGCTCGAAGTCCTCGTCACCGCTGAAGGAGGTGTGGTCAGCGCCGAAGAACTTCTGGAGCGGGCATGGGATGAGAATGCGACCCCTTCACCAATGCGGTGCGGATCACGGTCTCGGGATTACGGAAGCGGCTTGGTGAGCCCTGGCTGGTCGCCACCGTGCCGGGAGTCGGGTATCGGATAGACACGGCGGCCAGCACGGACGACGTAGGAGAAGGACGTGGATAGGAAGCCCGGGTTGAGTGTCCGACTCAAACTCACTCTCAGCTATGCCGGGTTCCTCATGCTCGCGGGAGTTCTGCTGCTCGGTGCAGTGCGGGTGTTCCTGCTGCGCTACGTACCGGAGGTTGCCGAGATGAACTCGGGCGGGATGCCGAGGATGCCGGGCTCCGGCCCCGACCGCTCCGACCTGGAGGACGCTTTCATACCCAAGGCGGCCGCCGCGATGGCGTTCCTGCTTGTGTTCGGCCTCGTGGGAGGCTGGATCCTCGCCGGACACATGTTGGCACCGCTGACGCGGATAACCACCGCCACCCGGCTGGCCGCGGGTGGGTCACTGTCCCACCGGGTTGCACTCGAGGGCCGCAACGACGAGTTCCGCGAGCTCGCCGACAGCTTCGACGCAATGCTCGCCCGACTCGAAGCGCACGTCGCGGAACAACAACGGTTCGCCGCCAACGCTTCTCATGAGCTGCGCACTCCACTGGCCATCACACAGACCCTTCTCGATGTGGCACGCAGCGACCCGAACCGCGACACCGGAGATTTGATCGACCGCCTCTATTTTGTCAACTCGAGGGCGATAGATCTCACGGAAGCGCTCCTGCTGCTCAGCCGTGCCGACCAGCGCGTGTTCAGTCGGGATCACGTCGACTTGTCCCTCATCGCCGAGGAAGCCGTCGAAACCCTTCTTCCCCTTGCAGAAGACCGTGGCCTGACCATCGAGACCGTCGGTGACATCGCTTCCACCGCCGGTTCACACGCACTGCTGCTCCAGATGGTGACCAACCTGGTTCACAACGCGATCGTCCACAACCTGTCCGAATCGGGCACGGTGTGGATCAGCACGACTGTCGGGCCCGACGCGGTTGTTCTCACGGTGGACAACACCGGCGACAAGCTGACCGCTCGAGCGGTTTCCACGATCACCGAGCCATTCCAGCGGGGTACCGCCCGTGTTCGAGACGGCCACGCGGGTGTGGGTCTCGGTCTGGCCATCGTCAAGAGCATCGCCCACGCACACGACGGAACGCTGACCCTCACGCCGCGGCCGGCCGGAGGCCTGCGCGTCATCGTCCGATTGCCCGCGGCAGGTGAGCGCATCGTCAGGTGAAGTCGGCCCTTACTCCGTTGATGTGCGTCGGTCGGCGACAACATTCAGTACATGGCGGGCGAGAACCACGTCGGCATCCGGTGCGCCTGATGCCGATGCCGCGGCCGACATCGCCTTGAGTCGAACGTGATTCGTGAGCAACGGGATCAACGTGGTCTCGATCCAGGTCGTGTCGAGGCACGCGTCTTCGATCTCTATCGCGCCGCCGGCCGCCACAACCGGCGCTGCGTTCAACCGCTGCTCGCCCCCGCGCAACGGCAGCGGTACGTACGCTGCCGGTAGGCCGACGGCGCCGAGTTCTGCGCACGTCATGGCGCCAGAACGGCAGATCGCGAAATCTGCTGCAGCGTAGGCATATTGCATGTCGTCGACATACGGGACAACGACATAGGGTGCGCCCTCGAAGTCGCCACCGGGAACATCGATCCGGCGCTGAGGTCCCGTGATGTGCAGTACCTGCACACCGTGTGCCCGCAGTGACGGCGCCGCACCGGAGACCGCCGCGTTGATGGTTCGGGCACCTTGGGATCCGCCGGTCACCATCAGGACCGGCAGGTCGGTTCGCAGGCCGAATCGGCGGCGGGCCGCGTCGCGCAGACTGAGACGATCGAGCTGAGATATGTCCGGGCGCATGGGTATTCCGATGACCTCGGCGTGTGGCAGGCGAACACCGGGCGCGCCGGTGAACACATGTGTCGTGAGTCGGGCGCCGAGCCGGTTGGCCATGCCGGGCTGGGCGTTCGCCTCGTGCACAACGATCGCGAGACCACGCATGCGTGCGGCGAGATACGCCGGCGCGGAGACATATCCGCCGAAACCCACCAGAACCTCCGCGTGGGCCCTGTCAAGGACCGCACCCGCAGACCGTACCGAAGCGCACAGCCTCGTCGCAGGTTCAGCAGCGCACGGTTCAGTCGGCGGGGTAGCGGAACCGGTGGTATCAGTTCAAGCCGGTATCCCCGTGACGGGATCAGGGTGGTGTCGAGTCCGCGAGTGGTACCGAGCGACGTGATGACGGCAGTGGGTTTCAGGCTGTGGAGTGCGTCGGCGAAGTTCAACATCGGCTCGATGTGGCCGGCTGAATGTCCCCCGGCCACAACCACACGCGGAGCCGGTACCGGGCCGGCTGTCACGTGATCGGGAAGTCGAAGTAGGTGTCGGGGTGGGGCTCGTCCCTCAGTGTGTAATGCCACCACTCACTGTCGTACGAGGCGAAGTCGCACGCCTCCATGAGGGAGCGCAAACACTCGCGATTCCTGGCCGCGGCGGCTGTGGTCCCGGGCGCGCCATGATGCGAGATGGGATCCATCAGGTCATGCCCGCCACCCATGGCAGCGAGTTCTCCGGTGTCCAGGTGGTACAGCGTCAGGTCGGTGGTGCTACCCCGGCTGTGGCCCGATTTGTAGGCCACATAACCTTTGTCGAACATCTCGGTTCTGCTGATGTTGGGGTGGTACCGGGACTTCGTCTTCGCGTCATCGGGCTGCTGTGCCCAGCGGACGAAGCAGTCGACGGCGCACTGAGGACGGTAGCCGTCCCAGAGCAGCAGGCCGAACCCGAGTGATGCGGCCTTGTCCCTCACCTGCTCGAGGGCCGAGCACAGGGCTCGCGTGCCGACTATCCGATTGGCGAGGTACCCGTCCACGGGTTTGCCGGTGAAGTTGTCCCACGTCGCATACTTGGCGTCCCAACGTATGCCGGACACGAACTCATCGACGTAGACGAAATCGGCATTCATGAGTACGCACCGGCCAACGTCATGGAGACCATGTGGTCGATCACGTCGGACAACGACATGCCGGCAGCGGCCATCATTCTCGGGTAGCGGCTGTATGAGGTCAGTCCTGGCAGGGTGTTGACCTCGTTGAGGATCACCTGCCCGTCCTCGGTGAGGAACATGTCGACGCGGGACAGCCCCCGGCAGCCCAAAGCGCGGTAGATGGCCTTCGCTGTCTCCTGCACATGTGCTCGCGACTCGGCGGATATGTTCGCGGGAACGGTGACGGTCGAGTTCTCCGAACCACTTTCCGGATTCGCCTCTTGATGAATTCGAAAGAAGCCGTCGGACAACGTGATCTGGTCGACCTCCCCGACGATCACGTCGCTGCTGGTGCCCAGCATGGCGCAGCCGACTTCGCTGCCGAGAACTGCCTCCTCGATGAGAATCTTCGAATCATACTGGCGTGCATCGGCAATGGCATTCGCGAGCTCGCCCGGACCCCGCACCTTGCTGACGCCGAACGACGACCCGGAGCGTGCCGGTTTGACGAAGACCGGGTAGGGAAGTTGATCGGCGTCGACGTCTCCCTGGACACCGACAACCCAGAAGTTCGGCGTGGCGATTCCCGCGCTTCTGGCGACGGTGTACGCGAGTGATTTGTCCATACAGAGGGCTGAGCTCTGGATGTCGCAGCCAAGGTAGGGAATGCCGGATAGTTCCAGCAGTCCCTGGATGGCCCCGTCCTCGCCGAGGGTGCCGTGCAGAACGGGAAGCACCAGATCCAGACGCATGATCTCGTAGCGTCCGTGGTCAAGGACCAGCAACCCGTGGACGCTTCGGTCGGGAGACAGCAGCGCCGGTCGAGATTCGGCTGTTTCCCAACCGTATTCAGGGTTGTCGCACAGCCGCCAGGCGCCACTTCTGGTGATGCCGATGTAGAAGGGCTCGTACTTCGCGAGGTCCACGTGCTTGGCCACCTCCTGCGCGGACTTGACCGAGACGGGGTGTTCCTCGGAACATCCGCCGAAGATGATTCCGATGCGCAACCTAGCCATGATGTTCCCTCTCGAATCTCAAGCAGTTGACGATGGAGTTCTCGACCGTGTCGCGCAGTGCGTGGTCGGTGTAGTAGGCGGTGTGCGGACTGACGATCACGTTCGGCATCCTCTGCAAACGCGACAGGAGGGTGCTTCTGAGCGATCGAGTCCTGCAGTCCGCGTAGAAAATCCCCTCCTCGCCCTCCACCACATCGAGGGCCGCGCCACCGAGGTCGCCCCTCTCCAGCGCACCTACGAGCGCCTCGGTGTCGATGAGCGAGCCCCGGCCGGTGTTCACGATGTACGCGCCGCGCTTCATCCGGCCGAGTCGTTCGCGATCGAGGAGGTGGTGTGTTCCCGCGTGGAGCGGTGTGTGCAGGGTGATGAGGTCACTCTGCTCCACCAGTTCGTCGAGGTCGACGAAATCGATGCCAACCGTGGGGCGGGTGTCGTAGGCCAGGATGCGGCTACCGAAGCCTCGCAGTCGATTCATGACGGCGGTGCCGATGCGGCCGGTGCCGATCACTCCCACGGTCATATCGCGCAGTTCTCGACCGCGAACCTCACTCAACCGGTAGTCGCTGACGTCCGTGCGTCTGATGACCGACTTCGCATCTCGCACGGACATCAACATCAGCATCACGGTGTAGTCCGCGACGCTGTCGGGGGAGTAGCTGACATTCCCGACCGAGATGCCCAGCCGCCGAGCATATTCGACGTCCAGATGGTTGTAACCGATGCTCCTGGTGGAGATGTACTCCACACCGGCCCGGCTGAGTGCCACCAAGGTAGGATTCGACACCGGTGTCTTGTGCCCGATGCTGATGCAGCGATTCCCCTCTGCCAGCCCTGCATTGGAGGTGGAAACCGTTGCTGCCGTGATGGTCATCGCCACACCCAGCTCGAGCGCCATCTCTTCGAAGAGGTGGGCTTCGTCGTGCTCGCAGCCGTACACCGTGATTCCCACGAAAGGTGCGGGCGTTGCGGACGAACCGACAGGCATCGGCCGGTGGGCCGCCTGGTGTACTGATGTGCTGTAGGGCATGCCCACAGTCAAGACAGGCGGGTGTTGCCAGGACGTATGAGGAAATCGATACGCCGACGATACGTGCCGCTTCTGGTTGTGCTTACGGCATCACGCCGTGTGAAGGGTCAATCCTGTTGCAAGGCCTCCTGGTCGCGGCCTGCCATATCTCCGGTTCCGGGAGTCCCATCGGCGAGTTCATAGCGCAGATAGACGGTGCCGCGAGGCCCCGCTGCCGGTGGTTCGACGAGGGTGAGATTGGTGGGAACGGCACCGCCATCGAATATCTTCTTGCCGACTCCGAGCATGATGGGATGAAGCCACAGATCGATCCGGTCGAACAGCTTGTCGCGCAACAGGGTCTGTACGAGGTTCAGACTTCCGACGACCTTGATGTTCTCGTGCCGCTCACGGATCTCGTCCACCGCATCGGACAGATTCGGTCCGAGTTGAGAAGAGCCTGCCCACGAGAGGTCCGGCTTGCCGCGTGAGGCGACGTACTTGGGGATGCGGTTGAACAACGTGGCGATCTCGTTGTCGGGGCCTTCCTCCTGATGAGGCCAATGTGCAGCGAAGATGTCGTAGGTTCGTCGGCCGAGAAGAAGGGCGTCGGTGCCCTCGTAAGCAGCGCCGACCTGGCCCCCTGCGACCTCGTCGAACAGTGGTGCCTGCCAGCCACCGAACGGGAACCCGATCGGGTCCTCGTCGGGTGCGCCGGGCGCCTGTCCGACGAGGTCGAGGGTTGCGAACAATTCCAGGTATATCTTGCCCATGGTGTGCTCCCGATGAAGTGATCTGGCCGTCGAAGAGTGGACCCCGCAACTCGTCGGAACTCATCGGTGACAAGGCCGGGACGTCAGTACAGGGTTTGGTAGGCGACCTCGATGTCCTCGTCGATGCGGTGCGCGGTGGCCTCATCACGCTGCAACTGAGCGGCCATGATCTCGCCGGTGGTCGGTACCTCTCCCGGTGACGCAAGACTCGCGGGGTCCCACAACTTGGATCGCAGAATGGCCCTGCCACAGTGTAGATATGCCTCGTCGACCTCGACGACGAGAGCGAGTCCGGGAGTTTTGTCCTTGGCCGCGAGTTGGGGCAGGAGGTCAGGATCCTCGGTCAGGTAGCCATTCCCGTTGATACGCAAGGTCTCGCGATGACCGGGCACAAGAAAGATGAGACCGATGCCGGGGCGGGACAAGATGTTCTCGAACGAATCGATCCGCTTGTTGCCGATGCGGTCGGGGATGGCGATGGTGGTGTCGTCGAGAACTTTCACGAATCCTGGCTGGTCGCCGCGTGGAGAGCAGTCGGCGGATCCGTCGTCGTTGGAGGTGGCCATGCACAGGAACGGCGAACGTGCGATGAACCGGCGGAAGCTGGGGTCGATGGTGCGTTGCACTTTTGTCACCGCCAGGCCCGCGGGCTCACCGATCAACTCCCTGACCCGGTCATGCGACATGCGGCTCGGACGTCCCGTGGGGGCGGGCCCACCTGATGTCGATGTCATGGCAGAAACGCCCTTTCGATGGTCGGATTGATCCGTGTGAAGGATCAGCCGGTCTGGATCAGTTCGGGCGGGACCTCTTTGCCGTCTGCGATGGCCGCGAAGAACGCGGTGGTGTTGTCGCCCCAGGCAAGTGAGTCACCGTCATCGGTGAAGATCGACCCGTCGTTGGGAGTGGTCACCGTGACCGGGTCACTGCGCAGGGCCCACGCGAGGCGTGCGAGATGCCATATGTGGTCGCCGTTGTCGACCGTCAGGGAGCTCACGGTCCCGTTCACCAAGGGCCAGAAGCGGAACGGGTTCAGGATTGTCGAGGCGCTGGTTGCCTTCTTCATCAGCGCTGCCATGAACTTGCGCTGGTTCACCACACGCTCGAGGTCGGCGTTCGCGAATGCGCGGGTGCGGACGAACCCCAGGGCCTCGCGGCCGTTCAGGGTCTGGCAACCGGCCTTGAGGTCGATTCCGGCGAGCGGGTCGTTGATCGGGGCGTCGAGACACATCTCGATACCACCGACCGCATCGACCATCTTGTCGAATCCGCCGAAGCCGATTTCTGCGTAGTGGTCGATCCGCAGGCCGGTGTTGGTCTCGATGGTCTGTACCAACAACTTCGGGCCGCCCAGGTTGAAGGCGGCGTTCACCTTGTGTGAACCCTGACCGGGGATGTCGACGTAGAGATCTCGCGGGATGGAGATGATCATCGGCTTACCGCCCGACCCGAAATGGACCAGCATGATCGTGTCTGTCCGAGAGCCCTCGCTGTCGCCTGTCGAGAGAGCTTGACGCTCGGCCTCACTGAGGTCGGCGCGGGAATCAGAGCCGACCAGCAGCCAATTGGTGCCGGCGCTGCTCGCGACCCGTCCCTCGTAATTGGACAGGGCGTCGACGCGATTGAGTTTGGTGTCGAAGTAGACGAGCAGGCCGACGGTGCCGAGCACCATCACCAGCAGCAGGATCAGGACAGTACGCACGATCGGGAGCCGTCTGCGGCGGCGCGGCGGTGGTGGCGGTGGGACCGTACGGTCTCGGCGGCGATCCCCCGGATCGCGCGGAGGTTGCCGCGGCGGCCGGTTGTAGGCGACCACCGGGGGTGGTCCCTGAGCAGGTCGCGATGTTCGGGTCTCGGGCGCGCCGGACTCCGACCAAGCGCGGGCGGGTTGGTAGTCCTGCGGGCGTGGGTGGCGGACCCGTGAGGCGACCGCGGTGGTGCGGCGGGAGGTGGGGCCTGACGCGGCGGACCCTGCCCTGGGACACGTCCGCGGAATGGGTCCTGCTGTGGTGGGCGCCCGGGAACCGGGCCGGGCCTTTCGTTGGGTTGGCCACCACCGGGGCCCGGGACCATCCGCCGGGTCGGCCCCCCGGGCTGGGGCGGTTGTCCCTGACGGGGACGTCCCGCGCCGCCTGGGCGGCGGATGAACGGCTCGTCCTGGTCAGTCATTGCACAGACTCTACTGAAGAACGCAGGGCCGAACGCGACTCAATTCGCTTCCAGCCACCCGAGGTGGTCCTTCAGCATCGCGTACCCGACAAAGGCGACCGTATCGATGAGTGCATGCCCGATGACCAGCGGCCACACTCGATTGGTTCGCTGGAAAACGCGGCCGTAGACGAGGCCCATGACGACGTTGCCGAGTCCACCGCCGACACCTTGGTAGAGGTGATAGCTACCGCGCAGCACAGCAGAGAACAGGAGGCTGCGGTTCTCGCTCCATCCGAGTTGTCGCAGCCTGGTGATGATGTAGGCCACCACGAGGAACTCTTCGGCTGCCGCGTTGCCGATTGCCGCGAACACCAACATCGGCAATCTCCAGAATGTCTCGTCGAGATTCGACGGGAGAACCTGGACGTTGAGATCCAAAGCCCTTGCGACAACGTAGAGACCCAGGCCGGGTATCCCGATCAGCGCGGCCAGCCCGATTCCCAGGGGGAGATCGAAGCGCGCCTTGATGCGCGGAAAACCGATGCGTGCCAAGGGAACCCCGGCACGCCAGATCAGGTACACCGCCAGTGCGGCGATGCCGAACAATCTGCAGGCATCAAGCAGTTGGTAGAAGAAGTCGATGAGACCGAGATCGGATGCGCTGTTGTTCAGTGCGACGGCGCTGCCGCCCACCCCGCGCTCGGACATGGCGGTTTCGATGAGCGAGAGAAGAGAACGAGCGCCCGACAACCCGAAGGTGAGGACGAGCACGATCGTGATCTCGATACCGATCGCGCGTCGCTGACGGGGATCGGTGATCACCTCCGGCTGCGCCGGTCGTGTCGGCTGTAGCCACGGGCGCAGGTTCACCCGGTCGAGATTACTGGCGCTTTCTGCGCAGCGTCGTCAGCTCTGGCCGGGCAGGCTGTTGATGTAAGGGCAGCCGGCCAGGGCTCGCAGGGCACGCGACAACTCGAAGACGTCGTGAACCGGTCGTGGGAACGACAGCCGAACATCGGAATCGCTCTCGGGTCCCTCGATACGGAGCCGGACGCCGAAGCGGTCGATACCCAACGGACGCACCTGGCCTTCGCGCAATTCTGCCGGCAACCGGCCGCTCAGCGCGGCGACCAGATCGGCGTGATCCTCGTCGAGGTGGGCGACCCAATCGGCCTCCAGCTCCCAGAAGGGGTCCGGCGCGGCGGCGGCCAACTCAGGCGTGGACACCGAGGCGGCTCCGGACGAATTGGCAAGAACCGCGGAGCTCAGGTTCAGGCGGAGCAGCGAGTAGCCGTGACCGATGTCGAGCAGTCCCGCCGAGGGGTGGTCGGTGGCGATCTCACAAGCCAGATCCCGTTCGAGATCCGAGGGCACCGAGTGCAGTGCCCCGTTGAGCCAGATCAGGGAACGGACCTGTTCCCGTAGCTCGATGGGGGCGAGGTCGGTCACCTCGACCATCGCCGGCAGTCCCGCTGAACCGGCCTGCCAAGCCAGCGCGCACGCGGCGGAGTCGGAGGGTACGAGAACAAAGGCCTGCGAGTCGTACAGGTGCACCATCGTCACCGGCGAGGGTTCGCTGCCCTCGATCGCGAGCATTGCCTCGGTGACGCGCATGCAGGCGGTACGGATCAGCTCGGCGTCTGACGGTCGTGCGGTGGCGATTTTCGACATCTGCTGTCCTCGATGGTCGGCGGAAGGGTGTCACCCTGTCTGCTCGGTGTAGGTAACCCTAACCTAATCACGGGTTGCTTCGGCTCGCAAGCTTTCTGGCGGCTCCGGTTCACTGCCGTAATCTTCAAATCGTGCCTGCGATCGCCTACTTCGGACCCTCCGGAACGTTCACCGAGATGGCTCTGGAGCAACTGCTCACCGAGAATCCGTCGTTCGGGGACGACGGTGATGTCGAACGAGTCAGTGCCACGAGCCCGGGCCGAGTGATCGATCTCGTCCGTCGAGGTGAGGTCGCCTACGGATGCGTCCCGATCGAGAGCTCGGTGGAAGGCTCCGTGCCGGCGACCCTGGACGCGCTGATCAAGGGCTCGAGGGTGCAGATCTTTGCCGAAACCGTTCTGGACATCGCCTTCACGTTGGCCACCCGGGGGCCGATGGCCTCCTCGGACATCACGACGATCGCCGCCTACCCGGTGGCCTCGGCACAGGTTCGCGAGACGCTCGAGCGCGACTACCCGGGGGCGCAACTCGTCACCAGCGGATCCAATTCGGCGGCTGCGCAGGACGTGGTGGAAGGTCGGGCGGATGCCGCGATCACCACGCCCCTGTCGGTCCGGCTCTACGGCCTGCACGCGTTGGCGACGGGCGTCGCCGATTCGGCCGAGGCCAACACCCGCTTCGTGCTGGTGGGCCGGCCCGGTCCGGTCCCCGCTCGCACCGGCCGCGACCGCACGTCGGTGACCCTGGACCTGCCCAACGTCCCGGGTTCGCTGATGGCTGCCATGTACGAGTTCGCGACGCGCGGCATCGACCTGACGCGTATCGAGTCACGACCCAGGCGGGAGCCAGGCGGCTTCTTCTTCAATCTCGATGTGGTGGGCCATCTCGACGATCCGCCCATCGCCGAAGCGCTCGGGGCCCTCCATCGGCGCGCGACGGCGATGCACTTTCTCGGCTCGTGGCCGTCGGCCCGGCCCAACGGCACCCCGCCGCCCAGCCATCAACACAGCGATCAGTGGCTCGAATCGATCAGGCAGGGTCTGGACCGATGAGCTCATTGCATCTCGTCCGGCACGGCGAGACCACCTCGAATGTGCTCCAACGACTCGACACCGCATTGCCAGGCGCGGGTCTCACCGACTTCGGCGCACGTCAGGCCGCCAGGTATGCGCTCGAACGACCTGACGTCGCGGACCCGGTGCTGTTCTCGTCGCAGGCCCTGCGCGCCCGGCAGACGGCCGACCTGATCGGTTCGGTGTGGGAAGTGCAGAACCAGGTACTCGACGGCTTGCACGAGGTGCAGGTCGGCGACCTCGAAGACCAGACATCCGAAGACGCGCACAAGGTGTTCTCCACCACGGTCCGAAGCTGGTTCGCCGGCGACCTCGGCGCGCGGTTGCCCGGTGGTGAATCACTGAACGACGTCTACGAACGTTTCCTGCCTGTCATCGAGGACATCGCCGACCGGTACCTGCAGGCCGACGACTCCGGTCCCGATGTGCATCTGGTGAGTCACGGCGCAGCCATCCGGCTCGTCGCAGCCCGCCTGGTGAACATGCCGACCGAGTTCGCGCTCGCCCACCACCTCGGGAACACAGGATCGATCGAACTGACCCGGACCGCCGACGGATGGACATGCCTGCGGTGGGGGAGCGAATTGCCGCCGTTCCGGCGTGACGACGAACCAGAGCTCGCCCGCGACCCGATGGGCTAGCCGTGGCGGTTTGGCTGGTCGGGGTGGCCCGCGCTCCGGTCTCAACCCCACCCGTTGGCGTGGAGCCAATCGTCGGAGATCCCGAAGTGATGTGCGATCTCATGGACCACCGTGATCGCGACCTCTGAGATCACCTCGTCCTCGCTGTCGCACATGTCGAGGATGGGCTCGCGGTAGATGGTGATGGTGTCCGGAAGGGTGCCGCCGTAGTGGCTGTCGCGTTCGGTCAGTGCGATTCCGTAGTACAGCCCGAGTAGGTCGGGTTCCTCGGGATGGTGCGGCTCGACCAGGACCACCACGTTGTTCATCGCAGCGGCGAGTTCTTCGGGGATGGTGTCGAGCGCATCGGACACCAGTTCGTCGAACGCTTTGTCCGACATGACAACCGGCATCGGTCAGCCACCACCGCCGCCGGCCGGCGCCGGGGTTTCGATCGGATTGGGTTCGATGCCGGGGGGCAGTGGCACCGGCGATGGGATGAGGCGTCCAGGAGGCTCGGCGGGTGGCGGGGTGGGCACCTTGCCGTTGATGAGCAGGGTCCCGGTCGCGGCGTCGCCGACCAGCGTCGCGAATCCGCCCTGATCAGGCAAGCCGATGTAACACACCACTTTTCGGCTACCTGCCAGCCAACTCGGCTCGGCGAGTGTGGACCACTGCAGGTTGAGGGTGGTCTGTGTCAGCTTGTCGGGGCCGCCGAGGAACTGGCTGGTGACGTCGGGGCAGGTGGTCTTGAGATAGTTGTCCTGTTCGGCCACAGGGGGATACGGCGCACCCGCCCCCGTGGGGTCGAACCTCGCCGAGAGGTCGACCACAGACGTGACTTGAAAAGCGTGGGGCTCAGCGCAATCCACCGGGTCGGTGGGCTTGCGGGTGGCCGGGTCGATCCCGATACACGTGCCCTCTGGCCACTGCTGTGACTGGTCCTGGTCACGCACCAGACCGGCGAACGGCTTCAACGTTCCGGTGGTGCCCGACAACTGCAGCCCACAACGCAAACTGCGCTCACCGTCTGTCCACTGCTGTTGAGAGGGATACATCAGCCCGACCGAGAACCGCCCGGCCGGATCGAGCTGCCCGCCGAGGTAGTTGTTCACCACCACCGGGCAATGTTCGTCGCGAATTGCGGTGAACTGCTCGGCGGTGGGCCACGGTGCGTCCTCGCCGAACTGAACACCCGGGTAAGCAGCGGTGTCCACTGATCCGGCGACCTCGAACATGTGCTCGGCGGTGCAGTCGACCTTGGACTGTTTGGCCGGTAGGTCCACCGGCCAGGTCAGGCAGTCGCCGGCAACCGACTCCGAGAACGGGCTCGACCGCGCCGACGTCTTGGCGTCGCCGATCTCTTCTCCGTCGACCTTGCCGGGATCGTCGAAGCCACCCAGCACAGCAACCACGCCTGCGCAGATCACCGCACCCGCGAGGATGGCGGCAAGCAACACCCTGACCGGGTGTCGAAGCACATGACCCAGTCGATCCCGTCGGCCGTCTCTGTCAACCATCGGTGTCCATCATGCACTGAGGACTATTGCCGCGAGACGAAACCCTCGTGCGCATTGGCCCGCGTTGTGCACTGAGGACTATTGCCGCGAGACGAAACCCTCGTGCGCATGGCCCGCGTTATCGTCGGAGGATGGAATCAGACGCGCGAGGCGATGAATCCGACGCCGTGACGCCGAGCGAGGACGTGGCCGAGCTGGCCGGACGGCTGTTCGACCTGGCGCGGTCCGGTGACACGGCCGTGCTCGACTATGTGAAAGCCGGTGTGCCGGTCAATCTGACGAACGGCGCCGGCGACACCCTGCTGATGCTGGCGGCCTACCACGGGCATCACGACGTGGTGTCCGGGCTGATCGAATCGGGTGCCGACGTCAACCGCGTCAACGACAAGGGGCAGACGCCGCTCGCCGGCGCTGTCTTCAAATCGCATGACGACGTGGTGCGAGCGCTCATCGCCGCGGGGGCCGATCCGGACACGGGGCACCCCACCGCGCGTGATGCCGCTTCCATGTTCGGGCGCGAAGATTACCTGGGGCTGCTCGACCAGTAGGGTTTCCAGAGTGATCGACCTGAAGATTTTGCGCGACAACCCCGACCTCGTCCGGGCATCTCAACGGACCCGCGGTGAGGATCCCGGCCTCGTGGATGTGCTGCTCGCCGCCGACTCCGAGCGTCGGGCCGCCATTGCCGAGGCCGATCAGCTGCGCTCGGAACAGAAGGACCTCGGCAAGCTCATCGGGAAGGCGCCCGCCGAGGACAAGCAGGAACTGCTCGCCCGGGGCAAGCACCTCGCGGACCAGGTCAAAGCCGCTCACGCCCGTGAATCCGCGGCCGACGAGAAGATGGCTGCCGCTCATCGCGCCATCAACAACATCGTGGCGCCAGAGGCACCGGCCGGTGGCGAAGAGGACTTCGTCCTCGTGGAGACCGTGGGCGAGCCCACCCCGATCGAGGACCCCAAAGACCACCTGGAACTCGGCGAGAGCCTCGGTCTGCTGGACATGGAGCGCGGGGCGAAGGTCTCGGGCTCACGCTTCTACTTCCTGACCGGGCCGGGAGCCATGCTGCAGCTGGGGCTGTTGCAGCTCGCAGCGCAGAAGGCGACAGCCAACGGCTTCACCGTGATGATCCCTCCGGTTCTCGTTCGACCCGAGGTGATGGACGGCACCGGATTCCTGGGTGCCCACTCGGCCGAGGTCTACCACCTCGCCGAAGATGATCTGTATCTCGTCGGTACCTCCGAGGTCCCACTTGCCGGCTACCACATGGGTGAGATTCTCGACCTGTCCGCCGGACCCAAGCGGTATGCGGGTTGGTCAAGTTGTTTCCGTCGTGAGGCAGGCAGCTACGGCAAGGACACCCGCGGGATCATCCGGGTGCACCAGTTCGACAAGGTCGAGGCCTTCATCTACTGCAAGCCCGAAGACGCCGAGACCGAACACGAGAAGCTCCTTGGCTGGCAGAAGGACATGCTCGCCGCGATCGATGTGCCGTACCGCGTCATCGATGTTGCCGGCGGCGACCTCGGTTCGTCGGCGGCCCGCAAGTTCGACTGTGAGGCATGGGTTCCGACACAGAACACCTACCGCGAGCTCACCTCGACATCCAACTGCACGACGTACCAGGCCAGAAGGCTCCAGGTGCGTTACCGCGGGGACAACGGCAAGCCGCAGGTGGCCGCGACCCTCAACGGCACCCTGGCCACCACCCGCTGGATCGTGGCGATCCTGGAGAATCACCAGCAGCCGGACGGCAGCGTGCGGGTGCCGGAGGCGCTGGTGCCCTTTGTGGGTTCGGAGATCCTCGCGCCTGCCGCACTCAGGCCTTGATCAGGAAGCCGGTTGAGGCAATTCGCCCGTGACCTGAAAGACGATACGACGACCGATCAGCACTGCGTGATCGGCAAAAACGCTCGTAGAACCGACCGAGAAGCGTCACGTCTATCGCGGCGGCGACGCCGTGCGGCCACGAGCTGTCGTCGAGGGTCGCCGTCAGTCGGTGGTGCAGATCATCCATGATGTCGTCATCGTCGTGGAGACGGCGCGCATCGGCCGGGTCACGAGTGAGCAGCACA
This sequence comes from Williamsia sp. D3, assembly GCF_000506245.1. Lineage (NCBI taxonomy): Bacteria > Bacillati > Actinomycetota > Actinomycetes > Mycobacteriales > Nocardiaceae > Williamsia > Williamsia sp. D3. Next base: position 185,403 of record NZ_AYTE01000004.1, on the reverse strand, counting down.
TCGCCGACGGTGTGCGACATCGTCACGGCGACCTGTGCCATCTCCGAGAAGTAAGGGGCCACCTCGTCCGGGACGACGCTCTCGGGATGACGCCTTCTCGCTGCTTCGGCGATGTGGACGGCGAGTCCGCCCATGCGATCGATATCGGCGATGATGTGCGTCGCGGCGACAACCGTCCGTAGATCACAGGCCACCGGGGCCTGCCGGGCCAGTAGCAGGAAAGCCTGAGACTCGGCCCTCGCTGACAACGCCCGTAGGTCATCGTGTGAACTGACGACCTCCTCTGCAGCTGCAAGGTCTGCGCATAGAACGGCGTGACTGGCTCGCTCGACGGCATTGCCGGCAAAAGTGGCCATCGTGCTGAGCGTCGTGTTGAGGTCGCGTAACTGGTCGCGGAATGTGCTGCGCATGAGAGTGTCTCTCTGTGTGGAGCCAGTGGCCGAGTGGAGATCGCCGAGCGAGTGATGCACTCGCTGAAAGTGACTGCGCATTCTTCGACAGATGGCGAGATGGCGCACGAGCGGTGCGCCTGTGATTCATTCTACTTGTCCGGTCATGGGTGACGAGGACTACAAGCGCAGCGCAACCGATTCCGCCGAATCAGAGGCAGCACGTTGCTGAATCGGTTGAAGACCAGGTCAGCAACGTGGGTTTGCGCATCGCTCGACGATGCCGGACAGCGCTGCGCACGAAGGCCGCGACACCGATGGGTGTCGCGGCCTTCGCGTCAGACAGGACGATGTTCGCCAGTGCGCCTCTCGGCAAGTGGTTGCTCGCAGCAACTTTGGGGTGGTACCCGGGGCAGTGATACGAACACCGTCGGTTCCTACAACGGGCGGAGGTACCGCACTATTCCCCGCTCCAGGCGCGTTCGTGCGCGGAAGTCGTCGGGCCCCGACATAATCCCCTCATGATCATCGGGATTCTCGCGGCGTTGTTCGCCTGCATCGCATACGGGGTGTCCTCCGTCATGCAGGCCTATGGCGCACGCTCGGCAAAGCAGGCGGCGGCCGCGCGTGGCGAGAGCCGTTTCGAGACCGACAAGGGCGCACCGACCATGCGGTCGACGATGGCCGCGGTCTTGACGACCGCATTCATCGTCGGAACCGTTCTCGATGTCGTCGGGTTCGGCGGCAGCGCGGTGTCGGCACGTCTCATCCCGCTCTTCCTGTCGCAGACGATCGTCAGTGCGAACCTGGTGGTGACAGCGATCCTCGGCATCTTCGTGCTCGGCATCAACCTCCACAAAAGGGACTGGCTGGCGATCGCCGTCGTGATCGTGGCGCTGTTCGCGCTGGGCATCTCGGCGGACTCCGAAGGCCACGGGCACGACGCCGCCTGGTTCCACTGGGGCCTGCTTGCCGTCACCCTGCTGTTGTTCGCCGGTTCGATCGGTTTGATCAGATGGCTGGGCTCCCGGGCGGCGATCGCCGCCGGGCTGTGCGCGGGCGCGATGTTCGGTGCCGTGGCCATCGCGGTGCGCATCCTGCACGGCATCTCTGACTTCGACGTGGTCGACATCCTCACCGATCCCGCCGCGTACGCGCTCGCTGTCGCCGGAATAGGTGGCTACTACCTCCACACCGTCGCCCTGCAGTTGGGCTCGGTCAACGGCGCGACGGCCGCGCTGGTGGTGGGCGAGACGGTGGTGCCCGGTCTGGTCGGCATCATCTGGCTGGGCGACAACGCACTCCCGGGGCGGACATGGTTGGCTGTTCTCGGTTTCATCTTCGCGGTCGTCGGCGCGGTCACAGTGGCGTGGTCGGGCGCGGTGGAAGCCAGCGCACAGGCCGAGTCCGGAGCAGAGAAGGCACCAGCATGAGCACCACGATGTACAAGCGGTCCACCCGAATGGTCCGCTTCGATGAACTGTCCATGGAGATGACAGCAGCCCTGGCAGAACATGCACAAAGCCACCAGTTGGTTCTCAGCGATGACATGCCGGCCTGGCTCACCTCCAGCCAGAACCTGCCATCCAATTCGCTTCTCGGAAAGGTGTTCCGCCGCAAGGCCAACTGGACCGATCCCGATGCGGCGCACGAGGTGCTCGTGGTCATCCATTCCACGCACCTGATCGTGGTGACAGCGGGTGAGAAGCGGGGCACCGCGGTGTTGTCGGTTCCGATGTCGCAGGCCTCGGCCCGGGTGGGCAGCGCGCTCGAAGACACCTTTGCGGCGGTGGAGGATTCAGGGATCACACTGGGCGGCTTCCCGGGAGAGCACGGACAAGCCGGTACCTTCTACATCGGGCTCGGTCCCGAACCTGCGGGAGCCGAATGCGCAGAGGCGATCCGTGAGGCGATCACCGAGGCAAAGAACCCGTAATCGGTTGTCCTGCCCGGCCCCAAGGTCACTTCGGCAATCTGGGTTGTCGCCGCGCCGACCTCAGCCGGGTAGCGTTTCGCCGCCAATCGGAGCCAGCACCTCACCGCTGTAGTACGACGACATGGTCTGCGATGCGAAGAACACGTAGGACGGTGCGATCTCGTCCGGCTGTGCGGCGCGACCCATGGGAACCTGCTTACCGAAGTCGGCGACCTTGTCGGCCGGCATCGTCGCTGGGATCAACGGTGTCCAGACAGGTCCCGGGGCAACACAGTTCACCCGGATTCCGCGGTCGACGAGACTCTGCGCGAGCGAGTAGGTGAGCGCGATGACAGCGCCCTTGGTGGCCGAATAGTCGATCAATGACTTGTTGCCGCGTAACCCGTTGATGGAACCGGTGTTGATGATGGCCGAACCCTCACCGAGGTGATCTAGGGCCGCGTGGGTCACGTGGAAGAAGCTGTGGATGTTGACATCGAACGTTCGCTTCCACTGCTCGGGGGTGATCTCAGAGAAGTCCTCGACAACGTGTTGGTACGCAACGTTGTTCACGAGGATGTCGAGACCGCCCAAGTCCTCGACCGTTCGGCCCACGATCTGGCGGCAGTGCGTGGGGTCGGCCAGATCCCCTGCGTACGTGGTGCATCGGCGTCCTTCGGCTTCGACGAGCCCCTTGGTGTGTGCGGCATCGTCGGACTCGTCGAGGTATGCGATGGCGACGTCGGCACCCTCTTTGGCATAGGCCACGGCGACCGCCCGTCCGATGCCGGAGTCGCCGCCGGTGATGAGAGCTTTTTTGCCCTGCAAGAGTCCGCGGCCTTGGTACGACCGCATTTCGTCGTGCGGCTGCTCGCTCATGTCCCCGGTCCGGCCCGGGTACTCGATGTTCTCGGCTGGATGTTCGCTCATGGTCTGCACCTTTCTGTTCCACCGCTGCTTACCCGGCGCTGACCGGGTGAAACCTCGAGTTTGACGGTCCTGCTGACGGGTAACCTCCAGGACCGATCGAACATCTCGAGAAGGAGGAAGCACATGCCGAAGACGACAAAATCGGGTGCGCCGAAGAAGAGTGAGCTGCCCAGTACGTTGATCAAATCGGGCAAGAAGGCACAACGCACCTTCACCAAGACCTACGACTCGGCGATGGACGAATACGGCGACGAGAAACGTGCGCACCGCACGGCATTTTCCGCTCTCAAGCACAGCTTCGAAAAAGTGGGCGACCGTTGGGAACCCAAGAAGAAGAAGGGTCCTTCCGACAGCCGGGCCAAGAGTGGTGGCCCCAATCCCTCAGGTAAGTCTGCCGAGGGTGTGGACGCCAACGCCAGTAAGGATCATCTGGTCAAGGTGGCGAAGCGACTCGACATCAAGGGCCGCTCTTCCATGAAGAAGAAGGAACTGGTCTCCGCCATCAAAAAGGCGAACAGAAAGAAGACTGCCAAGAACCGGTGAGAGTTCTCGAGCAGTCTTCTCCTGGTTGGCCGTGAGGCCTTCGGGCCTCAGGGACGGAGCAGGATCTTGACCGCGCCGTCCTGCTTCTTGGAGAAGATCTCGTAGGCGTGCGGGGCCTCTTCGAGACTGACCTCGTGCGTGGCGAAGGTGTCCACGCCCAGCGGGTCGTCGTCGGTGAGGAGCGGCATGATGTCGTCCACCCAATGCTTCACGTTGGCCTGTCCCATACGTACATTGATCTGTTTGTCGAACATCGTGCCCAGCGGCAGCGGGTCTGCCTCGCCGCCGTAGACGCCGATGAGAGACACCGTGCCACCGCGGCGGACAGCGTCGATGGCGGTGTAGACAGCCGTGAGCCGGTCCACGCCGGCGGTTTTGAACACCGGCTGAGCCACCGCATCGGGAAGGAGGCCGGCGACCGTCTGGACAAGCTTTGCCACGGGCGCACCGTGGGCCTCCATACCCACCGCATCGATGACGGCGTCGGTTCCGCGCCCTGAGGTGCGGTCCCGGATGACTTCCCCGATGTTCTTGTGCGAGCGCATGTCGATGGTGTCGATACCGCGCGCCGTGGCCCGATCCAGACGTTCCGGCACCATGTCCACCGCGACGACGTCGTACCCACGGTGAGCAGCGATGCGCGCACACATGTCGCCGATCGGACCGAGACCGAGAACTGTCACCGTTCCACCGTCGGGCACGTTCGCGTACTCCACGGCCTGCCAGGCTGTCGGCAGAACGTCGGAGAGGTACACGAATCGCGAGTCGGGCGGCCCCTCGGGCACCTTGATGTGGGTGAAGTCGGCCAGCGGGACTCGAAGGTATTCAGCCTGACCGCCGGGAACCTGACCATAGAGCTGGGAGAACCCGAACAGGGCCGCGCCGCGACCCTCCGACGTGACCTGTGTGGTCTCGCATTGGGTGTGGAGCCCTCTGTCGCACATGAAACAACTGCCACAACAGATCTGGAACGGGATGACCACACGGTCACCCACGGCCAGGTTCTTCACGTCTGCCCCGACCTCGACCACACGTCCCATGGGTTCGTGACCCAGGATGTCGCCGGCATTCATGAAAGGCCCGAGCACCTCGTAAAGGTGGAGGTCCGAGCCGCAGATGTTCGTGGTCGTCAGCTCGATGATGGCATCGGTAGGCTCTTGGATCTTGGGGTCCGGTACCGTTTCGACACGCACGTCCCGTTTGCCCTGCCACGTCACTGCTCTCATGAGTCCTCCTGGTTGGGTTCGCCCGTTTCGTTCCTCGGGCACGCGGGTCGGATACCCATGGAGTGCCGTGGTGAACCCAAGCGCTGCTCGAGAACAGGGCCGCATGGCAGGGTGATTGAAGACGAACTCGACGGGGTAACCCAGACGAGTTGAATCAGCAGCGTAGATGGGACCGTGTTGGAGCGAACTCAACCGAAGGCGCGGGTCTCTGACGACTATGCCGACGTCGTGGACTTGATCGCGCGTCTACGGGAGAAAGAGAAGGGCACGCCCGCTGCCGACCGTCTTCGCGACCAGGTCATCACCCGCTGCCTCCCTCTCGCCGAGAACATCGCCCGCCGGTTCAGTGGTCGCGGCGAAAATCACGACGACCTCGTCCAGGTTGCCCGCCTGGGCCTGGTCAATGCGGTGGATCGGTTCGACCCTCAGCACGGTTCGGAGTTCGTGTCTTTTGCGGTACCCACGATCATGGGTGAAGTGCGCAGGCATTTCCGGGATGCGGCCTGGGCCACCCGTGTCCCACGTCGGCTGAAGGAGTTGCACAAGTCGATCAGCGACGCCTCGGAAAACCTGTCCCAGCGCCTCGGGCGGGCACCATCGCCCAGCGAGATAGCCGCCGAGCTCGACCTCAGTGTCGCGGAGGTGACCGAAGGCCTCTTGGCGCGTGGGGCGTACCAGGCGCTGTCCACCGATTCCGGTGCAGCCGACGACGAGCTCGGCGCACCCTTGCTTGAAACACTGGGTTCGGAAGATCCCGAGTACGAGCACGTTGAAAGCTATGTCGCGATCCGGCCGGCTCTCGCCAAGCTGTCCGAGCGGGAGCGACGAATCCTGGTGCTGCGATTCTTCGGATCCCAGACCCAGACCGAGATCGCAAAACAACTCGGGATCTCTCAGATGCACGTCTCGCGCATCCTCTCCAGCACCCTCGCCAAGTTGCGTGACGAGCTCGGCTCTGACGAAGACGGGGCATTGGGTGGCCCGAATTCCTTCCTGAATTGAACAATGAATTGTAGATTGTTAATCAGGTTGGGAAGGCAGCCGGGCTTTCTGGAGTGGCCTGCTCGGTGGGCGGCGAGCTCCAGGGGCAGTCATCGCCAGTCGGCCGGAGGTTTTCATGTCGCCATCGGAGACCAATTTCTATCCTGAACTACGAGACATCGGCTCCATGACCGAGCTCGGGCACACGTGCACCAGAAAGATCACGTTCTCCTGCACCCGGGCGCATCCCGTCGTTGTCCGGGTCGATGGTGAGATGGACCGCGACACCGTAGTGCTCCTCCAGGACTACCTCGACCATCTGCTCAGCGGGACCAAGGCACTGATCGTCGACCTGTCCGACGTCGACTTCGCACCGTCGTCGTGCCTCGAACTGCTCATCAATGTCGCCGATACGGCAGCCACAGAGGATCGGTGGTTTGCGGTTGCCTGCGGGCGATCCGTGAGTCGGCCGTTGGAGCTTCTCGGGGACCTGGTCGAATGTTTCGATTCGTTGAAATCGGCACGCCAAGCCACTCCTGCGCAGTAGTAACCCGGCCCGAATCTCGCTCGAGACGGCTTCACTTACGCTCACCGCGGAAGGGTGATGCGGCGCGTGCCCGGACATCCGACTGTGAAATCGTGGGGCTCAGAAGGCACCCTGACTATTTGTTCCGCGAGAGTGCTTAGGGCAGCCATCCTCGGGGTATACGGGGTGAGACCGTAGTAGGAGTAGTGCAAATGTCGATCGTGATCAACACCGTTGGCCGGGGTAACCTGCCCGGTAAAGGGGGATCGAAGTGGTAGTGGGTGACGTCATGCGTATCGACGAAACGGCAGTGGCTCCGGTGAACATCCGGGTGCCCGCCGACAAGTCGCAAGTTGCGATGGTCCGGGCCATCGCCGAGACCTTGGCGGTGCTGGCCGATTTCTCCCTGGACGAGGTCGCCGACATCAAACTGGCCGTCGACGAGGCCGCGATGACGATCATCGGACATGCCGGACCGGGTGCCGAGTTGACGGTCGCCTTCACCACAGCCGAGCACCACTTCAACGGCGTGGTCCAGTCGTGGCTGCCGCGCTCTAACTCCTTGCCCCAGACGGGGTTTGGGTGGCATGTGCTGCAGACGCTGACCGAGTCGGTGACCGTCCATGAGGCGAGGCCGAAAACGATGGCCGTCTGGTCGCAATCGAACTGGTGAAATAGCCAGATCCCGTCCGAGCCGACGGCGCCGACCACATCGGCGCGGGCTCAATCGAGCTTGGTGAGCGGGCGGGTGGCCGGCCCTTCGAGGACCGCCCCGTCGGCCGCGAAACGTGACCCGTGAAGCGGGCAGTCCCACGACTTCTCGGCGTCATTCCAGTTGAGTACACCGGCAAGGTGAGGGCACACCGCCGACACCTTGTGCGTCTGTCCTTCCACGGTGCACACTCCCATCGGTCGGGCACCGTTGCGACGCAGCACCCCGCCGCCCTCGGGAACGGTCTCGTCGGTGGTGGTCGAGGCGCCGGGTTTGATCGCTACGCCCGCCCACCCTCTGGCCATGTGCAGCCCGACCTCGGCATTGATCACCGCGGCAGACGGGACGCCCACAACCTGCGCGGGGCGGGACGAGTCCAGGTACTCCGCCCACGCCGGACCACCGCCGAGGAGCCGGCCGGCAAGCGCCAACGCAGCAGCCACCCCATTTGTCATGCCCCACTTGGCAAATCCGGTGGCCACGTAGATACTGTCGTGCCCGGGAAGGATCGGTCCCACGTAGGGCAGCTCATCGATCGTGATGTAGTCCTGCGCCGACCACTGATGGGTCAGCTCAGCGGTCGGGAAATACGTTGTGGTCCAGTCGATCAGCTCGTCGACGTGTTCCTGCTCCGATTTGGCCCGCCCCACGGGATGGCCGCTTCCTCCTGTGAGGAGAAGTGGCTCGCCGTTGGGCCCCGGAACCCACCGGACCGACCTCGACGGCTGGTCGGCGGCAAGGTACATGCCCGCCATGATCGGCTCCGAGACCGAGAAGGCGGCAGCGTACGAGCGCTCGGGATGGACGCGGGCAAAAAAGCCGCCGCGGTCGAGAATTGGTGTACCGGTGGCCAATACGATCTTTCTGCCACGTACGGTGAGGTCGTCTCCGGTGACGGAGTCCACCTGGTCCGTGCGAAGTATCTGGTCGCCGTCTTTGCTGTGCGCAGACACGACCCTGGTGTTCTCGTAGACCTGCACGCCATGCCGTTGGGCTTCGGCGACGAGAGCTTCGAGGGCATCGAGTGGGTGGAACTGGGCCTGGTCGTCGAGGGCCACTGCCGCCACCGATGGAAATGGTGTCCCGGGATCGTCGACCCAGCGGACGTCGAGGCCCGCTTTCTGGCCGGCTTGGAATTCCTTGCGGATGCTGTCGAGGCCCTTGTCCGACTGCGCGTATGTGTATGCCGTCTCGATTTGGAACGGCACCTCGTGCTGCCCGCAGAAGGCCAGCAGCCATTGCTGCGCTTCGACGTTGGCGTCGACATACCCGCGCAGCGCAGCGGCCGAGTGCTTGCTCGAGATGGAGGACAGTCGGGTGCCCTGGAGCACACTGACTTTCGCGGTGGTGTTGCCCGTGGCCACGGCGCCGAGTTGTCGGGCTTCGACCAACGCGACGTCGGCACCCGATCGACCCAGGAGCAGCGCAGTGGTGACGCCGGTGATGCCTCCGCCGACAACGACGTAGTCGAAGCGTGAGTCGGTGATGCTTCGAACAGGCGGATCGACCTTGACGCTCTTCATCCAGAGTGAGGACACAGCGCTCTGATACCCGCGGCGTCTGCAGTTCAAACTGCTCCCGCGAAACACCGTTCCGCCGGCATCAATTGAACCGGCAGAACGGGAAAGCGGCGATGAAAGCAGAAAGTTTGAGGGGAGACTCGCTTTTTGAGTCTCCCACGCCGAAGGGAATGGTCACCTCAAACGCCGGGAAAATATAACTCCCGTACGGCTTTGAGGTCAACCGGTCTCGAAATGTCAGCGTCAGGACTCGATTCGAGCGCTGCGCAATTCATGCCCCTTGCTGGTGAGGCACCGCCCGCTGGGCAGGTCCCATGACCAGCCGTGGAGGTTGCAGGTCAGCTTGTCGCCCTCGATGACACCGAATTTGGTCAGATCGGCTTTGAGGTGCGGGCAGCGGCGCTGCAACTTCCAGCCGTCCTTCTCGATGGAGGACGAGTCATCGTGTGCCTCGGCGAACCACCCGTCGGCGTAAGCAATTCGCTCATCGGTCAGACACTTGAAAAAACGTGTACAGGAATTCGTTGTATCCGCCGATGCGCCAGGTGGTGAAACGCGTCGAGAGAAAGATCGTGTTGACCCAATCGGGTTCGTTGTCACGCAGGACAGTTCTGACCAACTCGGGCGCAATCCGGAATCCATACCGGTATTTGCCTTCTTTTTCTTTCGGTTCTCGTACTGTGCGGTTGGGGAAGTCGAGGACAACGGTCTCCTCGCCCATCACCAATCCGACCGGGTACCCGATGCCGTCGCAGATCAGATCGCTCTGGGCCATGATCGGCTCGAAGAGCTCCTTGAGAGCGGGCAGCAAGGGGTCACCGACGGCGGGGGCCCACGTGGCCTTCTGCGCTGCGATCACCGGAGCGAACTTCTCGGCCATCCGATCCAGGTATGCGGCCTTGTTGGGGCCGAAGACCTGCTCCGGCGGATACGGATGCGACAACTCGTTGAGCTGTGAGCCCGTGATGTCGACGGTGGAACCCGACACCATCATCAGGCCACGGTGCTTCTCCCCGTCGTCGGTGCCCTTCTCCTTCATCTGGTCCAGGAACGTCTCCTGGTCCGGGAAGATGCTCGTGGGGTCGTTCTCGATGTCATTGAGGTAGCGCAGATCCTCGTCGAGGAACATGGGCGGCCCGGCAGACGGGACAACCCAGGTGGCACCGACCTGCTCGATGTACGACCTCGCCCTGTCCATACCGCGCTGGCGCTTCTGGGCAGCGAAGTTGGCCTTGGAGCGTTTCGGGATGTCGTACACCATCGGGTACCAGATCGCGCCCGAGTACTGAAGCAGGTGAAGGTCGATGTGACCGAACTGCTCAGCGATCACGTCGAGATCCACAGGCCGCGCATCGTTCATGTTGAAGACGGTGGTCTCACCATCGCTGACCACAAGGCCGCTGTCGCCGATGGGACCGTCAGCCGGCGCCCGCAATGCGACGATCATCACGTCGAGACTGCCCTTGTCGTTCGTGACGGTGGTCTTCACCGAGTCCTCGGTCTCCACGAACTTCGTGAACCCCAGCTTCTCCAGTTCGCGGCGCAGGTCCGGCACCGGGTAGTCAGGAAGCAGTACGGTCGCGTCCTTGCTGACGTTGTCGCGCAGGTTCTGCTCGTCGAAATGGTCCCGATGGAGATGGCTGACGTACAGGTAGTCGCAGTTCCCGAGCGCCTTCCAGTCCAGCTCACTGTTGTCGGGGAACGGCACCCATGAGGCGAAGTAGGCGGGGTTCACCCATGGGTCGCACAAGATCGACCCGGCATCAGTCTCGATGTGGAATCCGGCGTGCCCAATGCTCGTGACCTGCACGTGCTGCCTCCAAAATCGTGGTTATTGCTTCAACTTCTGGTTCGTCGCAATGAGAACCAGAGTATCGACCAGTTCCGGTTGGCCCCTCTTTGGCCAACGCTATGCTCGCCGCATGGAACCGGTCTACGACACAGTCATCGCCATTGCCAGATCACTCTGGGCCGCCGAGGGCCTGAAGTTCACCGTGACCGGGGTCGAGAACGTACCGAAGACGGGTGGCGCGGTGGTGGCGATCAACCACACCGGCTACCTCGACTTCACCTACGCCGGCTTGCCTGCGTTTCTGCAGGGTAAGCGCAAAGTACGGTTCATGGCCAAAAAGGAGGTCTTCGATCACCGCATCAGCGGACCGATCATGCGGAGCCTCAAACACATCCCGGTGGACCGTTCGGCCGGCGCGGACAGCTACCGCGCCGCGGTGGAATACCTCCAGCGGGGAGAGCTCGTCGGCGTCTACCCCGAAGCGACGATCAGCCGGAGTTTCGAGATCAAGGACTTCAAGTCCGGTGCTGCGCGGATGGCGCTCGAAGCGGGTGTCCCGATCCTGCCGACAGTCATCTGGGGCGCTCAGCGGGTCTGGACCAAGGGCCATCCCAAGCGGCTGGGCCGGACGAACATCCCCATCTCGATAGGTGTCGGAGAGCTGATCGCGCCCGATGGCGATCCGGCCTCGCTCACCGAGCGTTTGCACAAGACGATGAGTGAGGAATTGCTGACCTTGCAGCAGAATTACGGGCCACATCCACAAGGGGAGTTCTGGGTGCCCGCCCGACTGGGCGGATCGGCGCCCACGCTGGAAGAGGCCAACCGGATGGATGCCGAGGACCTGGCCGCCCGGGCGGCCAAGCGTGACGGCGGCGTCTGACCTACTTGTCGCGCTCGGCGCCGAGGTTCCATTCCAGGTTCACAGTGGTGCCCTGAGGACTGGGGTTGATGCGCGGATGGTCCGCGAGCGCTTGCATGAGGGGAATGCCGCGGCCGCGAAGCCGGTGAGTTGTCGGGTCGGGCTCTCGCCAGTTCCCGTGGTCCTGAACGGTCACATTCAACTGCTGATCATGCGGGTGATAGGTGGCACGCAGACTCATCGTGCCCGGCTCACGCCCGGTGTATGCGTGCTCCACCGCGTTGGCAAGCGCTTCGTAGACCGCCAGCGTGATCGAGTCGGAGAGGTCGCCGACATCGGGTACATGTTCGGCAAGCCATTCAGCCAGCAACTGGCGTAGCGAGGTCGCGGCCGCCGGTTCGGCAGCCACATCGGTATACATGAGCCGTACGCCCTCGGTCGGCGAGTTCGTCATGACTTGATCGGCACCCACAGCTCACTGTTACCCAAGCAGTACCGCTTTTAAGCGGTGTAAGGATCGTTGCTCTCTTCGGCGAAGTCCGCAGCCGCGGCATCGACGGTCGCATACATGAGAATCGTCTCGTCCAGACCGACGAGACGCATGGGCCGTTCGGTGGCCGGGCCGTCGGCGACGACGCCGAATTTGCCCGTCGGCGCAATGTTCTCGTGGGCGGTGACCAGGGCGGCCATGCCCGCCGATGACAGGAAATCGACTTCGGTGATGTCGATGATGAGTCCGGCCGGCACGCCACTGATCGCCTCGCGAACGGCGTCTGCCAGCTGCGGGACGGTGAGGATGTCGATACTTCCGCGCACGGTCAACACCACCAGCCCACCTTTTCGGTCTGCGGCGATGGTCAGTCCGGTGCCCGGCAACTCATGACCCTCGCGGGCAACTTGCGCTTGCCCGTCGATCGATTCCATCGATACCCCTTGCTCAATGGTGTTGTCTACCGTGCGCGCGGTCTGGGTTGTCAAGACAGCACGCACCCCCGGCTGCTAGCTGAACCGACCTGTCCATGTTTGCACAACTCGGCGACACGGTAACCGAATGGTCGCCGAAATCGGACTCGGACTCCTGCCCGGATGCTCCCGTACGATGCGTTTGGCCGAAGGTTTGCCTGGGTATTAAACCCGTTGCCTGTTGCGACGTGCGAGATCGACAGCCCGTCGTACCCCCCCCAAGAAATGGATCGTGGGCCTCCTTCGAGCCGTTGTCGAGAGAGTCAGGAGCTTTGAGAGTCCATGAGCGGTGTTCGACTCGCAGCCGTACACGACGTCATCAGCATCAAAGTGTCGAAAAGATGACAGGCGCAGAACCTCTGTCGATCGCCCTCATCGCATCGCACCGTTATCCGATCGCGGAACCGTTTGCAGGAGGCTTGGAAGCCCACGTGTGGCATCTGGCCAGGGCACTGGCTGGGCGTGGCCACGACGTTGCGCTGTTCGCAGCTGCCGGATCGGACCTCGGTGTCGAGCACGCATTGCTCGACGTCAGCGAGTTCGAACCGAGTCCGGCGGCTCAGCGCGACACCTCCATGCCGGAACCGGGGTTCATGGCTGCGCACCACGCCTACCTCGAACTGATGATGAGACTCGGTCGCGACAACCGGTTCGACGTCATCCACAACCACAGCCTCCATTACCTCCCGATCGCGTTGGCCCGGACAGCCAAGCGCCGGTGCTGACGACACTGCACACCCCGCCGACGCCGTGGCTGGAATCAGCCATCGACGTGAACGCCGAGAACACACGGTTTGCCGCGGTCAGCGAACACACCGCCCGATCCTGGAGTCATGTCGCCCGTGACATCGAGGTGGTCAGCAACGGCGTGGATGTCAACCTCTGGCCGGCCGGGTCCGGCGGCGACGACCTTGTGTGGTTCGGACGGTTTGTACCCGAGAAGGGCGCCCATCTCGCCGCACGGGCAGCGGAGAGGGCCGGACTCGGCCTGCGCCTGGCCGGGCCGATCAGTGATCGCGACTACTTCGACCGCGAGATCAGCCCGCTGTTGTCCGATCGCATCCGGTATGTGGGCCACCTCGATCAGAATGAGTTGGCGACGGTGGTCGGCTCGTCGGCCGCCACCTTGGTGACACCGCTGTGGGACGAACCCTACGGACTCGTGGTCGCCGAGTCGCTCGCGTGCGGAACCCCGGTGGCAGGCTTCCGGCGCGGGGGGATCCCGGAGATCGTCGGCGACGACGGCGGGGTGCTCGCCGACTCCGACGACGCCGACTCGCTCGCGGCGGCGGCGCGCCGGGCGATGAGCCTGGACCGGCGGGTTGTCCGAGCGCGGGCCGAGAGTCACTGCGCCGAGGATGTGATGGTGGATCAGTATCTGGCGCTGTACCGGCGGCTGGCCGGCCGGGCGCACCTGGCCGCATGATCGGCTACTACGTCCACCACCAAGGCCACGGCCACCGAAATCGCGCGGCATCCATCGCGGGCGCAATCCGAACTCCCGTCACCGCGTTGTCGTCGGCTCCGATCGAAGCCGGCGTGTTTCACCGTGTCGTCGAATTGGCCCGCGACGACCTCGGCGAGCGCCGCGATGTCACCGCCGCCGGCATGGTGCACTGGGCGCCGATCCGTGACCCGGGGATGCGAGGTCGGATGGCTCAGCTGGCCGCCTGGGTGGAGGAGACGGACCCGGCCGCACTCGTTGTGGACGTCTCGGTCGAGATCGCGGTGTTCGCGCGGCTTCTCGGTGTTCCGGTGATCGTGGTCGCGATGCCCGGCACCCGCGACGACTCTCCTCACCAGCTGGCTTATGGCTTGGCCGACGCGATCATCGCGCCGTGGCCGTCGGCGATCTACGAACCCGACTGGCTGCGTCCGCATCTGCACAAGACCACCTTTACCGGCGGCATCAGCAGATTTGCCGGCCGCACCCGATGCGTGGATGACTCCGAACGCTCCGACGTCCTGGTGATGACGGGATCGGGAGGCACCCAGATCTCGGAACAGACCGTCGAGGCCTGCCGCTCGGCGTATCCGGATATGACGTGGCGTTTCGCCGGCGGTCCGGGGAGCTGGTTGGCCGATCCCTGGCCGGCGATGTGCAATGCCGGTGTGGTGGTGGGCAATTCGGGACAGAACACCGTCGCCGACCTGGCAGTCGCGGCGAGGCCCGCGATCCTGATCCCCGAGGACCGGCCATTCGAGGAGCAGCGTGCCGTGGCCGAGATGCAGCGGGTTCTGCGACTGGCGGCCGTGATTTCGCATTGGCCTGAGCTCTCGAGTTGGCCCGAGTTGTGTGCGACGGCGGCGCAGACGCCCTCGCACCGTTGGTCCATGTGGGAGACCGAAGGCGCGGCCGAACGCGCCGCGGCGGCGATCAAGGAAGTCGCGCAGAAATGGACATGACCGTCGCCGTGCTCACGATCGTGAGTGGCCGGCACCGGCATCTGCGGGCCCAATTACAAGCTCTCGCGGCCACTTCCGAGCGACCCGACCTCCACGTGGTGGTCGCCATGGATGATCCGGACATCGCTGAACAGGTCGAGCTGGGTGAGGCAGTGGTCGCACACGTCGCGCGCGTCGAGGACAGGCTGCCGCTCGCGCTTGCGCGAAACACCGCCGCGGCGATCGCCCGTGACCGCGGCGCCGACCTGCTGATCTTCCTCGATGTCGATTGCATCCCCGCCCCCGACCTCGTGTCCCGTTACAAGGCCGCCGTCCAGCTCCGGGCCGGAGAACGCCTGCTGTTCTGTGGGCCTGTCACCTATCTCGACGAACGGGCTTCCGAAGTGGCACGTGGCGGAGGTGACCTCGAGCCCCTGACGGCGCCCCACCCGGCTCGGCCCAATCCGCCTGCGGGGGCCGTCGAGCTTGGTACCGACATGAATCTGTTCTGGTCGTTGTCCTTTGCCATCACCGATGAGCACTGGGCCCGGATCGGCGGCTTCTACGAGGGCTATACCGGATACGGCGGCGAGGACACCGATTTCGGGCAGACGGCCGCCTCTCTGCACTTCGCGATCGCCTGGGTGGGCGGTGCCCGTGCCTATCACCAGTTCCACCCCGTCTCGAACCCGCCTGTGGAACACCTCGACGACATCTTGCTCAATGCCAGCATCTTTCACGCTCGCTGGGGGTGGTGGCCGATGGGCGGATGGCTGGACGGCTTCGCGGAACTCGGACTGGTCGTTTTCGACACCGAGCGGAATCGTTGGGTGCGAACGTGAATGGTCCACGAACCGGGGGATGGTCCTTGGTAGTACGGGCTCTGGGTGAGAACGCTAGCCGGACGAACTAACATCGTTACCCGGGTACCAGCTCCGGATTGCAGCGAGATATGTTGTCTCGCTGGCGCATTGCAGCCTCCTGTGGGCCAGTCCTCTCGAGGACTTTGACGTTGGACAGTTCGGTGGTTGCGTTGGCGAGGGTGTGTGGATCAAGTCGGAACTGATCCGATCAGCGATGAGCGGAGCGTTTCAAGTCTCAACGTCAGTTGCGTGGCGTAATCTCGGTCCGGTGGCATCGAACGAGACACGACGGCCCCGCGTCGTGATGATGTGCGGGCCAGGTGGTGCCGGAAAGACCACCTACGCCAAGCGCTTGGAGCGCGAGGGCTGGACGCGTTTGTCGTTCGAGGTGGAGTTCTGGGATCGCGGAATCACGGCGATGCCCTCCGCCAAAGTGGTCGGCGAGGTGGCAGCAGACCTGAAGGCGCGCTTGCTGCGCCATGTCGCGGCGGGGAACGATGTCGTGCTCGACTTCGGATTCTGGTTCCGGCGACAACGCGATGAGTTCCGCGCATTGCTCGCACCGCAGGGCATCCTGCCGGAGACCATTTACATTGCGACGAGTCTTGAGACCATCCTGAGCCGGGTCGACGACCGACACGGCAGGCGGGCGGACGATTGGCCACTCACCGAACAGACGGCAACGGAGTACTTCGAGCGGTTCGAGCCGCCGACGCCCGAGGAGGGGCCGCTCAAGGTGGTCCGCTAGGGCGCTTGAATCGTTTTGAGTCCCCAAAGTGCTCACGCGCGTGGACCGGGCTCGGACCCCCGCTCTGGCCGCTCTCGATTCGTTGCCAAGCTGGCCATCAGCCCTTGGATTGAGGCACGATCAACTCCCTCAAAATTGGGGTGTGGTTGATGTCGGCGTGGCCGGCTGCCGGTGGTCTACGCGTCCGGGAGGTGAAGTTCGCTTATGCCCTCCGCCCGCCGACACCGCTCTTGATTTTGAAGCACAGATGAGTTTCACTGTGACGATGACTACGAACACGACGCAGGGGCCCCGGTATGTCGGGCTGCTGGGCGCGATCATCGTGTGGAACGTTCTCTCGACGACCGTCCACTACACGCACAATTTTGTGATGGCAGAGGACTACCCACCGGTGCCACTGTTCTTCCCCAACGCAATTGCGTATCAGATTGGGATTGCAGTCTTTTTGGCCTGTTCTGACCGCGGCGGGTTTCTGGGCTTTCGCCCGGTACCGCAACGGTCATTACCGAGGGGTTTCGACCGCCCTGATCGCCTACGCGATGCTGGGATTCACCAGCCCGGGCCACTTCCTGGGCGGGGTTCCCGATATTCCGCCGTTCTTCTTCGCGACCATCTTCACCGACTTCATCGGTGGCACAGCCTTGTTGGTGTTTGCCGCGTGGCTCATCGTCGGCGGTCGCCGCGTTCGCGCACAAGCGGCGGGAACTGCGTGAGGTCGCCGGCGCCAGGCCGCCTGTTGGTGTATGGAATCTGCGGCTACACCGGCAGACTGGTCGGTGAAGAAGCAGTGCATCGCGGTCTCGATCTGGTGGCCGGGCGAAGTCGTGAACAAACGTCGCTGGCAGCCCGCGTACTCGGTGTTGAATCAAGGACTTTTGCCCTCAATGACCCCGATGTTCTCGATGAGGCCCAACGCGACGTCGACGTGGTGGCGCATTGCGCCGGGCCGTACGAACGGACAGCCGAGCTCATGGTGGCCGCGTGCCTGCGGACCGGTACCCACTATCTCGACCTGGCAGGCGAAGCGAATGTGTTCGAAGCGATTTACCGACACGATGGTGAAGCCCACGCCGCTGGCGTAGCCCTCGTACCCGGCGTCGGATTCGACGTCGTCCCTACAGATCACTTTGTCGCAGTGGCTGAATCGGCGCCGATGGGTCGATTCGAAACTCCTTGACTCAACCCTCATCCACGATCCACCGCCACGAAAGGCAGATGCTTGATGAGCAGCCATACCGCATTCCCCACCGACAAGATCTCGATCGCCGGGACCGGGCTGGCCATCGTCGGCGCAAGCCACTTTGTCGCCCCCCAAGCGTTTGCGCCGATCACCTCACCTTTGTTCCCCGACAACACCAGGGCGTGGACCCTCCGAAACGGAGGTGCCGAAACCGCCATCGGAATGGCGTTGACGGATCGCAGGACCCGCCCTATCGGGTGGTTTGGGCTGGCAGCCTATCTGGGCTTCCTCGGGTTCCGGGCCCTTCAGGCCCAACGTTGACTCTCGCTCTCCCACCTCGAGATTCACCGTGGTGACTGTCCTGCGACAGCTGACTGGACCGGTTGCCGCAGTTGCCGCCGCCCTCGTCGCAGCATTCGCAGCGGGTTCGGCCTCCCCAATGCCGGCCGAGGCGCTCAGGGCGATCGCCACCGTTGCAGGCGCTCTATGTGTCGGTTTCTGCATCCTGATCCACTGGGCCCTCCCCACTAGCACCTCCACCACAACCGAGGCTGTTCAGGCCTGGAGACCGCTGGCACTGTGGGCGGGCCTGTGGATCACCGCGACCGCTTTGTCGTTTCTTCTCACTGCCAGCGAATTGGCCAACGTAACGCCGTCGACGTTGACCGGCGCGCACCTCGGCTCCTTGCTACACGCCACAACACTGGGCCAGTGGGGTTTGGTCGCAGTGGTGTGCCCAATGGTGTTGATGGTCATCTCGATTGACGCCGCCCGCGGCGGAGTGGGTTGGCACCCGTTGGTGGTGGGCGGTGTCGCCGTGTTGGGTTTGCTCGCACCACCGGTCAGCGGCCACATGTCGGTAACCACGATCGGTTCTGTGGTGATCGGGATTCATGCCGCGGCTGCAGCACTATGGCTCGGCCCGCTGCTCGCAGCACTCATGACACTGAGAACCACAACCGCATGGACCAGGTTCCTTCCCCGCTACTCACGGCTGGCATGGTGGTGCGCAATAGGTGTCATTACCAGCGGAATCGCGGCGCTGACACTCCGCCTCGTATCGAGCCCGACCTCTGACACATACGTTGTACTCGCCGCAACCAAAGGCCTGCTACTGATTGCGCTACTCGCTGGCGGATACCGTCTGCGGCGAATATGGGTTGGCAGGCAGTGCGCAGTGACCACATCCCTGCGACACGCCATCATCGAAACCACGGTGATGGCGTCGACAGTCGGGATCGCAGCGACGTTGTCGTTCACCCCCTGAACCTGGCTACTCCTCTTCGGCAGAAGCCGCCCACGAGACCGCCCACGCTTCCAGCGGCAAACCAACCTCGAGCAAGCTTGTCCCCCAAGATGTCAACGCGTATCCATCGTCGCCCAGTTCCACCAGACCCGCCTCACGCAACTCCTTGGTCCGCGTATTCAACGTCGCCGACGCCATTCCACCAGTTGCTTCCTGAAGAGCCCGGAACGCGCATGGACCCCCGCGCAACGCCCACAGAACGGCCAGACACCCCCGCCGACCAAGCAAGTCGAACAACGCCATCAACGGCCGGCCAGTATCCGAGCCACGGACCGGGCGACCCGGCTTCGGAGCAGCAGCGGCCATGAAGGCGATGTTATCAATCTCAACATCGACTGGATAACCGATCAGAGGTTCGTCCAGCGAAGATCACCCCGAGTAAACGAGCAGCACCCGCCCAGGTGACCAACCTCTCGCCCGGCCCACTGTCGCATCGACACCACCAGCCTAGGCCACAACACAAGACCCGCACGAGCGGCCCGCGCTGAACCTGACATGATCTGTATCAGGGGCTACTTCCGTTGCGAAGCAGTCTTTTACGATTCGGCGGTGATCAGTCGGTAGCCGCCGTCGTAGTCAGTCTGTGCGTTCAGGTGGCCGTAGCGCCGCTCCCATGTTCCGTCACCGATTTCGGTTTCCAGTCGTCGGATCCCGGCGTCGACCGCGTCCTGGTTGAGTTGGGCCAGGCCTGAGCAGCAGGCGCGGACAGCGGGGTCGAGGTAGGCCTGTGGCCGCCGCCAATTCGCGATCAGAACACCATCTCGCATATCGGCGGGGACGCGCAGCGTACGGATGACGTCGGACTCAAGCAGCGAAGCGAGGCGTTCGACCGAGGGTGCACGGCCGAGTTCGAAGTGGGCGATCTCAGGGATGTAGTCGCAGAGCCAGAACTGGGCGTGCAACCTGGGGTCGTAGGTGAGGACCACTTGCCGGCGCGACACCCGACGCAGCTCGGCAATGCCGGCCTCCACATTTTCCCAGTGATGCACGGTCAAGATGGCCATAGCAACATCAAATTGACCGTCCGCGAACGGCAGATTCTGCGCCATCGCTTGGATCACTGGCGCGCTGGCCGGTGCACGCTGCTCGATCATGGTCCGCGATGGTTCCACCGCGACCACAGTCCGGTCTGTGGGTTCGTAGGACCCAGTGCCCGCACCGACGTCGAGCACCCGCGCCCCATCACCGATAGCGGACTCAATCTGCCGCATCCATCGTGGATCGGGCTGACGGCCCGTGACATAACCGACCCCAATCTGGTCGTAGACCGGTGCGCCATCATTCACCGCGTTCCGGCATTCGCCGCGCTGGCCCTCTTCAAGCATGTGCCATCACCCTCCGCTTCTCACGAACTGTAGACATGGCGGCCATCTGCGGTCGATGTTTAGGTGACTGCAGCCGGACTTCACAGTTTCAACAGCCACGCCTAGGCAGATCGTTGGGTACGGTGCCCAGGGTGGACATGGTCACCGCGGCGCTACTCGTCGTTTGCGTTGTCTTCGTGCCCGTTTCAGCGTGGGTCGCGGCGGCAATGGTGTCCGCAGCCAGCATCCTCAACGGACCGCCCGCCGTCGCACATCCGCGGCTTTGGCTATTGATCGTCTGGACGATTCCGTTAGTCGGGGCCGGCGCATGGTGGTTCTACCTGCGCCGCATCAAGTTTACTTGACATAATCATTGTTACCCGCATGATCGATTGTGCACAATACGTTTTCACCGTGCGCGGGCGGCAAATGGTGGGCGAGCGTGCGTTCTATAACGCCGCTGGCTCCCAGATGAGTGCTTCGTCGCGGATCGTCGGTTTCCACCCATCGAGTGGGGTTTGGTGTGTGATGCTCACCCTTACGGCGGCGAGCATGTCGGCGATGGATGACCATTTCGGGCCAGCCTCGTCCGCGTCGTCGCGGTCATAGGCGCGGATGCAACCGTAATGGTCGCTGGGTCGGGTGTCGCAGAAGTAGTAGTAGCTGTCGGCCCCGCTGATCGGGATGTATTCAGGGATGAAGGCGGCCACACGGCTGCCTGCCGTCGGGTGGCGTGCAACGATGTTGGCGTATCCACCTGGGTAATAGTCATTGTCGCCGTTAGCGAGGGCGGTCCAGACCTCGATCATCATTGCATGGTCAGAAGCGACTCGCTCGGTGCCAAATAGCTCGTGCGCGGGAAGAATCGAGCCGGGAATCGCGTCTGCGTAGTCCGCGGATTCACCGTTGTGAAGCGCGTAGAACTCGTGCAGCTGCGCCGGCCAGGTCACGCCGATCGACGATTCGGCCCGCCGAATCATGTCCGGCGCGCGGCGTACGGCAGGCAGTATGTTCCGGCCCGTTTTAGGGGCTTCGAGTCGGAGGACGTTCATCAGTAGTCCCCACTCGGCCGTGACTGTCATTGCCTCACACTAGAGCGCAGGGTGTACGCCGGCAGGTTCATCCAGGCACCAGGGCATGATCTTCTCCAGCACCTCAGGATGGCATTGTCGTCGACGGAACGGTTCTGCAAGGCTGCAAACGTGCAACGTCGACCCGTCAACCCCGGGCCTGCGCCAGCATTGCAGCCATGCGAGCTGACGTAAGCTACATTGGCGGCTACTTTCGTTGCAATGCAGTGGGTTTGGGTTCGGCGATGATCTGTCGGTAGCAACGCGTCGACCAACCTGACACGTCTCTGGAATTAACGTTCTCGGGCACCCCTTAATCGTCCCTCGTGACGTGTCAGAGTCCTTGAGGATGAACCTTCAAAACAGTTTTCGGAAACTCCTGTGAGTGCAGAAGGTGCTGCACGGTGGCCGCAACCAATCCGACAATCGCCATCGGGGCAGCGATCCACAGGGACACCCAGAATGACGCCCAGTTAGCTACGCCAATGAAGGTCAACGCGACAAAGGTGGCCACAACCAACCACGACATCCAGCGACGCATCACCAAGGCCGCCAGAACTGGTGGGATCGTCAGCAACATACCCAGCTGAACCAGCGGCCAGACCCCCAGCACGTTGACGAGGGAATCGCCACACTGCAACGATGATCTGTCGCCGTCAAGGCCAAGGACGCCGGTCTTCGAACACGACAACGACACGCCTGCTACAGGCTCCATCGACATAGCGATGGCGTACACCGATGCGGTTAACGCCATACCCCACCAGACCGCTCTCAGCACCGCCACAACGGCAGCCTAAACGTCACTGCGAGCCACAACCTGGCCATTTCATTTGGCGGGCGGGACTTGTCTGAGCATTGCAGCTTCCAGTTGGCCGGTTTGGGGGTCGATCACCAAGGACCAGTGCCCGCCGACGATTTGCACGAATCCCCAGTGGCAGAGGCCCGCTCGCGCGGTAGCGGTGAGGTAGTCCTCGACACCAACTCGAATCTCCTTCGCTGTTGGGTCGAGCTTCTGAGCACTGTCATGCAGACCTGCACGCGTCACTTCCACGATGACCGCGGACGGGCGCTGCAGTGTGGCGACCTCGTCTGCAAATTGCCTCAAGGCCGGCGTTGACTGGTTCGTCTCGCTCAGCGCTACCAGTTCTTCAAGGTGCAGCGTTGTTACGTGGGGCGGTGCCGGCGGAAAGCCTCGGAAGATGCCGTCGTCGTCGGCCGCATCTGCGAACGAGCGAAAGTCCATGTTTGAGATCGACAGATTGGCCTCCACCGACGCCATCTGGTTGGGCACCACACGAAACGTTCGCCCAGGCTCGTGCCCGTATTCTGGCCGGCCAGAATCGACGGCCAGGATAGGCATTTCTGGATGGCTCATTGAGACCGAGTCAGCCATGAATGCGTAGTACGGAGGATCTTCGCCGATCCGAGCAACCAGATCGGCGACTGTGAGCCCGGCGTTTTCCCGGTTGTCGACACATGTGAGCCCTGCCTCGAAGGTGGGGAAGTCAGCGGAGCCACTGTCTACTGGTGCCATTGCCTCGAGCGCTACTGCCCGCCATCTCGCGTCGTCAGTGAAGTCAGTTCGTACGAGTAGTGAAACATTGCCGCCACCATGCAAGTAGTCATCGAGGTTTCGTCCCACCCCAAGGCGGTCAACGATCGCAGCCTCGGTTGCTGCAGCGTGGCGCGCAGCGACGGCCTGTTTAATGTCATCGATCGCCGCCGGCGGGTCGGGCAGTACCAAACCATCGAGTATGCGGTCGGCGTCCTCTGCAGAGACTTCTGCATACGATCGCAGCTCGACGGTCCAAGGACCTACGACCGACCGTGCGCGCGGAGTGGAGAACTCCATCGAGAAGTCGATATCGGGCTCGCCGATGTCGGTCAGCCACCGCCGGATGGCGAACTGGGTGGAATTGACTGACACTGAGGCATCGAGAGCGCCCGAGAGTGGGTCACCGTTCGTCGGGGCGGCGTGAATTTGTGTGGGCGCCCATCGGACGCTTGTTTGTGGCATCGCCGCGATTTCACGCATCTTCTGTTCGCGCTGCAGTTGTTCTGGGGAGTCGCGGAGTTCCTCCGGAGCGATTGTCGGCCCGTCCCAAGTGAACAGCGTCGAATCGAATATTTCGTCGAGCACAGGAGCGGACATCTCGATCCACTGTGAGGCTTGGCTCCACGCCAGGGTGACGCCGAGTTTCTTGTCGATCACCACGCGAATTGGCGGTCCACCGTGCAGATCGTTGAAGTGAACCTGCCAGCCCTGCCGACCACGAACGATTGTTTCGGTCAGGTCGGTGGGCTCACCGACCTGCGGTCGGTTCATCTGGTCGGGTGCGGGCCACAGCCGATGCGCGGTGAATAAAAGCTTGGGGGAGAGCCCCATCGTCGCGACCAGCCGGTGCGGCGACTTTGCGGTGTGCACGGCGATACCGTCTTCGCCGAAGCGGTACTCGTCGGTGTCGTTCTCGATGAAGGTCGGCGTCCCGTCCGGCTTCTCAATGCGCCACAACGTCGGCGGCTCGAACCACACCTCGTTCCATCCGCCTTCGGCGTAATGCACTGTGCCACGGAGTGTTCTACCGATCGGGCTGTAAGTCAAACCCCTGATCTGCGGCCACGACATCATAGTGCTCAACGTATAGGGCGCCACGAACCATCGAGCAAAAACCCAGGGTTCAAACAGATGAAGATCTTCAACTCATGTGCGCATTGCACCGAGTTTGCTGATACTTCTGCAACCATCAAACGATGGCAGAACCAACAGAAGGCCCTGCGGCCCGCTGCATCGTCCTGGGCTGCCGCCGGGATGTCACCTGGGTCGAAAGGACCTACACCTCGGACGGAGAGCACCAGTCGGACGGCCACTGGCTCTGTGAGCTACACACCCAGTGACGCAACTAATCGGCCCGGGCTTAGACGAGCTCCAACCCGCCTGACCGGCACGTCATCAAGTTGCTTGACCTATCATTGTTTCCCGGTTCGCCCGGTTTAGTGCTCCACGGCCGCTGTCAGGAAGTTCATCGAATGAAGTGATGCCGCTGTGACTTTGACGCCGGTCAGCCTTTCGCCGAGTGCGAAACAGGCAGCGCGGTAGTTCTTACGTGGCTCGTCCTCGTCAAGCCGGATGCCGCCCACCTCCTTGACCAGGTCGAGCAGGGCGCCTGGCTCATAGCCGTCGAATCGTTCATCGGGGAAGTACCCTGAACCGGGCACGAACCTCGTTTTGAGCGCGCCGGCCGCCCACCACTGAAAGTGGGAGACTGCGTTGACGTTCGAGCCGTGGTAGATCCAGTCATGGTGGGCGGCTATCGGCGCCACCTTGCGATGGTCGACGCCTACCCATCCACTGTGACACTCGGCCAGTACGCACCACTGATCATCGACTCGCGCGGCTCCAACGGCACTGTTGATCCCATGCTCCCAATCCGCAGCGAGGGAGCCGTCACCCTCAACGCCGACAGTAATAACCCGATGCGTGTCAGCGCCAAGTTCATCAAGCAGCTGCTCCGGCCCGATATCGCGGACGAACGCCAAACCATAGCCAGTCTCTACCCAACCCGGGAACTCGTCATCAACCCAGGTGTAATCGGTATACCTAGCAGACATGTTGCCACCCTAGACGCACCACGAGTCATCAAGCTGGACCCACAGACTCAGACAGATGAACATCCACAAAAGCGCATTCGCGTCGACTGAAATTGCTAAGTCTTCTGCGGCCATCAAACGAGGGCAGAACCAGCTGAACACGCAGACCGCTGCATCACCCTGGGCCTGCCGCCTTGAGGCGACCTGGGTTCAGATGACCTACGCCGCCGACGGAGGGACCGAATCAGACGGCCACCGGCTATACGAGCTACAGACCCCACGACACGACTAGCCCGTGTTGGAGCGCCGGAATTACCAAACCACCAGCACAGCGTTAAGCTCATAATCATTGTTAGCGGTTGCTTCGTGACGAGCAAGTGTGAGGCGTGCAAACCCGCCGGCCGCGCTGCTAATTTCGTTTACTGCGTATCCCTCGGCAGAGCGTCGAGGTTGAGGTCGACGAGGACGCCGATAACTCGCTCATTTGGTTCGGTGGCATGTAGTTCGGTGAGGTTGGGCCATCTGGGCGCGCTATCAACGTCTTCGTATCGAAAGCCAGCGTTGGGCACAGGAACCCATGCCCCGCCGGATAGCCCGTACTGCGTGGATACCAGCGATACGTGGGTAACTCGTCCGAGCGCCGATCCTCGCGCCCACGGCGCGACGGAGAATCCGCCAGTCATCTCAACAATCCCACTGCGGGGTTGGCTACCAACCCACGTAGCAGTCCAGCCGTCTCCCCGCAGAAGACCTGTCCACTGCCAATGCGCTCGGTGTTTCGCCGGCCGCGAGGCAGACGAGGTTTGTCACTGGCAAGCTCAAGGTCCGCCTGCACGGCCATTATGCGACGCCCGGGATCCCCAACAAGCCCGTCCTCGGAGAAGGCCAACGGCAGACGCATCACCGCGCCCACCCGTGGCTGGAAGTCCCCGGCCTCCACCAACATCGAACCGACGAAGACCGTTAGGACTCGACGCGCGCTCATGCGCCTTTCGGCCTGGTGGGCAGCATGAAACAAACGCTACACCCGATTCATTTATTGCATCATCAATGCCAGACCGCAGGTCAGCAAGCGGCAGGCACCCGGATTCACAGTCTCAACAGCCACGCCTAGGCAGATCGTTGGGTACGGTGCCCAGGGTGGACATGGTCACGGCGGCGCTACTCGTCGTTTGCGTTGTCTTCGTGCCCGTTTCAGCGTGGGTCGCGGCGGCGATGGTGTCCACGGCCAGCATCCTCAACGGACCGCCCGCCGTCGCACATCCGCGGCTTTGGCTATGCTCGTCTGGACGATTCCGTTAGTCGGGGCCGGCGCATGGTGGCTCTACCTGCGCCGCATCAAGTTTACATGATATGAGGTATCCTATTGGCATTATCAATTGCAACACAACAACTTTCGCCACCAGTGACGAAACGTAGCCTGAGTCAGGGCGTCGAACCACCGCGGTCCTCACCGCCTGCCCGCGTGCTGGCGAACATGACGTGTCAGGTCAGCAAATGCGTGTTCGGTTCGCGGTGCCGAGTTCGGCCGCCTCTTGTGAGGATCACTTTGGCGGTGGGGCGGTGCTGAAAATGGGCCAGCAGATCTCGGTGGCTGTGAACGTTGTCGGTTTTGCGGGCGTGCCGCCGATGTAGTGCTCGCGGATTGGTCCTTGGTCGCTGATCAGATGCTCGTTTGTGTATGTTCCCAGCGCCGCGTAGCTGCGGTCGATGCCGTGGTGGCCGCCAGAGTGGGTGAGCACCGCGAACTGGGCCTGAGGCAGGACTTGGACCTGGACGGCGTGCGGGGGGTCCACCGAGGGCGGAGCTGCGACGAAGAGTGTTGCGTTTCCTCGGGATTCGAGGAACAGTGCGCGGTCGTAGAGGCCGCCTGGTACGACCTCGGAGTGAACACTTGTGGCTGATGCAACTGCGTCTCGTAGTTTGTGGACCGTGGCCGCGAACCAGCTGTCGATTTCGGCGGTCTCGAGAGTGGCGCCGATAGACCAAACGGTGAGTGCTGGTTCAACCCGCAGCTCGATCTCGGCGGGGGCGTGGACGGGAGAAAGCAACTCGCGCAGCGCTCCGACGGTGTCGCGAGTGTGCTGAGCTGCGCTTCCATCTGTGCGAGATGAGTCGTGATTATCTCGGTGCGGGACGCTGCGTCGTCTGTGCCCAGCAGTGCTTTGATGTCCGGGATCGACATCCCGAGGGATCGGAACCGGCGGATGATGTGTGCGTGATCGACCTGGCTGGTGTCGTAGAAGCGGTAGCCGGTGTGCACGTCGATGTGGGCCGGTTCGAGAATCCCGATGTCGTGGTAGTGCCGTAGCGCTTTCCGGCTCAGGCTGGTCATCACCGCGAAGTCGCCGATCGAGACCCGTGCGCCCATGACATGCTCCTGTCGTTGCGTCGTCGGCGTTGTTGTCAGGTGGGGTCCATCGTGAGGCTTGCCCCTAGGGGAAGGTCAACAGGGGCCGGCGCCGAGTGTCCGACATAGACACCAGTTTGCGACTCAGTGTTGACTTTCCCCTTACGGGAAGCACGACCGTGGGGCCATGACAACAGATTGGGATTATCTCCCGGACAACGTAAAGAAGTTCATGACCGCGATCGACGCCCGACAGCGCGCTCAAGCGCTCGCCGTGTTCACCGCGGATGCCGTGGTGACCGACGAGGGCCGCGACCACTCGGGCCGTGACGAGATCGGGGTCTGGCTGACCGACTCGGTCACTGAGAGCGAGTACACCTACACCTCCGAGTTCACCGGTGCGACCACGACCGGCACGACCGTCGACGTCCAGCAGCACCTGGCGGGTGACTTCCCCGGTGGGGTTGCCGACCTGCACTACCGGTTCACGCTGAACGATGGCCTGATCAGCCGGTTGGTGATCGAGCCATGAGCAAGCGGTGGTTCATCACCGGCGGCACACCCGGCAACTTCGGCATGGCGTACGCCGAGACTGCCCTAGAGACAGGGGACCGCGTGGTACTGACCGCCCGACGTCCCGAGGAGCTGGCGACGTGGGCTGACCACTATGGCGACCGCGTTCTCGTTGTGCCCATGGATGTCACTGACGCGGCGCAGGTACGACACGCGGTACGAGCCGCCGAGGAGCGTTTCGGCGGTATCGACGTGCTTGTCAACAACGCCGGGCGCGGCTGGTACGGCTCGATCGAGGGGATGAACGAAGCCTCGATACGGGCGATGTTCGAGCTGAACTTTTTCGGCGTGCTGTCCGTGACCCGCGCAGTGCTACCGGGAATGCGTGCCCGCAGAAGCGGGTGGATCGTCAACGTGTCGTCGGTGGCCGGGCTCTTGGCGGCGGTCGGATTCGGCTACTACAGCGCAACGAAGTACGCCATCGAAGCCATCACCGACGCACTGCGCCAGGAGGTCGCCGAGCAGGGCATTTCCGTGCTCACGGTCGAACCGGGGTCGTTCCGCACGAACGCCTACGCCGGATTTGCCAGCGAGCCCGTCGCAGAGGCGATTCCGGATTACCACGACATGCTCGAGCAGGTCCGTGCCGCCTTCATCGACATGAACGGGGTGCAACCCGGCGACCCTCACCGCGGTGCACGTGCGGTCATTGCCGCGATGACCCAAGACCGGCCACCCCGCCGCCTGGTCCTGGGCAACAGCGGGTACGACGCCGTGATCGATGCCTTGGAGCAGAACCTGGACGACATCCGATCGAGCGAAACGTTATCTCGCAGCGCGGACTTCCCGTCCTAGACCGATCCCCACGGTGACAGCGGCCAGGTCGCCCTCCTGGACCTGGCCGCCGTCACGCGTTCCACGGTCAGAGCCGGGAGGCGACGTTGTACCACAAGCCGTTTCGCTTCAACTGTCGTCGGACGGCCTGACCTGCGCCAGCTTCTGCTTGGCGGTGTTCTTCACCACCTGCCACGCGTCCTCGTCGCCTTTGATGAGCGCGCTGCCGAGTGACTTCGCTTGCTCGAGCGTTGCATGCGGCGGGATGGGCGGGACGTTCGGGTCGCATCGGACGTCGAGCAGTGCCGGCCGGTCGGCCGCGAGGGCGGCGTCCCAGGCAGGTCCGATCTCCTCGGTGGTGTCGACATTGATGCCGAGAAGCCCGATGCCGCGGGCGAACTCGGCGTAGTTCATGTCGGGCAGTGACTGCGACTCGACGAACTTGGGGGTTCCCTCCATCCCGCGTTGTTCCCAGGTGACCTGATTCAGGTCGTTGTTGTGCAGCACCACCACGATCAGCCGCGGATCGGTCCACTGCTTCCAGTACCGGGCGATGGTGAGCATCTCGGCGAGGCCGTTCATCTGCATCGCGCCATCGCCTTCAAATGCGATTCCGGGGCGGTCGGGGTGGGCCCATTTCGCCCCGATGACGTATGGCACCGCGGGGCCCATTGTTGCCAGTGTCCCCGACAGCGATCCGCGTACCGAACCGCGGAACTTGAGATGGCGCGCATACCAATTGGCGGCGCTTCCCGAGTCTGCGGTGATGATGGCGTTGTCCGGCATCCGCTCCGACAGCTCGTGGAACATCCTGATCGGATTGGTCGGTTCGGCGTCGGTGGTGGCCTGACTCTCGGCCATCGTCCACCACTGGTCGACATTCGACTCGATGGTCTCCCGCCAGCTGCGGTCTTCCTTGCGATGTAGCAGCGGAATGAGTTGTCGCAGCGTGGTCTTCGCGTCGGCGACGATGTTCAGCTCGTAGGGGTAGCGCATGCCGATCCACTTTCCGGATCGGTCGATCTGAACGGCCCTGGCCTGGTCGAGTTCGGGCAGGAACTGGCTGTATGGGAAGTTCGACCCCACGGTCAGCAGGGTGTCGCAGTCGTTCATCATCTGGTAGCTGGCTGTGGTGCCCAGCAGTCCGACCGATCCGGTGACCCACGGAAGATCATCCGGCAGAACATCTTTCCCGAGCAGTGCCTTCGCGCATCCCGCGCCCAGGAGGTCGGCCACCTCGGTGAGTTCCCCGACGCAGTCGCGCGCGCCCTGACCGATCAGGATGGCAACACGCTCGCCGGCGTTGAGGAGGTCCGCGGCCTGCTGGACCGCGGCCGGATCGGCGGCGGGCGCGCCAGGTGAGAGTCCCAGGCTCGACGGCACGTGCTTGAACTCGTGCTTGGGTGGCGTGTGTTCAAGTTCGAACACATCCGACGGGAAGATCAGCGCTGTGGGTGCCTGCTCGGACAGGGCGATCCGGATCGCGCGGTCGATGAGATTGGGTATCTGCTCGGGCACGGTGCACATCTGGACGTACTCACTGCAGACGTCTTTGAACAGCGAGAGCATGTCGATCTCCTGCTGGTACGACCCGCCCATGGCGCTGCGCTCGGTCTGCCCGACCAGTGCCAGTACCGGCACGTGGTCGAGCTTCGCGTCGTAGAGCCCATTGAGCAGATGGATACCGCCGGGGCCACTTGTGGCGGCGCACACTCCGATCTGTCCGGAGAACTTCGCATAACCGACTGCCTGAAAAGCCGACATCTCCTCGTGGCGGGACTGGACGAACTGGGGAGAATTGTCGGCGCGACCCCAGGCGGCCAGCAACCCGTTGATGCCGTCGCCCGGATAGCCGAAGACCTGCCCGATGTTCCACTGCCGTAGACGTTCCAGGACGACATCGCCGACCGTTGCTGACATGGCTCTCCCTGTGGTGGGTGAATCACTCTCCGTGCCGGCCGCATACCCGCCCGGCAGCTCGCTCACACCCCGTGTGCAGAGGTCGCGTCACCTTTGGGCCGTTACCCTGAGCGCATGGAACCGGTATTCCGGGCGCTCGAGATCACCGCCAAGACCCTGGTCAAGGTGCAGGGCCTGAAGCTGACGTTTCTTGGTCTCGACAAGTTGCCGGCCGCCGGCGGAGTGGTTCTCGCGATCAACCACACGGCCTATGTGGACTTTCTGCCCGCAGCATTGGGCGTCCACCACCGGGGTCGCCGCGTGCGTTTCATGATCAAGTCGGAGATGCAGCAGATCGCGATCATGCGGTTCCTCATCAAACACACCCGCACCGTGCCGGTGGACCGGTCCGCGGGGGCGCAGGCGTACGAACTCGCGGTGCAGGCCTTGCGTGATGGTGAGGTGGTGGGTGTGTATCCGGAGGCGACGATCAGTCGGAGTTTCGAGATCAAGACCTTCAAGTCGGGCGTCGCGCGGATGGCGATGGATGCCGAGGTGCCGATCGTGCCGGCCATCGTCTGGGGTGCTCAGCGGATCGCCACCAAGGGTGGACCGAGGAATCTGGGTCGTAGCCGCACGCCGATCATCGTGCAGTTCGGTGATCCGATCTGGCCGCGTGGAGAGGATGCGGTGGAGGCCCGCCGACTGGCCGACCGTCTGCGGTCGACCATGCAGGGCATGCTCACGGACGTCCAGGAACGCTACGGCGAACACCCCGCGGGTGCGTATTGGGTGCCGGCCCGGCTCGGCGGCGGTGCGCCCACGCTGGCCGAGGCGGACGCCCTGGACGCAGCCGATTCGGCCGCCCGGCGCGACAAGCGGCAAAATGGATGAAATGCCCCAATTGGATCAAACGCTGTCAGAGTTCGCCGGGCCTCCCACGCTGATCGCCAGCGACGTTGATGGAACCCTCATCGACAACCAGAACACCGTTCCCGAGCTCGTGCGAACGATGATCACCAAGGCGACGGCGGCGGGTGCGACGTTTGTGATCGCGACCGGCCGTCCGCCGCGGTGGATAGCCGAGATCACCGACCAACTCGAGGTCGAGCCACTTGCGGTGTGCGCAAACGGGGCGATCGTCTACGACGTCGCGACCGACCAGGTGCTGTATTCGGCGACACTCGGAGCGTCAGTGCTCGAGCAGCTGGCCGCGCTTGCCTACGAGCAGATCCCGGGGTGTGGTCTGGCGGTGGAGCGGGTGGGCAAGAGTGCACACGATGCGGCGACGCCCCCGTTTGTCGCGACCGCGGGCTATCAGCACGCGTGGCTCAATCCGGACCACATCGAGATGAGTGAAGCCGACGTCCTGTCGGAGAACGCGGTGAAGATGTTGGTCCGGCGCCCCGAACTCAGCAGCGACGAGATGGCTCGGCGTCTGGAGGCGGTGGTGGGCGACCTCGCCGACGTCACGTTCTCCACCGACAACGGGCTCATCGAACTCTCGGCACCCGGCGTCAGCAAGGCCAGCGGATTGCGGATGCTGGCCGAGCTGAAGGACCTACCGACCGGTGCGTCGATCGCGTTCGGAGACATGCCCAACGATGTCGAGATGTTGCGGTGGGTCACCCGGGGTTTTGCGATGGCCGGTGGCCATCCTGCCGCCATCGCCGCGGCAGATGAGATCGCGCCCGACAACAACTCCGGCGGGGTGGGCCAGGTGCTGGCCCGGTGGTTCTAGCGACACCGACCGCGCGCGGCCCCGAGCGTCGCGCACCGGTGTGAACCGTTGCGCGACAGCCGGAACCATGCGTCAGGTGTCAGCCTGCCGGCGGTGCGGTCGGTACCGCGGCCGCCTCGCGCTGGGCGTCGTAGGTGTCGTTGAACGTGTCGATGTAGGTACGCAGCACCCGCACGATGCCGGTGACCAGGTTCCACACCAACGTCCCGCCCTGGAAACTCTGCGTGACGCCGTCGGGTCCCGTTGTCTCCGATGACGTGGGCAGGCCCAGCGGGCTGTTCTCGAAGCCCATGAGGGCCCATGCTTTTGCGATGGCGCCCTTGACGATCTGCGCGCCGGTGGACTCGGACCAGTAGATCTTGCCGTTCTCGAAGTCCACGAACTTGGCACTGCCATTCGGTGTGGTCTGCTCGGTGGTCACGGCATTGCCGAGTTCACCGGTGGGACCGCCGGTGGCCATCCACTGCTGGGCGATGGCGCCGGTGTCGGTGGTGGACAGCACCTGAGGATTTTCGGTGCCCGACACTGGGCTTTCCACCGGCGCCGGGTCCGCTGGGGCGGGGGCAGCCGGGGGTGTCACCACGGCGGCACCCGACGCGGCGATCTCGCGGATCTGTGGGAGTGCCTCGTAAGCGAGGTTGCCCGGGCATTCGGTGGAGTAGAAGTCGCGGTGCCCGCTGATGATCGGCAGCGTCGCCGTCTCACCGGCCGCGAACAAGGCCCCGTCGAAGCCCTGCGACACCACCGAGCCCGTGCCGCGGGGATCCAGGCCTGCCAGCCGGAGACGCCAGCCCAGGAAAGATCCTGCGGCAGCGAGCATCTCGGGTGAGGGAGCCATCTCGTTGAGATTGCCCATCAGCGACAGGCCCATCGTGTCCTTGTTGAAGCCGCCGGTGTGGGTGCCCTGGACGTTCTTGTCCAACCCGCCTGCGGTGCCCTCGAAGATCTGACCGTACTTGTCGACCAGCACGTTGTAGCCGATGTCGCACCAGCCCAGGGTCTGCGCGTGGTAGGCGTAGATGCCGCGCACGATCTCGGCGGACTGTTCGCGGGTGTAGTCGTTGGTCCCCGCAGTGTGGTGCACGACAGTCTCTTTGAGGGTGTCGTCATACGTCGGCTCCGAGCACCGGATGGATTCGTCGGCGCCCCACTGCGCCCGGGTGATGACCTGCGGAGTTGCCGACGGTGTCGCCACGGCGGGCGCCGCGGCCGGTGCGGCGGGATCAGCCGCCAAGGGCTGTGATCCCAGGACCGCGCCGGTGCCGGGTGTGATCAATGCGGCACTGATGGTCGAGATCGCCTGCTGCAGCGCGTTTTGTCCGGGTGCACCGGTGGTGGTGAGCAGCGGTTCCTGCTTGGGCGTGAACGCCTGGGGCACCACCTCACCTGATGTGACGGTCGAGGTGGGGATGGAGGTGTCGGTGCGCTTGGGAACCGGGGGAGTGGTGAAGGTGGTGGTTGTCGTCGGCACCTCATCGGTGGGGCCGGTTGTGGTGGTGGGAGGTGTTCCACCCGGCGAACTCGTCGCAGACCCCTCGGTGGATCCGGTGCCGGTGCCAGGGGCGGCGACACCGTCGTCGGTGACCGCGATCTGCACCAGGTTGGTCTTGCCGACCCACACCGGTTCGGTGCCCTGCTTGTTCGGATCTTTGGCACTCACGCCGTCGACGCGGTCGGCCGAGACCCATGGGCCCCAACTGCCGTCGATCTGTTTGGCGCGCACGTAGGCGGTGGTGTTGGCGACGCCCTGCCAGGTCAGCCCGACCATGGAGAACGGGTCTGATTGACCCACCTCTTTCACGATCGCGCCCTCGGGGACGTCGTCGCCGGTCGCCGGGGCCGGAGCACTGCTGGACGCCTCTGTCGACGATGGCGACGATGGCGAAGTGGTGATCGTCCCCGGCGCGGTGGTCGAGGGGAGCAGATCGGTCGGCAGGAGGCCGGGTGGGATCTGCAGCGGAATGTCGGGCAGCTTTATGCCCGAGACATCGATCGGGGGCAAGGTCACCCCGGCGTCGGCGAGCCCGGACTTGACCAGGTTCAGCACGATCGTCGGAACCTCGTTGAGGTTGATCTGGTTGATCGTCGTCGCGGTGACGGCGGGCGGCTCGGTCGGGTCGACGGCGAAATTCGGCGCGCTTCCCCCGACCAGGACTGCAACCGGGCTGGCCACAACGACGGCGGCCACCGTCCCCAGGACGATCGACGGCTTCGGTCGGCGGTAGCGCACGTGGTTCTCCCTTGATTGTCGTAACTGATCGACAGTCTTTTCACCGGCGCCGCCACGCACGCCAAACTGGCGTCTCGTGGGCGACGTCGACTTCCCCATCGACTTGCCAGACGGCCAAATCGTGTCTTCTACGGACACCGAAGTCCACGACCGCTCTCGGCGTGGCGTGAAACTCGTGATGCTGTTGTTACTCGATGTGACTTTTGTGGCCGCTGTTTCTTCACTACTGTCACAACAGTCCCACTAGTCACATGCTCGTGGCTGTCGCGTGCGCCTGACCGCGACCGTGGGCGAGTGACGAGAGGACATCTATGCCGCGCATTCCAGGGCTGTACACAACCCGCCCCATCGAGGGCCGTGATGTGTTCGGCACCGGTCTGCGGCGGACGGCTGCGGCCGGGGTGTCACTGTTGCTCGCCGCCGGCGTGACCATGTGGGCAGTGCCGCAGACGGTGAAATCGAACGTCGATCTCACCGTCGGTGGCGAGGTGACGCTGATCGGACACGGCAACGGCCACGGACGCGGAATGGGTCAGTGGGGTGCATTCGGCTACGCCAAACAAGGTTGGTCCTCGACTCAGATCCTGAGTCACTACTACGGCGGCACCACCGCGGGGAAGGTGGACAACGTCGACGTCTCGGTAATTCTCACAGGCGAGTCGTCGGTCAATGTCTTCGCGGATGCCGGCCTGAAGGTCGGTGAGGTGGCGGTGGCGCCCGGACAAGCAGTCAGTTTGTCCGGGTCCACCGCCACCATCATTGATGGATGCGGTGGCGGTGTGGTCCAGACGGTCGAGCTGCCTCGATCGCTGGTGTCGCCCATCACCGCGGGTCCAGGCCGTCCGGTGCCCGAACTGCTGAAAATGTGTGGTTCGAACCAAACCTTCCGGGGCTCACTCGGATTCGACGGTGACCGCGTGGTCAATGTCGTGCCGCTGGACGACTACGTGAAGGGTGTCGTCCCCAAAGAGATCATCGTCAGCTGGGCCGACGAGGGCGGCGCCGAGGCGCTCAAGGCCCAGGCGGTGGCCGCCCGTACCTATGCTCTTGCGTCGATGGACATCAGCAAGCCCATCGATGACACCCAGAACTCACAGGTCTACGGCGGTTTCGGGGCCGAAGACCCACGAACGAACGCCGCTGTCGACGCCACCGCCGGTGTGGTCCTCATGAAGGACGGGAAGCCGGCCTTCACCGAGTTCTCCTCCTCAACCGGTGGCGCCACCGACGGCCGGGACTTCCCGGCGGTGCTCGACGAAGGCGACACCATCTCGCCGTACCGCGACTGGACCGCCACTGTGAGCTCGGACAGCATCGCCTCCACCTTCGGTGTCGGGTC
This sequence comes from Williamsia sp. D3, assembly GCF_000506245.1. NCBI lineage: Bacteria > Bacillati > Actinomycetota > Actinomycetes > Mycobacteriales > Nocardiaceae > Williamsia > Williamsia sp. D3. Next base: position 149,694 of record NZ_AYTE01000004.1, on the reverse strand, counting down.
GCTCACCGGTTTCGAGGTGATCGAGGCCTACGGCATGGGCGCGGAGAACGGCCGCGCGGCGACGGTTCGGATCAGCGGCACCGGCGGCGCGGTCGACGTCCCGGCGCAGGAGGTGCGCACCAAGCTGCAGCTACGTTCCTCGTTCTTCTCGGTCCAGGGTCAGACCACTCCGCCCGCGATCGTTGCTCCTCCCTCCGGCGTCGGTTCCACGCCCACAGGTGGCGTGCCGGCAATCCCGACGCCGGGCGGCACCCCGCTGCCCACCGGCGAACTGCCGGCAACGCCGGGTACCGGGACCGGAGCCGGAGATCTCGTCAGCGAACTGCTGGCACTCGCCGAAGCAGCCATCGGTGGCAAGTTCACCGAACTGGGCGGCAGCTCAGGTGTGCTCGGGGAAGCGCTCGGGCCGATTCTGCCGACCACATCGGGAACCGGAGCGGTTCAGCAGTTCCAGAACGGGTCGGTGTTCTTCGGTCCCGACACCGGTGCACATGCTCTCGGCGGCCTTGCCCTGCTGAACTTTGCACTACAGGGCGGCGAGAGCGTGCTCGGCCTACCGCTCGAGGACTCGCTGAGCACCCTGCTCGGGCCGGTCACCCAGGTTTTCCAGAGCAAGTTCGCCGGTGGCATCCTCGAGGTCGATCCCGCCACCGGACAGGCCTCGCGCAAGTAGGCGTTCGCGCCCGCAGCGCTGCGTTTCGGCAGCCGCGCAAACGGGCATCCGGTGTCCATGAGTATTGAAGACGGTCCTGGCGACACCCTGAGCCCAAGCGAGAGCCTCGACTCCGACGACCTCAAGAATCATGGTGACGACGACGTCGTCGATCCCCCAGAGCACTGGGCGGAAGCGGACAAGTTCGGCACCACGCACAGTGAGGAACGCGAAGGCGAGTCCCTTGACGAGCGAATCGCCGAAGAGGTCCCGGACGTGCAGCCCGAGGAACAGCCTGAGGTACCTGTCGCAGCCGCTCCCGACGACGAGCTGACCGAGAAGCTGGTCGACGAGGTGATCGATGATCAGGGACCCGACGACAATGTCCTCGCCGACGGAGTGCAGGAACTGGAGACCGACGACGGTCTGATCGTTCACGACGGTGGGTCGCGAGTGCAGGGACAGGGTCAGGCATTCCCTGACGACGGCGATTCGCTGTTCCAGGAAGTCGACTGAACGCCTACGTTCTTCTTCTCGAACAACCAGTCCGCCCGCCGGCAATGCCGACGGGGCGGACTGTTTTGTTGGACTGCTATTTGCTGGACTTGGTACCGGGCTCGCGCCGATTCAGCAGAGACAGATGCCGGCCGACTGCAGCCACGCGGTGAAAGCTGCCTGATCAGGACTGGTGGTCACCCACCAGGTCACCGTCGAGTTGGCCTCGGAGTACACGAAGTATCCGGTGCCGCCGTTGTCCATCGCGGCGAAGTACGCATATGTGGTGCCGCCGTCGAAAGGCCGGGAGAACATCTCCGACGAGTTGCCTTCGGAGTACTCCTTGTCGGCTATTGCCTTGATGTTCGAGTCCGACGACTCGATGATGACGATGCTCTCGGCGCGTACCGCTCCGGTGCCGTCGGCCACAACGGCGGGCGCCGGGTCGCAGACGATCGCGGCCAACGCGTAGTCCGGTCGCGACTTTTTCGCCACATGTGGTGATGTCGACGAGATCGGTGTTCGCATCGGCGAGCGCCTGATCGTCGGCGTCGAGCGATGTTGATGCGGTCGAGGTCTCGGTGGTCGGCTGCGTGCGCCGAGTTGTTGTTGTGGTTGTTGTCGTCGACGTTGTGGAGGACTGCCCCGGTTGTGCTTTCGGGTCGTCGTCGCCTCCCGAACTCGCCAGTGCCACACCGAGGATGACCACCACCAGAACAACAACCACGGCTGCGATGGCGGCGATGGCGATGTTTCGGTTGCGGTTGGGAATCGGCGGCGTGGCCGGCGTGGCCCCGCCGTACGGGGGCTGACCACCGCCGGATCCGTACATCGGACCCGAATTCTGCTGACCGGCAGGCACGTACGGCGACCCCTGGCCGAACGGGGCCGGTCCGTAGGGGGCTTCTTGGCCGTAGGTACCGGCCTGCCCGGCTGCGTAGGGGTCGGCTCCTGCACTGTCATAGGGGTTCTGGGCGTAACCACCGGATTGCGCGGCCGGGGCGCCCCACGACGGCGGCGGTTCGATTCCCGTAGGAATCGGTGCCTGTTGGGTGGGTGGGAACTCCGGAGTCGACGGGGCCGAGGGGGTTGCAGGGGCCGATTGGGGAGGTTCGGGTGATTTCGACAGGGGGACCGGGATGACGGGCGGCATCGGCGCGCCGGGCAAAGCTGAAGCCGATCCCTCTTGTTGTCCGACAACGGATTCCAGGGCGCCGAGGGCCACGACGGTCTTCGGGTTGTCGAGTGTGGCGACGGTGCCGAGTTCGCCGAGTCGTTGGTGCACCAGCGGCACCCGGGATGATCCACCGGTGAGATAGATCCGGACGTCGCGGCCGGCTCCGGCACGGGCCAGCGTGCGGGAGGTCAACTCCACCACGGCATCGACGTTCTGTGAGATGAGCTGCTCGAACTCACCCCTGGTGAGTTCGAGGGTGGCCTCGTGGCCACCGGCGCTGATGTTGATGACGGCCCGAGGCGACTCCGAGAGCAATTCCTTGGCCCGCCGGATGTTGTCGTCGACCGCTCGTTTGGTGGACAGGTTGGCGCCCGTGCGCAGGTACTCCAGCAGTTCGGGGTTCCGCGAGGTGAGTTGCTTGTCCACCCAACGCCGGATCATCGCGTCGAGGTTCTTGCCACCGAGACCGTTGTTGCCGTCGTGGGCCACGAGGTCGATGGGTCCGGCGCCGCCCGCGGCTCCCGCACCGAGCTTCACCACCGCCACATCGCATGTCCCGCCGCCGTAGTCGACGACCACAACCGTGGTCGAGCCCGCGTCGGCGGCATCGCCGATTGCGCTGGTGTAGTGGGCGATGGCCGCGCGTGGCTCGGAGATCAGCGTGACCGCGGATCGATCGAAACCGATCAATTCGGCAGCGCGGGTGAGGATGTCGATCTCCTCGGGCGACCACGCCACGGGGTGGGTGAGGATCAACCTCGTCGGCCTGGTGCCGCCGCGCCGCTCCGCCGCGCGTGTCAAAGCCGAATTGAGCACGGCGGCAATGAGATTCTCCAACGGCAGATCCAGATTGCCGACCGGAACGGTTCCGGCGTTGATGTGCCGCTTGGGATGGGTGATGAACGCCGCCGGGTTGTTGCCGGCCTGATTGACCGCGGCCTCGCCGACCACGATGTTGCGGTAGGAGTCTGCGTAGACCGACGACGACATGATGTCGCTGTTGTGCGAGAGCGGCACCACCTGCGGCGCGCCGTGCCCGGGTTCGTAGGCGGCCGCCGCGGTGTTGGACGTGCCGAAGTCGATTGCCAGCCACCATTGGTTCGACATCGGTGATGGGTCCTTCCGGTTTCAGGTTTCAGTGTGGGAGTGACGATTGGGACAGCGGACTCGGCCACCGTCAACCTAGTTGATCACCGGGCTGACGGCGGCCGATTGTCCTGCTGTCGAATGACCGGCGCAATGCGGTCCGTGTTGAGGCGGGGCGTCGGTACTCGTCAGAGAACCGTGAACCCGTCGGGGATACCGTTTTGATCGGAGTCGGTGACCGACAGGTCGTGCACACCGTCTTGGTCCAGGTCGGCGAAGACGGTGTCCGCCGTCCCGTCCTGGTCGAGGTCGGACAGGCTCGTCTCGCTGAACCCGTCACCGTCGGTGTCGTACGCGATGGTCTCGGCTTCCCCGTCTTCGGTGAAGTCCTGGACGATCGTGTCGCCGACGTTGTCGCCGTCGGTGTCGAGCAGCGCGGACTCGGAGTAGCCGTTTCCGTCGAAGTCGGCTGTTTCGACAGCGTAAGGCGGTTCGTCAACGTAGGGCGGCTCGACGACGTCGGAGTGGCCGCTGTGCTCGGCCGGCGGATCCTTAGGGGACGGCTCGGGGTGGACCGAATCAGACATGGTTCACAACTCCTGTGATCGTTCGCGGATCTAAAGAGCGCTGGTGTCGGGCGTCTCGACGGTGGAGGGGTCGACCTCGGTCCACTCGTCGGTGGTGATGTCGTGGGTGTAGACGGCGTCCACCTCACCGTCCTGGTTCTCGTCGACAAAGGCCACGTCGTGGACACCGTCGACGTCCTCGTCGACGAAGACCGTGTCGACTTCGCCATCCTCGTCGGTGTCGGAGACCGCCGTCTCGTGGTGCTCGTCGCCGTCGGTGTCGAAGGCGATGGTCTCCGGCTCGCCGTTCTGGTCGTAATCCTGGATGAGTGCGTCGCCGGAACCGTCGGCGTCTACATCGACCAGGGCGGACTCGACGACTCCGTCGCCGTCGATGTCGAAGACCTCGAGGACGGTGGCGTCTTCGGCGATTTCGGGGATGCTGTTGTCGGACATCGGGTTCTCCTTGTGTGCGGGGCGGGTGCAGGCCGTGGTGGCTTTGCTGTGTTGTGAATAGGAGAAACCCGGTGGCGTGAATGTTCCGGTTGTTCGGAGAAAATCTCAGGAAGATTTTGCTGCCCGGTGGATCGAGCCGGGAAAAGTCAGTGCGAACCCCTCGAGAGGGCGAGGTCGGCGGCCGCCTCGATGCCGTCGTTCCAGGGCTCGCCGTGCCCTGGCAGCACCACCGATGCGTGCGTATCGGCGAGTCTCTTGACCGAACCCAGGGCGCGACCACTGTCTGCTGTCGCGGCACCGGCAACGATCTGTGGTCCGGTCTGGGCGGTGTAGGGATCGAGCGTGACCAGTGCGTCGCCGGCGATGAGGGCGTCGCGGTCGGGGAAGTGCAGAGCGATGTGACCGACTGTGTGTCCCGGCGTCGGGATGACCACCGGCGCCCCGGGTAGCACCTGGTCGGTGGTGATCGGGGTCGGATCGAGTACTCCCCGAACCATCAGTGCCCCGGCCATGGTCATCCGCCCGAGCGCGGGAATGGATGCCGGATACCGAAGGGGGTAGAGCAGCCGCGTCTTCTCGTGCTGGTAGCGGTAGGGATGCCGGGCGAGCCGTTCGTCGTCGGTGTGCACCCACACCGGCACATTCCACTCCTTCTGCGCCCGACGTGCGGTGCCCACGTGGTCGAAATGCGCATGGGTCAGCACTATTCCTTCGACCGAGTCGGGCTTGCGGCCCAGTTCGTCGAGGGCTGAGATCAGGTGCGGCCACACCCGGGGCAATCCGGAGTCCACGATCAGCACCCGATCGCCGTACTCCACGAGATACAGATTCGTGGAGGCGTAGGTCAACATGTGGATGCCCGGGGCGACATCTTTGCTCAGCACAGTGCTGCTCCGATCAGAAGTGGATCTTCAGGGCGTCTTGTGTCTGGCGGCTCCCGGCGGATTACCCGGCCTGCGGGGCCTCAAAACGCACAGGTCCGGCGAAGGTTCCTGTTCCACCGGTTGCGCCGAGGTGATCAGAGTTCACGTTTTGTTGAGTCCGCGTTCGATCGGCGGATGCATCAAGCTCTTCTGCTCGCGACACAGTCCGAGGATGCGAGTGGTGCAGGTCGCGAACTTCTACGGCCCCCGGTCCGGGGGCCTCCGGACTGCGGTCGATCAACTCGGGGCCGGGTACTGCGCGGCAGGGCACGACGTGACGCTGATCGTTCCGGGACCACTGCACACCGAGGAGAAGTTGGCGTCCGGAGTCGTGCGGATCACCGTCCCCGCTCCCAGGGTTGCGTTCACCGGAGGATATCGGGTGGCGCGGATGCGGCCCGTGGTCGACGTCGCCGCTGCCATGCGACCCGACGCCATCGAGGTGTCCGACCGGCTGACGCTACGTGGGCTCGGGCAATGGGCTCGGCGCCGAGATGTCGCCAGCACGATGATCTCCCACGAACGCCTCGACCGCATGCTCGGTCAGGTGATGCCTGCACAGGCCGCGCGACGGCTGGCCGACGTGGCCAACCGCCGCACCGCACAGTCGTACGACACGGTGGTGTGCACCACCGACTTCGCCCGCGAAGAGTTCGACCGGATCGGTGCGACCAATGTCAGGCGGGTCCCGCTGGGCGTGGATCTCCAGACCTTTCATCCCGATCGTCGTGACGCCGGGACTCGTGCCCGGTGGGCGAGGACGGATCAGCCGCTCTTGGTTCACTGCGGCCGATTGTCGGTCGAGAAGCACGTGGACGGGAGCATCGACGCGCTTGGTGTGTTGCGCGACAACGGAGTCGACGCCCGGTTGGTGATCGCGGGCGACGGGCCGATGCGAGGTCGGCTCGAACGCCGCGCCGCCGGTCTGCCCGTTGAATTCGCGGGGTTCATCACCGACCAGCTGGCACTCGCCCGGCTGCTGGCGTCCGCGGATGTGGCACTGGCCCCGGGACCGCACGAGACCTTCGGGTTGTCGGCGCTCGAATCCCTTGCCTCGGGGACACCGGCAGTCGTCTCCGCCACGTCGGCGCTCGCCGAGGTCCTCGATCGAGGGTGCGGGTTCGTGGCAGAGAACTCGCCCGAGGGTTTCGCCCATGGCATCGGTGATGTGTTGTCCCGGCCCGAGGTCTCCCGCCGGGAGGCCGCCCGGCGCCGTGCAGAAGACTTCGGGTGGCCGCGGGCGGTCCGGGAGATGCTTGCCGCGCTGGCGGTGTGACGGACGCCCGGATCAGATCGCGCGACGCATCATCGAGTAGGTGCGCAAGAGTACGGCCACCGCCTGCTCCTCGGCCGCGGACCCGCCCATGAGGCCGGCCTCATGGACCTGGCGAAGGCGTCGATCCAGCTCGGCCGCAACGGTATTGCGGTCAGCGGTGGGCGGCAGGCCGATCCGTCCCGCGATACCCGATCCGATCAGGATCTGCCGTAACTCGCCGACCCAAGGCGACTCGGGGTCCGATCGGGTCAGGGCGTGCATCGCCTTGAACTCGGCCATGGTGTGTGCCTGAGGGGTCTGACGAACCTGCCGCAGGTACGACCGGATCTGCCCGCCTGCAGGATGGGTCAACGCCAGATGTTCGATCTCGGTGCACGCCCGCACAGCTCGCGTGATGAGTACCGACCGGGTGAGATCGAGTTCGATGTTCGCCCGGAGCTCATCGACTCCCGAACGCTGCTGCAGCCATGAGTTGACCGCGTGGGCGCCGCGCGGGGCGAGCTTTCTGGCGTGCCGTAAACCGTACTCGCCCAACAGGTCCAGCAGTCGGTCGCGCTCGGCGTCGGTGCCGATGGAGGGGGTCTCTGCTTCCAGCCAGAGCTCGAGCGCCGTGTCGGAGAGCCCGGCCAGTGCCGCCAGTGCGTCGGCATCGGATTCGGTGAACTGGCCGGTCTGCGCCGTCTGCGCCAACAGTCCGGCGACGGGCTGCACCGTCAGCAGGCTCGCCGACATCGATTCGGCGATCACGGCGGACTGTGCTCGTGCCGCGTCGATGGGATCGACGTCGCCGAACGCGCCCTCGCCCAGGGTGTCTGCCTTGGCCAGGGCCCCGATCGTGTTGACCGCCGAGAAACCCAGCTCGCGTAGGAACTGCACTTCGTCGGCGCGCGGCGTCGCGTCGAACAGGAAGATTGCCGCGTCGGCGTTCACCGACGCGTCGCGGGTCTGCCCGAACCCGTCGATCAGTGCGCGGCGGGTGGCCTGCTCGTTGCCGGTGGTGATGGTCGCCAGTCCGGGGGTGTCGATCAGCACCATGCTGCGCAGCAGTCGGCTCGGCAGGAAACGGTCGAGATAGGCGACCTGATCTGTTGGACAACCCAATTCGGTGGGTCTGCCGTCGATCAGCCGGACGGTGTGCCGGGCGCCGCCGATCTTCACCGCCTCGGCGCGCGCCGGCGCACCGTCCTGGTACACCGCAACCACCTTGGTGCACTCGGTGGCCGCGGTGTCGGCCACCAGGTCGCCGATCAGGGCGTTGACGAGTGTGGACTTGCCTGCCTTCACCCGCCCGACGACCACCACACGCGGCGGCGCCCACAGGGTGTCGCGGATCTGAGCGGTGCTGCGAGCCAAGGGGCGGTCGATTCGTGCGATCTCTGCCAGCGCCGCGGTGAGCTGATCACGGAGAGCATGGGGCCGGGTCCGTCGCCCTTCGTGGGGCCGGCTCACGGGGTGTCACCGATGGAGGCCGGCTCTGTGCCGAGTACCGGGTCCTTCTCGAGAGCCACATGCTCGCCCAGGTCCACATCGCTGCGTCGGGCATCGGCTTTGAGCCCGGCGATGGCGGCGTCCAATTGTTCGATGAGAGAGACGATCTCGGTGAGACGACGGGTCAGACCGCGCACCCGCTTGTCGCGGGTTGCCTTGTCTTCCTTTGCCGCTTCGGCTCCGGCGTTGATCTGTTCGGTGATCTCATCGGTCTGGGCACGCAGGTGACGGCGATAGGCCACCACGATTTCCGGGCGCGCGGTGGCGACGGTTCGGTCGATCACACGCAGAGTCGATTTGTTGGCGAGCGACAGTGTTTCACGCAGCCAGGTGATGAGGTGCTGGCGTCCGTTGCGCATGGCGCGGTAGCCAGGTTCACCGACAACCAGACACCTCCGGCCACGAGCCCGATCGGCAGCACGGCCGCCATCGCGAGGCTGCCGAAAATCGCGCCGCCGACCATTCCGCCGGTCAGCAGATTGGCCCCCATGAAGCCCATCATCATGGCGCTGGGATCGACGACGTCTTTCCACTTCCTTTGCACCTCTGGAGAATTGATGTCCTCGGCCACCAGCGCGCTCGCAACGGTGTCCATGATGTCTTCCCAGTGCTCGTCGTTGCCGAACAGCCGGGAGACGATGTCGTGTAGCGAGGTCGCGAAGGTGTCGAATGCCCGCGCCGACGCGGCCTGTAGGTCGGACATGATGGCGGCGGTGAACACCTGTGGTTGCTTGCGCAGGATGCGCCACCCCTCGCCGTTGATCCGTGCGCTCCAGTCCTCCTTGATCTTGTTGAAATCGGCGTCGAGCACGGCCACCGCCCGCTGACGGGCGAGGGTGATGTCGCGGGATAGGTGCTGGTCCCACTCGGTGCCGTGCTCGCGAAGCGCCTTGAGCTGTGCCTTTTTTTCGTTCAGGTCGTCGAGTGCGCTCGAATTGCCCTGCACCACAGCGATCTCGGTGTCGAGGCGGGTCTTCATCCGATGCATGCCGCTCAGGCAGACCTGCAGTCCGTCGAGTTGCGGCGCGATCTCGGCGTTGTCCAGCAAGCCGGTGATGGCGTCGCGCAGCGCCGGTATGCCCGAGGCCGTGAGGATTTCCTCGCGGGTGTCCGCAGGTTCGGTCAACGCAGCAAGCGCGCGCACCCCGGACACTCCGATCACCTGGACATCGCGACCGAGTCGGCTGCGGACTATCGTCCTGTTCTCCTCGGCGATGGTTCGCCAGTTGCGGCGGTTCTTGTCGATCTTCGTCATCGCCACCACCACGGAACCGGAGGTCTCGGTAGCGGTCCTGAGGAACTCGATCTCCGGTGCCGTCAGGGGAGCGGCGCTGTCACACACCATCACGATCGCCCCGGCGCGGCGCGCGGCGGTCAGTGCCAGGCGCGCGTGCCGTGGGTCCAGGCCGCCGGCGCCCGGTGTGTCCACCAGGGTGAGACCGGGGAGGTGCAACGGGTCGACGGCAACCACGGCCTCGGTGGGCAACGCCTCGATCGTCGGGTCGAGCACGTGGCGACCACCCATCGTCACCCATTCCGGGAGCTGGTCGACCGGGATCACCTGATCAGAATCGCCGAAGACCAGGCGGGCGGTGCCGGCCGCAAGCGTGTCGTCGGGTGGCGAGAACCACACGCTCGCGCTGGTGGTGATGTCGACACCGACGGGGGCGAGGTCGGCCCGGCCGATGAGCGAGTTCACCAGGGTGCTCTTGCCGCGCTTCACCTCACCGACGAAGACCACCGCAGCTGCCGAGTCGGCTGCGTGGAAGCGGGCTTGTGCCAACTCGGCGGCCTTCGTCTGTCCGTACTTGCGCAGCGTCTCGGTCGCAGCGGCCAGGGCTTCGGCCGCGTGGGCGGTGGCACCTGCGTTCACGGTCACTCCAGATTCGATCGAGTAAAAGGGTCAGTCGATGGATCGGTTTCGCTGCCGATAACTCTGCCGTATCCCGGGGTGTCTGCGACATTTATCAAGTGACCGACATGAGCGAGCGTGACCTGGTACTACGCAGTCAAGAAGGCGACCAGGCGGCTTTCGGTGAACTCGTCACCCGCAACCGCGACCAGATCTGGGCCGTCTGCCTACGGATCACCGCCAACCGACACGATGCCGAGGACGCCCTGCAGGACGCGCTGGTCGCTGCCTGGCAGAACATCGGCAAGTTCCGTGGCGACTCGAAGTTCACCAGCTGGATGTACCGGATCGCCGCGAACGCCGCACTCGCGGTGATCCGCAAGCGTCTCGACACCTCGGCAGACGGTCCACCGGAGTTCGAGTCGGCTGCGCCCCGGATCGATGCCCAGGTGACCGACGTCGACCGGGTTCGCACCGCCCTGGCCACGTTGCCGCTGGAGTTCCGCGAGGCAATCGTGTTGCGCGAGTTCGGCGATCTCTCATATCAGGAAATAGCCGACCAGCAGGGGGTGGGCGTGCAGACTGTGAAGAGCCGGATCAACCGGGCTCGCGCCAAACTGCTGGAGATTCTGCAAGATGCCTGAGGCAATCCCCGCCACGATCGACACCATTCCCGCCACCGCCGAGCCCGAGGATGCCCTCAATCGCTTCGCGTTCGGTCTCGACGCCGCCGACCGAGGTCTGCTCGAGTCGGCATTCACCGACGACGTCTTGTTCGACGTCAGCCGGGTCGGCGACCAGGACAGTGGATTTCCCCCGATCGAGGGCCGCGAGTCGGTGGTCGGGATGTTGCTGATGTCGATGGGACCGCTCGACACCATGCACGCACTGTCGAATTTCCGGGTTCGCGTAGACGGTGACCGTGCCGTCCTCAACTGTTACGCGATGGCCCAGCATTTCCGCCCGGGTGAAGGGCCATCGCGGCACACCACCGACCAGGTGATGATGGGCAACAAATACGACGCCGAGCTCGTCCGCGACGGCGACATCTGGCGGATCAAGCGCCTCACCATCGTCACCGTGTGGTCGCAGGGCAACCCCGATGTCCTGATCGACCACCTGCGCTAGCCCGCCCCACCCCGATGTTGTGCCCTTGTGGCGGCCTCGACCTGGGAATTTGGTCGCCAGAAGGGCACAACATCGGGTTCACAGGGTCAGGTCGTCGCCCGTGGAGTAGTCGTCGGTGAGGTCGGGGCCGATGGAGAAGTCGGTTGCATCGCCGTCGATGTCGGCGTCGTCGGTCTCGAAAACATCGTCATGGGAGTCGACATCGCCGCCATCGACACCGGCGACGAGATCGCCTTCGGTGGAGCTGTCGTCGTTGTCGGGCACCAGTTCCTCGAAACCGGAACCGTCGTGGTCGAAGGCGGCTTCGAGACTCTGGTCGAAGACCGCCGGGTCAACCGCGTCGTCGGCGGCGATCTGCGAAAAGATGTCGCTGAGCGGGTCGTTTGGGCTGGTCACGGTACTTCTCCTCGGTCGTGGGTGCCGCTGCGCGGGCGGCGCGCGGCATGTTGGTCGGTGATAGGAGTGCCGTGGACCCCGGAATGTTCCCCAGAACACCCGCTTTGTTGTCCGTGCGTGGCCCGTGGCGGGTCGAGCTGCGGGGCCGGTCCGTTACGCTGAACACCCGTGACCCCCGACAGCTCCAGTTCCGATACCACCTCAGGCTACGACCTCATCATCGTCGGATCGGGCTTCTACGGACTGACCATCGCCGAGCGCGCCGCGACCCAGCTGGGCAAACGCGTCCTGGTTCTCGATCGCCGCTCGCACATCGGTGGCAACGCGTACTCCGAGCCCGAGCCCACCACCGGTATCGAAATCCACAAATACGGTGCCCACCTGTTCCACACCTCGAACAAGAAGGTGTGGGACTACGTCAACAAGTTCACCGACTTCACCGGGTATCAGCACCGTGTCTTCGCGATGTACCAGGGGCAGGCCTACCAGTTCCCGATGGGTCTCGGCCTGGTGTCGCAGTTCTTCGGGCGGTACTTCACCCCGGACGAGGCGCGAGCGCTGATCGCCGAGCAGTCCAGCGAGATCGAGACCGACAAGGCTGCGAACCTCGAAGAGAAGGCCATCAGCCTCATCGGCCGCCCGCTCTACGAAGCCTTCGTCAAGCACTACACGGCAAAGCAGTGGCAGACCGATCCCACCGAGCTGCCGGCGGCCAACATCGCGCGCTTGCCGGTGCGGTACACGTTCGACAACCGCTACTTCAACGACACCTACGAGGGACTTCCGGTCGACGGATACACCGCGTGGCTCGAGAACATGGCCGCCGACGACAACATCGAGGTCCGGCTGAACACGGACTGGTTCGATGTGCGCGACGAGCTGCGGGCCCAGAGCCCCGACGCCCCTGTGGTGTACACCGGGCCGCTGGACCGCTACTTCGACTTCGTCGATGGCGAGCTTGGCTGGCGCACACTCGACTTCGAGACCGAGGTCATCGAGACCGGTGACTACCAGGGCACCCCGGTGATGAACTACAACGATGCCGACGTGCCATACACGCGGATCCACGAGTTCCGTCACTTCCACCCCGAACGCGAGTACCCGGCCGACAAGACGGTCATCATGCGGGAGTTCAGCCGGTTCGCCGAGAGTGGCGACGAGCCCTACTATCCGATCAACACCCCCGAGGACCGAGAGAAGCTGAACGCCTACCGGGCCCGGGCCAAACGCGAGACCGCGTCGAACAAGGTGCTGTTCGGTGGCCGACTCGGCACCTACCAGTACCTGGACATGCACATGGCCATCGCGAGCGCACTGACGATGTACGAGAACACGTTGGCACCGCATCTCGAAACCGGTGCGCCGCTGGCGGAGACGCAGCCAGAGGCGGAGCCGGGCTCCACCAAGGCCGGCTCGACCCCATCGGAGAGGCGTAACTCTTGACAGTCACCACTGCAGCCGAGCAATCACAGAATCCGCAGACGTACGACGCAGCCAAGAACCTGCTGCAACGCGTCATCCTGCCGCGCCAGGGCGAGCCACTCGACGTGCGTTCGCTGTACCTGGTGGAAGCCACGAGCAATGCGCGTCGGGCGCACGCGCCCACCCGCACATCGGTGGTGCTCGGGGCCGAGACCGAGGTGAGCTTCGAGACCTACTTCAACGCTTTCGCCGCCTCGTACTGGCGTCGGTGGACTGTCCTGAAGTCGGTGGTGCTGCGGATCGAGCTCGTCGGCAAGTGCCGAGTGGACGTCTATCGCTCCAAGGTCGACGGTTCGCGTATCGCAGTCGACGGCAACCTGGTGCCCGTCGACGAGAACGGCAAGGGCGCCATCGAGTTCGAGGTGGGACTCGAGCCGTTCGAGGATGGCGGATGGATCTGGTTCGACGTCACCACGGACACCGACGTCGAGGTGACGTCGGCCGGTTGGTACGCACCGATCGATCCTCCCGTCGGTCCGGACACCAAGCGCGTCACGGTCGGTATCCCCACCTTCAACCGCCCCACCGATGCGGTCAATGCCCTGCGGGCCCTGACCTCCGACCCGTTGGTCGACGAGGTCATCGATGCGGTGATGATGCCGGACCAGGGGACCAAACTCGTCACCGAAGAGGCCGGATTCGCCGAGGCCGCAGCAGCATTGGGCGACCGGCTCCACATGTTCAAGCAGGGAAATCTAGGTGGCTCGGGCGGCTACTCGCGCATCATGTACGAGGCCCTCAAGCTGACCGACAGTCCGTACATCCTCTACATGGACGACGACATCAGCATCGAGCCCGACTCGATCCTGCGTGCGCTGGCGATGTCCCGATTCGCCAAGTCGCCCATGCTCGTCGGTGGGCAGATGCTCAATCTGCAGGACCGCAGCCATCTGCACTGTATGGGTGAGGTGATCAACCACGACACCTTCATGTGGACCAGCGCGCCCTACGTCGACTACGACCACGACTTCGCGCAATACCCGCTGCGCGACCGCAGGCACTCCAAGAACCTGCACCGTCGCATCGATGTCGACGGCAACGGCTGGTGGATGTGCATGATTCCGCGGGAGGCTGCCGAGAAGGTCGGCCTGCCCATGCCGCTGTTCATCAAGTGGGACGACTGGGAGTTCGCCCTCCGCGCCGGCAAGGCGGGATATCCCACCGCCACCATCCCCGGCATCGCGATCTGGCACATGGCCTGGAGCGACAAGGACGACGCCATCGACTGGCAGGCGTACTTTCATCTGCGTAACCGCCTGGTCGTCGCGGCCATCCACCACGACGGGTCCACCGCCGGAATCCTGAAGTCGATGGCGAAGGCAACCGCCAAACACCTGCTGTGCCTGGAGTATTCGACGGTCGCCATCCAGAACGAGGCGATCCGCGACTTCCTTGCGGGCCCCGAACACGTACGGGACCTGTTGCCCACGGCACTGCCCAAGATCGCGGCGATGCGCAAGGAGTACCCCGATGCGGTGGTGCTGCCTTCGGCCACCGAACTGCCGCCGACCACCGGTGAGGCCACCGCGTACGGCATGACCATCCCGCTCAACCCGGTGGCGAAGATCCGTTCGCTGAGCGCGAGCATCATCAACAATCTGCGTCCGGCCGATCCTCGCCATCACGAGGTGCCGCAGGCCAACTATCCGCCGCTGCAGGCCCGTTGGTTCAGCCTCGGCCGGGTCGACGGGGTCACGGTCACCACCGCGGACGGCCGGGGAGTGGTCTACCGGCAGCGTGACCGCGACAAGATGGTTGCGCTGGCAAAGGAATCAGCTGCCCTGGTTCGTGAGCTGAAGGCCCGGTTCCCCGAGATGCGGGAGACGTACCGATCCGCTCAGGCCGACCTGGTCAGCAAAGAGAGCTGGGAACGTGTCTTCGGAATCGACTGATACGTATCCCGCGGCGTTCGCGCCGATGAGTGGCGAGACCAAAGTTCTTGTGGCCGTACAGAATGTGTTCGTGGACAAGCCGGGTGCCGTGGCTTCGGCCCGAGCACTGTCGCACTTCGGTGAACACTCACTGGGCTGGCTTGCGGTCGCGGGCACAGGTGCTGCCATCGCACAGATCCGCGGCGACGAACGTGGTCGGAACCTGTGGGTGGCCGCGGGTGTCGGAGCCTTCGGTGCCCATGCCGCCTCGGTGGTGCTCAAACGCATCGTCAGGCGCAGGCGCCCCGATCATGCCGACGTGAGGATCGGGGTCGGAACCCCCAGTAAGTTGAGCTTCCCATCCAGCCACGCCACATCGACCACGGCCGCGGCCATCCTCATCGGTCGCGCCGCCGGTTTACCTCCTGCCGCGCTACCCGCTGCGCTGGTTCCGCCCATGTTGTTGTCGCGGTTGGTGCTCGGCGTGCACTACCCGACCGACGTCATCGGGGGCGCGTTGATCGGTGCCGCCTGCGCCGCCGCGGTCGGTGCCGGTGAAAGACTGACGAGAACAGAGAGCCGAGGAATGTTGTGAGCGAGGAGCCGATCGAGCACGACGTGGTGCGCGGCCCGCCGAAGAATCTGGCGACCGGTCTGGTGAAGGCTGTCCGCCCACGGCAATGGGTCAAGAACGTCCTGGTCCTGGCTGCACCGGTGGCGGCCGGAGCGGTCGACGAACCCGACATCCTGGGCCGGACGGCCATCGCGTTCGTCGCGTTCTGCCTGGTCGCCTCGTGCATCTACCTCGTCAACGACGCCCTGGACGTCGAGGCCGACCGCAATCATCCCACCAAGCGCTTCCGTCCGATCGCGGCCGGGGTGGTCCCGGTCAAGCTGGCGTTTGTGCTCGCCGTCGTGCTCGGTGTCGCGTCGATCGGGATATCGTTCCTGGCCAACTGGCAGCTCGCGGTGGTCATCGGCATCTACATGGCCATTCAGCTCGCCTACTGCTTCGGCCTCAAACACGAACCCGTCATCGACATCTGCATCGTCTCGTCGGGCTTTTTGCTCCGTGCGGTCGCGGGTGGCGTGGCCGCCGATCTTCCCAACGGTCTGTCCAAGTGGTTCCTGCTGGTGATGACCTTCGGTTCGCTGTTCATGGCGGCCGGTAAGCGGTACGCCGAACTGCAGCTCGCCGAACGGACCGGCGCGAAGATCCGCAAGAGCCTCGAGTACTACACCACCACCTACCTGCGCTTCGTCTGGACATTGTCCGCAACCGCGGTGGTGCTCTGCTACGGCATGTGGGCCTTCGACACGGACGGCGGCCACGACGACAATGTCTGGTACGCGCTGTCCATGGTGCCTTTCACCATCGCCATCTTGCGATACGCAGTGGACGTCGACGGTGGTCAAGCGGGCGAACCCGAAGAAATTGCGCTCGGCGATCGTGTTCTCCAGCTGCTGGCAATCGCGTGGATAGTATGCGTGGGTGTCGCGGTCTATGCCATCAGCTGAACGGCGGCCATCAGCTGAACACCGGTCAGCAGTTGAGAATCGGCCGGTAGCTGAACCACGCGTGCTCGGCCGCAGCGTCAATCCGGCCACCGTTTCACTGTGGATCAGCGCTGTCGTGGTGGGTGCGATCTTCGGTTACGGCGCGTGGCAGCGCCGGTGGATCGCCGACGACGGTCTCATCGTCTTGCGCACCGTCCGGAACCTGTTGGCCGGCAACGGACCCGTCTTCAACGAGGGGGAGCGTGTCGAGGCCAACACGTCGACGGTGTGGACGTACCTGATCTGGTTCTGGAGCTGGATCACCGACGCCCAGACCGAGTACGTCGTGTTGTGGATAGCCCTGGTCCTCTCCATATCGGCCGTCCCGATCGCCATGTACGGCACCGGACGGCTCTATCGCATCCGCAAGGGCACCGGTCCGGTCAACCCCGGCTGGATGTTGCTGCTGCCTCTCGGAGCGCTGGTCTACATCACGCTCCCGCCTGCGCGTGACTTCGCCACCAGCGGCCTCGAGGCTCCCCTCTGTATCTTCTGGGCCGCGGTGCTGTGGTGTCAGCTCGTCGCCTGGAGTCAACGGCCCATCCCAGATCGCGGCATCCTTCAGGGACGCAAACAGGTGGTCACCACCCTGTTGCTCGGATTCAATGCCGGTCTGTCCCCCCTCATCAGGCCCGAACTCGCCGTCGTCGGCGGACTGGCGTTACTGCTCGTGGTGTGCGCGCCGATGACGTGGCGGATGCGCTTCGCATTTGCCGCCGCAGCGGCGGTGGTTCCGGTGGGCTACCAGATCTTCCGGATGGGTTACTACGGCCTTCTCGTTCCCAACACTGCCGTGGCCAAGGACGCCTCTGGCTCGAAGTACGAACAGGGCCTCAAGTACCTGGGCAACATGTTCAGTCCTTATGTACTGCTGCTCCCGTTGTTGGTCGCGGTGGTCGCGGCCGGTCTTGCGTGGTACCTGCAGGCCCATCGGGTCCAGGCCCAGGTGGCACCTGGGGAATCTCGTTCCGGTCGAGTCGATCTGGTGAAGGGGCGGGCCGAGTCGGGTTGGCGTGAGCGCGCCACCAGTTGGAGTCGGCGGTTGCATACCCCGACCGCGGTGGTCGCACTGATACTCGTCTCGGGATTGCTCGAGAGCTTCTATTGGGTGCGCCAGGGCGGCGACTTCATGCACGCCCGGGTGCTGCTGGTCCCGCTCTTCTTGCTGATGCTTCCGGTGATGGTGATCCCGATCGCGCTGCCCGCAGGCGTCGGGCGTGATCACCTCGCCGGTTGGGTCGGCACGGTGGTGATGGCCGGGCTGTGGATCACCACGGTGGTCTGGGCGGCTTCCACGTCTCATGTGGCCGGGATGAAGAACGGCACCGAGATCGGCAGGCAGGGCATCGTCGACGAACGGCGCTTTTATATACAGAACATCGGGGTGGAGCACCCCGTCACGGCTGCCGACTACCTCAATTATCCGCGGATCCGAGCGATGGTCGAGGAGATCGCCGAGCACAGCGACACCGGCGGGGTGTTGCTGGCGTCGCCGAACTACGACGAGTGGTACTTCGATCCGCTACCCGTCCCGCCACCGCCCGGAGTCCCCAAACAGCTCACGGTCTTCTATCTGAACCTCGGTATGACGAGCATGAACGCGCCACTCGATGTGCGGGTGACCGACCCGATGGGCCTGTCGTATCCGATCGCGGCGCACACGGACCGGCTTCCCGACGGCCGGATCGGACACGACAAAGACCTCGAGGACGAATGGGTGATCGCCGAGTCCGGCGCGTGGTCGAGATACCCGGTGTTGCCGGCGAATCTCGATGCCGACGACGTGCAACAGGCGAAGGTGGCGCTGACGTGCAAGCCCACCCAAGATCTCATCGCCTCGTACTCGCAGCCGTGGTCGTTCGCCCGCTTCAAGCACAACCTGCGTCAGGCGGCCGGATTCACCTCTTACCGGATCGATCGGATACCCGAGTACGAACTGCAGCGGTGCAAACTACCCATTCCACCGCCGCTCTACCCCCGGTAGAAATCCCACATGCTGTGCAATCGCCCACATTAGTCTGAGATTTCCCTGAGAAATCGAGGTCGATCGGCGCGGGAGCTCACCGAGCCCGCAAAACCGCAAAAGCCAAGGTCTCGAATGTGTAACGCGGCGTTTCGCGTGCCCGATAGTTAGGGAGAGCACGGATTTG
This sequence comes from Williamsia sp. D3, assembly GCF_000506245.1. Classification (NCBI taxonomy): domain Bacteria; kingdom Bacillati; phylum Actinomycetota; class Actinomycetes; order Mycobacteriales; family Nocardiaceae; genus Williamsia; species Williamsia sp. D3. The sequence goes on along the minus strand of NZ_AYTE01000004.1, from coordinate 131,139 downwards.
GCCTGGTCAAGTGGCCAACCCAGGTCGGAGTGGATCCGGTCACAGGGTTTGTCAGCAGGGGATGCATCTAATAGGCTCCGTTCGGTTGCAGGACGGCGTCGCCAGATGACCGCCAAGCTGTGTGGCACCTGAAAATTTTGGTGCCGATTTCAAGACCCTCGTGGCCGTGGTTCGAGATGGAACCAGACAAGGCCCCGCTGCTGGACAGAGAGAGAGTTGTATTCGATGCGCGTAAGCACACCGTCGAGGCGAGTGGGGATGGGCAGACGCCTCATCGCTGCGTTTGCCGCACTGGCGACCATTGCCGGAGTCGGGGTTGTTGCCGGCACCGGCACAGCCAATGCCTGGGGCACCGGTAACGGATTCCAGCAATGGAACGTCGATGGCTGTGGGATGCCGTCCGTGAAGGTCCGGTCCTGGTCGAAGCCGGGCAACTACAAGACGGTTGTGCTGCTCGACGGCCTGCGCGCGACGTACGACGTCAGCGGCTGGGAGCACGAGACCAATGTCCAGAACATGGTCAACAGCGGCGTCAACGTGGTTATGCCCGTCGGCGGACCCGCCAGCTTCTACAGCGACTGGAACGCGCCGAGCAACTTCAATCGCCAGCCGTACAAGTACATGTGGAACTGCGTCATCACCAACACCCTGGTCAAGGGTATGGACGCACGCGGTCTTCGCGTTGGTCCCGGCGGCAAGTACGCCATCGCCGGCATCTCCATGGGTGGTAACGCCGCCCTGGTGATCGGCGCCAACAACAAGCAGAACTACTCGCACGCCTTCTCGATGTCGGGCTACCTGAACCTGTCGGCACCCGGCATGAAGTCGGCCATCCGCGTCGCGCTGCTCGATGCCAACGGCGGACCGTGGAACGCGGACAGCATGTGGGGCCCCCCGTGGAGCACCCGCTGGTACGACAATGACCCGTTTGTGCAGATCACCAAGATGCACGACATGAAGGTCCGCGTCGCGTCGGGTAGCGGTATCCCGGGCGGCTACAACCAGAACGAGAACGCGGTCAGCATCGTGCAGGGAGTGCCGCTCGAGGTGCTGTCGCTCGCCCAGACCCGCGCGTTCGAGGTCCAGGCCTTCGTGAACCGCGTCAACCTCACCACCGACTACCCGGTCACCGGCACCCACAAGTGGGGCTACTGGCAGGACATGATGTGGCGAGCACTCCAGCAGGGCTGGTTCCGCGGATAATCGTGGTGACATCCCTCTAGTCACAAAATTCACACCTGTCACAGGTGTGGCAACCTCAAAACAGAACGTCCTACGTGTAAGAAACACGTAGGACGTTCTGTTTTTGTCTGCGGGTCCGCCTTGATCCGGGCTTCGTCCGGTGACATAGGGCAGCAGAGCAAGACCACAGTGGTGACGGTGACTTGAGGAGTAGAGGTACATGCGGCAGAGATTTGTGCGCGGCGCACTGGGACTGATGGCCGGCGCGGTATCCGTGTGCACAGTGCTGGGTATGTCCTCGACCGTTGCGGTCGCCGCCCCAGCACCGCAGAGTCCGGTGGCACCTGCTGTGCAGGCTCCCGCTCTCCAGGCGCCGGCGCCGGTCCCAGGCGTCAAGATCACCAACACCTTCTGGTACTCCGACCGCCGAGTGGCGATGTGGGTGTACTCACCCGCGATGGGCACCAACATCCAGGTTCAGCTGCTGCTCGCCCGCGACTGGAACTACCGTCCGGCGAACAAGTTCCCGCAGATGTACATGCTCGACGGACTCCGGGCCCAGGAAGATCAGAACGGCTGGGTCCTCAACACCAACATCGAGGACTTCTACAAGGACAAGAACGTCAACGTTGTCCTGCCCGTCGGTGGCGAGTCGAGCTTCTACACCGACTGGGCCGAGCCGGACAACGGCAAGAACTACCAGTGGGAGACGTTCCTGACCAAGGAACTCCCACCGTTGCTGGAGAGCCAGTGGCGCTCCACGGACGTGCGCGGGGTCGAGGGGCTGTCGATGGGTGGCAGCGCCGCGATGATGCTCGCCGGCCGCAACCCGGGCTTCTTCAAGTTCGCCGCATCGTTCTCGGGCATCTTGCAGCTCAGCTCCTTCGGGATGCCGCAGGCGGTGCAGTTCGCGATGAACGACGCAGGTGGATACGACTCGAGCAAGATGTTCGGACCGCCGACCAACCCGGCGTGGAAAGAACACGACCCGTACCTGCTGGCCGACAAGCTCAAGGGCGTGAGCCTGTACGTCTCGTCCGGTAACGGCATGGTCGGTCAGTACGACACCCCGTCGACCATCCCGTACCTCGCGACGAACTACGCGGGTGTGGGCCTCGAGGTGCTGTCGCGTGTCACCTCCCAGCAGTTCGCCAGCAAGCTCAACCAGCTCGGCGTCCCGGCCCAGGCGGTCTACCGCGCGTCCGGAACACATACGTGGCCGTACTGGCAGTTCGAGATGCAGCAGGCGTGGCCGCAGGCCGCAGGTGCACTCGGGCTCGGAGTCGACAGGCCGGCGTGCTCGACCGGCGGCGCGATTGCGCCCGTCTACAAGGCCAACAAGAAGGCACTCGAGGAGTGCCTGACCCCCGAATACGACGTGCCGGGTGGACGCGCCCAGGACTTCCGCAACGGACGGATCATCTGGTCGGCGAAGACCGGCGCCAAGGTCGTCGGTGGCGGAATCGGCGGCGCGTACGTGGCTGCCGGAGGCCCGGGCGGGTGGCTCGGCTTCCCGACCAGCGACGAGCTCGCGACACCGGACCGGATCGGGCGCTTCAACCGCTTCCAGAACGGCAATATCTACTGGACCGCGAAGACCGGCGCGCATGCCGTCGGTGGGGCGATCCTGGCCGACTGGGGCAAGGCCGGTTACGAACGTGGGCCGCTGAAGTACCCGACCGGGGACGAGATCGACACACCCAACAAGAAGGGTCGGGTGCAGGCGTTCCAGATCGGCGGCTACTACTGGACTCCGTCAAACGGTGCGCACTCGGTCCAGGGCAAGATCATGGACAAGTACGCCACGCTCGACTTCGAGGGCGGCTGGCTCGGATTCCCGAAGACCAACGAGATCGGATTGCGCGACGGCGGACGGTTCAACGCGTTCGACGGCGGCAACATCTACTGGACGCCGGCCAAGGGTGCTTTCGCCATCCCTCTCGGACCCATCTATGAGGCATGGGGCAAGGCCGGATTCGAGAACGGCAAGTTCGGCTATCCGGTCAGCGATCAGATGAACATCACCGGCGGTTACCGGGTGAACTTCGAACGCGGCGCCATCGAGGTCGTGAACGGGGTCGTCACCGCCAAGTGATTCCTCAGGTGCCTTCTGTAGCCTTGCGGAGGTATTCAGGGCGCAGAGCGCGAATCCCGGCGCGCAGCGCGGGGTGTCCGGGTCGGCCTGGCGGAGCCTTTTCGGTCCGTCGGCTCACCGGACCCCGCCGTGCCGCCCGGCGAGAAGACACAAGGAAGTGACATGACAGGCAACATCATTCGGGTTGTGACCGCGGGTGCCGCGCTGCTCATCACCGCAGCGCTCGCCACCGGTTGCGGCGACGATTCGACCGCGTCGGCGCCGACTGATTCGGTGAGCGCCACCAGTACTACGACGAGCGCCACCAGCAGCGCTGCGCCGTCGTCGGGCGCCTCGACGGCCACGTCGACCGAGGCGAGCAGCGACGGACAGCCCGACGACACCCAGGGTCTTCCCGAGACGGGTCCGCCCTCGGCGAATGTGCCCGAAGGCGTCGACGAGAACGACAAGACCGAGGACTACCTCGCGGAATTGAAGAAGCAGGGCGTCGAGTTCCCCAACGACCCCGACAACGCCATCGCGCTCAGTGCTGCCTCGGCGGTCTGTCAGGGCAAGGAGCAGGGCGCCAGCCCGGCCGACATCAAGGTGATCGTGGTACCTCTCGTGGGCTCGGGCACCACCGACGAGGCCAAGGCACAGGCCAACGCCGACAAGGTGATCAAGGCCGCCGAAGCCAAGTACTGCTGACGGTCGCCGACATGACAACCACAAAGCGGCCGACATGACACGTAAGAAGCGAAGTCGGGGACGCACGTTGCTGTTTGTGGTCCTCGGTCTGGGGATCCTCAGCGTCATCGCGGTGATCCTGGTGATCATCCTGATCATCAACCTGCTTCGGCCCGACCCGGGGCAACCGGGTGGACCTTCATCGTCGCCGCCGTCGTCGGCTGCACCGCGACCCACCGCGCAGCCCGCCGATTGCCCGGACGTCCAGGTGATCGTGGTGCCAGGTACGTGGGAGTCGGCATCGAACGACGACCCCTACAATCCGACTGCGAACCCGAACTCGTTGATGCTCAAGGTGTCCGGGCCGCTCGCAGAGGAGTTCGACAGCTCGCGGGCCGACGTCTACACGGTGCCGTATGTGGCCCAGTTCCGGAATCCGACCGTGCTGACCGACCGACAGATCGACTACAACACGTCACGGGCCGAGGGCACCAGCAAGGCCCGCGCCAAGATCACCGAGGTCAACCAGAAGTGTCCGCTCACGAGCTTCGTCCTGATGGGCTTCTCGCAGGGAGCGGTCATCGCAGGTGACATCGCAGGTGAGATCGGTAACGGTCAGGGGCCGGTCGCTGCCGATCTCGTGGTGGGCGTCGGACTGATCGCCGACGGTCGCCGTCAGCCGAATCAGGTGGAGACGGTGGGTCCCAACCCTCCCGGCGTCGGCGCGGAAATCGCTCTCGACATCCTCCCGATTCCCGGGATCGACCTGACCGGGCCACGCCCCGGCGGGTTCGGCGAGCTCGCCAACCGCACGTACTCCCTTTGTGCGCCAGGCGATCTGATCTGTGATGCACCCACCATCGCCAACCCGATCGAGGGCATCAGCAAGTTGATGGGTGCCGTCAACAACCCGGTACACGCGATGTACAACACCACTCGGTACTGGAACGACGACGGTGAGCCGGCCACAGAGTGGATGACGGGTTGGGCACGTGACGTGATCGACAAGGCGCCTTTCCCCAAGCACGAATGAGCCCGCCGGACCGGATCGAGCGCATTTTGCGCTGATCAGGTGCGGAAGTATCGTCTACTGCCGAGCCGGGCCCGTAAGGCATGGGCGACGACCACCGGGCATGTTCGACAACCAGGAGACTTGCGATGACTTCAGCCGAGGCCGCACCGGGCCCCCGTAAGTTCCGGTTCGGAGCGGGTGGCGAGGGCAACCGTGACGAGGGTGGGGCGCGCAAGTTCGTCAAACTCGCGCAGACCGCCGAGGAGTACGGTTTCGACACGTTCGCCGTGCCCGACCATCTGGGCAACCAGGTGGGGCCGCTCGCGGCCCTCGGTGCACTCAGCCAGGCCACCGATCGGATCCGGCTTGCCACGTCGGTGCTGGCCAACGGGTATCGGCATCCGGCCCTGCTGGCCAAAGAGGCAACCACCATCGACGTGCTGTCCAAGGGCCGCCTGGAGCTGGGGATCGGCGCAGGATGGATGAAAGAGGAGTTCGACAAGGCCGGCATCGAGTTCGAGTCGCCCGGCGTCCGGATCCGCAGGCTCGATGAGTCGCTGACCATCCTCGACGGACTCCTGCGAGGCGAGGAGGTCAACTTCTCCGGCGAGTTCTACAACATCAAGGGTCTGGTCGGCAGTCCCCGTCCGCGGCAGGGTCCCCGGCCTCCGATCGCGGTCGGCGGCGGTGGGCCGAAGATGCTCGCGCTTGCCGCCAAGCACGCCGACATCATCTCGGTCGCGACGGGCACCACGCCCGACGGGCGGCTGCGACTGTCCGACATGACGATGGAGAAGACCATCGAGCGTGTGGACCGCATCCGGCAGGCGGCCGGCGACAGGTTCGACGAGATCGAACTCAACTGGACCATCGCCACGATCGTGATCACCGACGATCGCGAGGCGACTGCGGAGATGGCGCTGGCCGCACTCGACCAGGGCTATCCGCCGAACATCGCCATGGACGTCAAGTTGTCGGTCGACGACATCCTGGCCTCGCCGTACCTTGCTTTCGGGTCGTTCGAGCAGATCGCCGACCAGATCCGCGAGGTGCGCAGGCGAACGTCCATGTCGTATGTCGGGGTGTTCCCGACGCAGATGGATGCCTTCGCGCCGATCATTCCGATACTCAAGGGCGAGTAGCCACATTCGTGGTCGCGGAAGCGTAGGTTGTCTCACGACCCGTACCCAAGGCGAGTGGTACTGGCCGGTAAGATGTTGAAGGTTTGGCTCGGGTCGGCGGCGACCGCGAGTCCTGTTTGGCTTGAGAAGAAAAGTAGGGAACGCTGTTGGAGACGAGGCGTGTGGCACCGATGAAGCACATGGTGCCGCGCGCTGAGCTCGACCGTTCACAGGTGACGCAAGCCGAACACAAGGTGGATCACCCCGCGGACGCACTGTCACGCAGGCTGGTGACCAGATTTGTGTCAGGGGCGTCGAGGTCGCGATCAGGAGTACGAATGAACAACGAGTTTGACCAGTTCTTGGACGAGAACGGAAATCTGTTCTTCGACGACGACGTGACGCTGGTCGACTACGTGGAACGCAATGTCATCGAGCAGGCCGAGACACTCGCGTACCGCTTCATGGACTACAGCCGTGAACGCGATGGCGAGCCGATCGACCTGACCTGGGCCGAGTTCGGCAAACGGCTTCGTGCCATCGCCGCGCGGCTGCAGCAGGTCACGCAGCCGGGCGACCGGGTGGCAATCCTGGCCCCGCAGTCGCTGGAGTACGTGATCGGCTTCTTCGGATCGCTGTTCGCGGGCAACATTGCGGTTCCGCTGTTCTCACCGGACGAGCCGGGTCACACCGACCGGCTCACCGCTGTGCTCGCCGACTGCAAGCCGAGTGTGATCCTCACGGCGACCAAATCGGCCGAGGCCGTCCGTGACTTCTTCAAGCCGTTGCCTGCCAAGGAACGTCCCCGTGTCATCGCCGTCGATGCGGTTCCCGATTCGGTCGGCGACACGTGGGTCAAGCCGAAACCGGCCCTGCACGATGCGGCATATCTGCAGTACACCTCGGGTTCCACCCGGGTTCCCGCCGGCGTGGTCATCACCTATGAGTCGGTGGCCGCCAACGCACTGCAGATGATCGATGCGATCGAGTTCGACCACAACTCGCGCGGCGTCACGTGGCTGCCGATGTTCCACGACATGGGCCTGCTCACGGTCATCTTGCCCGCGCTGGGCGGCAAGTACATCACCATCATGAGCCCGCAGGCGTTCGTCCGACGGCCCGGCCGGTGGATCAAGGAACTGGCCGCCGTCGCCGATGGCGCCGACACGTTCGCCGCCGCGCCCAACTTCGCGTTCGAGCACGCCGCGGTGCGTGGCGTCCCGAAGCCGGGTGAAAAGCTCGACCTGAGCAACGTCATCGGCCTGATCAACGGCAGCGAGCCGGTCACCGTCAGCTCGATGAAGAAGTTCAACGAGGCTTTCGGTCCGTATGGACTCCCGAAGACCGCCATCAAGCCCTCGTACGGGATGGCAGAAGCCACACTGTTCGTGTCGTCGACCAAGCGCGAGAACGAGGCGAAGGTCATCTACGTCGATCGCACTGCCCTCAACGCGGGACAGTTCAAGCTGGTCGACCAGGATGCGCCGGGCGCGGTGGCCCAGGTGTCGTGTGGACAGGTCTCGGTGAGCCAGTGGGCCGTGATCGTCGACTCCGAGACCGGTACTGAGCGTCCCGACGGCCATGTGGGTGAGATCTGGCTGCACGGGATGAACATCGGCCACGGATACTGGGGTCGCCCGGAGGAGACCGAGGAGACGTTCAACAACACCCTCACCACCCCACTGCCCGAGGGCAGCCGGAGCATCGGCTCTCCCCAGGGCGCCAAGTGGATGAAAACCGGCGACTACGGCGTGTGGTTCGAGGACGAGCTGTATATCACCGGACGCGTCAAGGACCTGGTGATCGTCGACGGCCGCAATCACTACCCGCAGGACCTCGAGTTCTCGGCGCAGGAAGCCAGCCCGGCTCTGCGTCCCGGCTTCGTTGCCGCGTTCGCCGTGCCTGCCAACGAACTGCCCGAGGTGGTGTTCCAGAACTCCGCCAGCGGACTCAAGTTCGACGGGGACGACGCATCCGAGCAGCTGGTGATCGTCGCCGAGCGCGGACCGGGCAAGAAGGTCGACCCGCAAGAGGTGGCCGACACCGTGCGCGCCACGATCGCCCAGCGACACGGTGTGATGGCACGCGACGTGCTGATGGTTCCGGCGGGCTCGATCCCACGTACCTCCAGCGGCAAGATCGCCCGGCGCGCATGTAAGGCGGCGTACATCGACGGAACTCTGCGCGGTGGTTACCAGCAGACGGCGTTCCCCGATGCGCCACACGAGAATCAATAGTCTGGACTACCCGATGCCTGAACTGAACAGTTCGACGAATGAGCCCCTGAACTCCGAGGACAAGTTGCCGGGGTCGAGTTTTGGTCCGGGTGACAGTAGTGGCGCCGGTGACGGTGAGTTGGATGTGTCGCCAGTTGGTTCGTCGACCGATTCAGGCGAAGAACGGCAGAACGACGAGAAGGCCGGTGACCTGACGGTCTCGGAGCTACGGGAGTGGCTGCGGCAGTGGGTCTCCGACACGACCGGACTGCCGGTCGACCAGGTCTCCGACGATCGGCCGATGGAAGAGTTCGGCTTGTCCTCGCGTGACGCGGTTGCGTTGTCGGGCGACATCGAGGACAAGACCGGCATCATCCTCACCGCCACCGTCGCGTACCAGCACCCGACGATCGCGTCGCTGGCCAAGCGCATCATCGAGGGCGACCCGGATGCGGGCCGCGAGGACGATGACGACGACGATCTGTACAACCGCACGCGAGGCCCGAACGACGACATCGCGATCGTCGGTGTGGCAACACGTTTCCCGAAAGCGGGCCACACCCCGGAATCCACCTGGGACCTGCTGATCAACGGCGGCGACGGCATCAGTGACCTGCCCGAGGACCGCTGGACCGAGTTCAAGTCGGATCCGCGGATCGCCAAGGTGCTCGACGAGGCCAACCTCAAGGGCGGCTACCTCGACGACGTAAAGGGCTTCGACGCCGACTTCTTCCAGATGTCGCCGCGCGAGGTCGAGATGGTGGACCCGCAGCAACGCCTCGCACTCGAATTGACCTGGGAGGCACTAGAACACGCGCACATCCCGGCCAGTGACCTCAAGGGCGGCCAGGTCGGTGTGTTCATCGGCAGTTCCACCAACGACTACCAGATGCTGGCGGTCTCCGATCCCGAAGGCGCCGGCGAAACCGCCGCGTATGCCCTGACGGGTACCTCTACTTCCATTGTGGCGGGACGGGTTTCGTACTATTTCGATTTCCGCGGGCCGTCCATCGCACTCGACACCGCATGCTCCTCGTCGCTGGTCGCGGTGCACCAGGCAGTGCGCAGCCTGCGTAGCGGCGAGTCCGATGTCGCTCTCGCAGGCGGTGTCAACATGCTGATCACCCCGGCCGCGACGCTGGGGTTCGACTCCGTGGGTGTGCAGTCCAAAGACGGTTACATCAAGGCGTTCTCGTCCGACGCCGACGGCATGATCCGTGCCGAGGGTGGCGGACTCGTTGTGCTGAAACGACTTTCCGATGCCCGCCGCGACGGTGACAACGTGCTCGCGGTGGTCGCCGGATCGGCTGTCAACTCCGACGGGCGCTCCAACGGACTGCCAGCCCCGAATCCCGAAGCTCAGGTTCAGGTGCTGCGCAACGCCTACATCGACGCTGCCATCAATCCGCGCGACGTCGACTACATCGAGGCGCACGGCACGGGAACCATTCTCGGCGATCCCATCGAGGCGGACGCACTCGGTCGTGTGCTCGGCAAGGGGCGCGATGCGGCCAAGCCGACGCTGCTCGGCTCGGCGAAAACCAACTTCGGCCATCTCGAAGCCGGTGCAGGTTCCGCAGGCCTGATCAAGCTGATCCTTGCCCTCCAAGAGGACAAGCTCCCGCCGTCGCTGCATTACGCCGGCCCTAACCCGTACATCCAGTTCGACGCGCTGCGGCTCAGTGTTGTCACCGAGCCGGCTGATTGGCCCAGGTACTCCGGCCGCGCCATCGCGGGTGTCTCCGGATTCGGGTTCGGCGGCACCAACGCCCACGTGGTGGTCCGAGAGGTGACGCCAGAAGATCTGAGGGAACCCGCCGCAGAGATCATCGACGAGCCGGTTGCCGCCCAGGCCACGGTCGCCGACTTCCTCGACGAGGACGACGACCTCGACGAGTTCCTCACCGAGGCCGAACGCGCCGCGTTGGGCCAGCTCGCGGCCACACCGGCGAAAACCGAAGAGTTGCAGGCCGAGGAGGACCCGGCAGCAGGATTCGCGCCGTGCCGGGCCGAGGGTTCGGTTGTCCCGCTGGTGGTCTCGGGGTTCCTTCCGTCGCGTCGTCGCAAGACCGCCGCCGACCTCGCCGACTGGCTCGAGACCGACGTTGCGAAGAATACGCCGCTCGTTGACATCGGGCGGTCGCTGGCTCACCGCAACCATGGGCGTACCCGGTCGGTGGTGATGGCCCGCACGCACGAGGACGCGCTCAAGGGCATGCGGGCGGTCGCTGACAACAAGAACAGCCCGCTGGTTTTCACCTGTGACTCACCGGATTCGGCGTCGCCCGTGTGGCTGTTGTCCGGGTTCGGTTCGCAGCACCGCAAGATGGGCAAGCAGCTCTACACCGAGAATCCGGTGTTCGCGGCGGCGGTGGACAAGGTCGACAAGCTGATCGTCGAGGAGCTCGGCTACTCGATCGTCGAGCAGTTCCTCGACGATTCGGTGGCCTACGAGATCGAGACGTCGCAGATCGGGATCTTCACCATTCAGATCGGCCTGGCCGAGTTGCTCCGCCACCATGGTGCGGATGCCGGTGTGGTTGTCGGACATTCGATGGGGGAGGCGGCAGGCGCCTACATCACCGGTGGGCTGTCCCTCGAGGACGCCGTCCGGGTCATCTGCCAGCGGTCGCGGCTGATGGGCGAGGCCGAGGCGCAGCTGACCGGCGACGACATCCGGCTGATGGCTCTGGTGGAGTACAGCGCCGACGACATCACCGGTGTGCTCGCCGACTACCCCGATCTCGAGATCTGCGTGTACGCAGCACCCACCCACACCGTCATCGGCGGTCCTGAACCGCAGGTCGATGCCATCGTGGCGCGGGCCGAGAGCGAGGGCAAACTCGGGCGCAAACTTGCCACGAAGGGTGCCAGCCACACGTCCCAGACCGACCCGTTGCTGGGTGAACTCGCCTACGAGCTCACCGGCATCGAGCCGCTGTCGCCGAAGATCGGGTTCTACAGCTCGGTCGACCGCGAGACCTTCTACCGGCCGGGCAGCGAGCCGGTGCACGCCGTGGAGTACTGGACCAAGGGCCTGCGGCACAGCGTGTGGTTCTCGCAGGCCGTTGCCAAGGCCGTCGAGAACGGGCACACCACGTTCCTAGAACTGTCGCCGAACCCCGCGGTATTGATTTCCGTTGCTGCCGTGACCTTCTCTGTCGGCATCCACAACGCCGAACTGATCGAGACGTTGCGCCGCAAGGAAGACGAGAGCCACGGCGTGATCAACGCGCTGATGAAGCTCTATGTGCACGGTCATGCCGTCGACGTTGGATCGTTGTTCGGTAAGGGCGATTTCGCCGAGATCCCGCGGACCCGGTTCGAACGCAAGCCGTACTGGCTGACCGCGAACATCTCGGCCGGGTCGGGCGATTCCAGGATCCCGGGATCGCACGTGGCCCTTCCCGACGGTCGCCACGTCTGGCAGGTGTCCGCATCGGCGGCATCCGACCTTACCGAACTCGTCAGAGTTGCCGCTTCGCAAGTGCTTTCCGATGTACAGGTGACGGCGGTGCTCCCGCACGGTGAGCCGGTGGGCGCGTCGACGCTGACCACCACTTTGGCACCTCACCCGGGCGGCGGCGCTCTGCAAGTGCATGCCGCCGAGGGCACTTCGTTCCGACTGCTGCTCGACGCCGTGGTGGTCTCCGGTGGACCGGCTCCGGCCGCCGTCCAGACGGCCCCCGCCACCGCGCCTGTGACGGCCGAGCAGTCCGGGTTCGTCGACAACACGCTGGTGACCGAACCGGAGATCAGCGATGAGATCGGCGCCCGGTGGGATCCGACCTCCGGCGAGACCATCGACGACCGGTTGGCACAGATCGTCGCAGAGTCGATGGGTTACGAGGCCGAGGATCTGCCTCGTGAGATCCCGCTGATCGAGCTGGGTCTGGATTCGTTGATGGCCATGCGCATCAAGAACCGTGCGGAGTGGGAGTTCGACATCCCGCAGCTGCAGCTGCAGGCGATGCGCGACGCCAACCTGCAAGACGTGGTCAAGTTCGTCACCTATGCCGTGGAGCACCGCGACGAGGTGGAGGCGCTGGCCGCCGATGCAGCGGGCAAGGGTGAACTGGACACCGCCGCATTGGCCGAACTGATCAACTCTGAGGGAACCAAGCCCGTCGAGACCCAGCCCGTCGCGCCCCAGCCCGTCGAGCCCCAGTCCGAAGCGCCTCTCGAAACCTCCGCACCCGAAGAGGCTGTCGCCGAAGCGGATTCGGCGCAGGCCCCGGCTTCGCCGGCACCGGCACAAGCCCAGGCCGACAAGCCGAAGGCCAACCTGCAGAACGCGGCCGCGGTCGCCGCTGCGGCCGGTGCGGACGTCCCACCGCGAGATGCCGCCGAGCGTCTCACCTTCGGCGTGTGGGCCGTGGTGACCGGAAAGTCTGCCGGCGGCATCTTCAACCCCCTCCCGGTGCTCGACGACGAGACCGCGGAGAAGTTGACGGCCCGGTTGTCCGAACGTGCGGGCGGCGAGCTCGACATCGAGGACGTCATCGACGCCGACAACATCGAGACGATGTCGAACTACGTTCGTGAGCATCTCGAGGGTGGGCTGGTGGACGGCTTCGTCCGCTACCTCCGGACCCCCGAGAACTCAGACCGCACACCGGTGCTGGTGTTCCACCCGGCCGGTGGCTCCACCGCCGCGTACGAGCCGCTGCTCAAGCGACTGCCCGAGGACGTCCCGGTCATCGGATTCGACCGCGTCGAGGGGACCATCGAAGAACGGGTCCGCCAGTACTACCCGAAGCTGCGCGAGATCCAACCAAACGGCCCGTACGTGCTGGTCGGCTGGTCTCTCGGCGGCGCCCTGGCATACGGATGCGCGCAGGTACTCGTCGAAGCGGGCGAAGAGGTCTCGTTTGTCGGCCTGATCGATGTGGTGCGCCCGGCCGAACCGGTCGAGGACACTCCGGAGACCAAGCGGGCCCGCCTCGAGCGGTACCTCGACTTCGCCAAGCGCACCTACGGCCTCGACGATGTTCCGATCCCGATGGACCGCCTGGTGGAAGCCGACGACGACGGCCAGTTCAAGATCATCATGGAGATGCTGGCGATGAGTGACGCCAAGATCCCTGGTGGCATCATCGAACATCAGCGCACCAGCTTCCTCGACAACCGCGCGTTGTCGACGGTGGAACCGACGCGCTTCGACGGCAAGGTGGTCCTCTACCGGGCCGACAAGATGCATGATGGCGCAATCGAACTCGAACCGCAGTGGGCAAAGATCGATGAAGACGGAAGATGGGGAGAGGTGGTCGACGATCTCGAGATCATCCATGTCGGAGGCGATCACCTGGCGATCATCGACGAACCCTACATCGGAAAAATCGGTGCCGATCTGACCGCACGGTTGGAAGAGCTCGCAAGAAAGTGACCCAGATTGACTGACACCACCGCCGGCAAGCTCAAAGAACTTCGCGAGAAGCTCGAGGCGGCAAAAGAACCCGGCGGCGAGCGGGCGGTCGCGAAGAGGGCTGCCAAAGGCATCGCCTCGCCTCGTGAACGACTGGACATGTTGTTCGACCCCGGCACATTTGTCGAGTTCGGCCGACTCGCCAAGATGCCCGGCGCCGCGGACAGCGGCTACGGCGATGGTGTGGTGACCGGGCACGGCCTGGTCAACGGCCGTCCGGTCGCGGCTTTCTCGCATGACCAGACGGTGTTCGGCGGAACGGTCGGTGAGATGTTCGGTCGCAAGGTCTCGGCCATCATGGAGTGGGCGGGCAAGATCGGCTGCCCCATGGTCGGCATCAACGACTCCGCAGGCGCCCGTATCCAGGATGCGGTCACATCGTTGGCCTGGTACGCGGAGATGGGCCGTCGCAACGACCTGTTGTCGGGGCTGGCGCCGCAGGTCTCGATCATCCTCGGCAAGTGTGCGGGGGGCGCAGTGTACACCCCCGCGAACACCGACATCCTCGTCGGCGTCAAGGACGAGAGCTACATGTTCGTCACCGGGCCGGACATACTCCGTGAGGTGAACGGTGAAGACGTCACGGCCGAAGAACTCGGTGGCTCGTACAACCAGTCCAAGTGGGGCAACATCCACCACCTGGCCGATGACGAGAAGAGCGCATTCGAATGGGTGCGTGACTATCTCGAGTACATGCCGTCCTCGTGCCACGAGAAGGCACCGGTGATCAATCCCGGGCTGGAACCGGAGATCACCCCGAGCGACCTCTCACTCGACACCTTCATGCCGAACAACGACAACACCGGCTACGACATGCGCGACATCATCCTGCGCGTGTTCGACGATGGTGCGTTCCATGAGGTCGCCGAGTTGTTCGCACCCAACATCATCACCGGTTACGCGCGGGTGGACGGTATCTCGGTGGGTGTGGTGGCCAATCAGCCGAACGTGATGGCCGGCGTGCTCGACACGGACTCGTCGGAGAAGGCAACTCGGTTCGTCCGAATCTGCAACGCGTACAACATCCCCCTGATCTTCCTGGTCGACACCCCGGGCATCCTCCCTGGCGTCGAAGAGGAGAAGAAGGGCACCATCCGGCGTTCGGGCAAGTTCCTGTTCGCCTACGTGGAGGCCGACGTCCCGAAGATCACCGTGGTGCTGCGCAAGGCCTATGGCGGCGCCTACGCGGTGATGGGTTGCAAGCAGCTCGGTGCCGACATCAACTTCGCGTGGCCCACAGCCAAGATCGCGGTGATGGGTGCGGAGTCCGCGGCCACCATCCTGACCCGGCGGCAGACCGAGAATGCGACGCCGGAGGAGGCTTCGAAGATCCGGAAGGACTTCGTCGACTTTTACAACACCATGATGGCGACCCCGTACCTCGCCGCCGAGCGGGGCTACATCGACGCCGTGATCGATCCGTCGAGTACTAGGTTGCAGCTGCGAAAAGCGTTGGCGCAGCTGAAGGACAAGCACATCCTGCGGTCGCCGCGTAAGCACTTCCTGATGCCGATCTAGATCCTCCGCGTGTGGTGACATCCTCCGGTTGCAACGGGAGGATGTGGCTGTAGTCGGAGGGTGTGGGGGTTTCAGCTGTCGTCGTCGGGATGCCGGATGCCACCCGCGAGCATCACGCCGATGGCAAACCCGGCCACGGGGAACGCGTACGCCCACCCGAAGCCGATGTCGGGCAGCTGACCGTCTCCCGAGACGAGTACGGCCTTGTGGGGGACCAGCCGTATCGTCGCCAGGATGGCCGCGCCACCGAGCGTGCAGCCCGCGACCGTCGTCAGACTGAGCGCCTCACTTCGGGCGCTCGGACCGAGCCTCGCGGTGAAGCGCTCGGTGGCCCAGCCGAGCAGACCCGCGCAGATCGCGAAGGCGGCCGGGATAAGCCAGACCCAGCCCGGCACGTGGAGGGCGAGGTCGCGGCCGGACGGCACGTGCACCTTGGTCGACGACTCCGTGATCCCGGGAGTGATGAAATACCAGCCGAGGACCGCGACGAACCCGAAGCCCAGACCGATGACGGCGGCACGCAACCACGTTGTGCGCCACAGGCGTAGTACAGCTGGCGTGGACCGGACCGTTCCCATCCTCCTACCGTCGCACACAGCCGCCCCGCGACGCCGCAGATCCTCCCGCTGCAGTCACTTCCGCCGACTCGCCAGTCCCTCCGACTCGTGCCTGTTCCTCCGGTTGCAGTCGGAGGGTGTGACCGGAGTCGGAGGGAATCGGCGGGGTCCGGGCTTTGGTGGACGCCTGCTTGCCAGTTCCTCCGACTCGTGCCTGTTCCTCCGGTTGCAGTCGGAGGATGTGACCGAAGTCGGAGGAAACAGGCGGGAACCGAGACTCAGTACCGGGCCGCTCGCATCGGCGCAGGCGACCACAGACCCGAGTGCGTGCTCGATCCGATCGTCAGTTCGGCGGGCTTCGCCGGTGCGATCTCGCTGAACTGCTGCAGCGAACCCCAGTCGCGGCCCCAGTCGTTCCGCAGATAAGACGGAATGATGGTCGCGCGCAACATCGATTGGGTGACTCCCAACGGACCACCGGCATCGGCGGACATCCACGTCTGGCTGTTCTGCCGAGTTGCCTGTGCGTCGGGGAGGATGCGCCACTGCGGAACCTGGACGACGCCGTACTTCACCGCCATCGGTTTCTGGCACGGGAACACCAGCGCCGGCAGCCAGTCGATCAAGACCGGATCGTCCTTGCCCACCAGGTCGTTGAGCGTGCGCATCGTGGTGATGCGCGGCGGTGTGACCGCAAGCCACTGATCCGGTGCGCCGGCGTTGTCCTTGGCCATCACCCGGACCACCGAGGCACCCGCGGGGGCGTCGGAGAGCGGGAAGCGGAGGTTGCGCCAGATGGGTGGATCGCCGATGTCGATCGGGCTCATCTGTCCCATCGGGATGACCGTGTTACCCGGTCCGGGCCTGCCGAACTCGACCACCAGCTGCTGTCCGGGCTGGGCGATGCCCTCCCCGTCCACCGCGGCGATACGGCCGGCAGCCGACAGGGTCAGCAACGGCGCATCGGCCTGTCGCTGCGGCATCTGGTACCAGGCCGACGTGAGCGACGCGTTCTGCGAGCCGTAGCTACCCAGGACGGGGGTCTCGGCAGGGTCGAGTCCGAACGGCAACCGCACGGTGGACCCGTTGACGCCGAGCGCGCCCTGTCCGCCACCGGTACCGGCCTCGTCCGCCTCTGTCGTGTCGCCCGACCCGGCCCCGGTCTGGGCGGTGTTCTGCGCCGTGGTGGTGTCGCTGGTCTCGGTGGCATCCACCGACAGATCGTTCGGCACACCGTTGGGGGTGAATCCCGCCATGCCCGTGCCGGCCAATGCGTCGCCGGGCGACAGATCGGCCTGCCCGGCCACCGTTGCCGGTGCCAGCAGTCCGCGATTCGGATCCGGTTCCACCAGAACGTCATTGGCGAGGGCGCAGATGTTGCCCTTCAGTGCGTCGACGTTCGAGTTCAGCCACGACCAGCTGTCCCGCTGCTCGTACGCAGCCTTGACAAACGAGAGCAGCATGAACAGCACCACCAGGCCGGCCAGCACCGGCATGGGTGAAAAGGCCAGTCTGTGTAGTGCTTTCGACCCGGCGCCCGCTGTTCGGCGTCCACGTAGTCGTCCCGGAAGTGCTGGTAGAGGCCGACAAGCGTGGTGGCGACAGCGATCACCAGGACGATCCAGGTGACCCGGATCCCGCCGATGGCAGGCGGCTGGTCCCACCAGGGGATGCCGTAGCTCGCCACGAACCACCAGCCGTTGGTGCCGGCGAACGACAACGCGACCACGTACAGCACCGCGGCAGCGAAGAAAGTGCGATTACGCCTGCGCCGCAACAGAGCAGGCGCCATCATCGCACCCGCCGCGGCGGCCAGCGCCGCACCGATACCGGCGTAGACACCGAGGTGGTGGGTCCACTTGGTGGGGGTGAAGGCCAAGAAGAACATGAAGCCGAACACGCCGGCGACCAGGCGCCAGGTGGGCCCCTTCGCGATGCCCATCGGCTGACGACGACGCAGCAACATGAGCAGCACCACCATCAGGCAAAGGAACGCCATCAGGATGCCGAATCGCCTCGACAACGTGCCGTCGGCTGTGGGCAGCATCAGGTAGTAGTACCGAACCGGTTCCTGCCACCATTCGAGCGTCGGCCCCACCTCGGAGGCGACCTGCGACGACGTCAGGATCGTCGAAAGTGTCTGATCGGCAAAGATGTTGTACAGCACCGATGTTCCCGCGGCGAGGATGGGCATCAGCAGCGGTAGCAGCCCGTCGCGGTGCCTGCGTGCGACAACTCGTCTCAGCAGCGGGCGGATTCCGGCGAGCAGCAGTGCGACGGCCATCAGGCCACCTGGTGCGAGCGCGAGGGTGAAGGCGGCAACAGCCGAACCGATCGCCAGCGGCAGCAACCGGCCGGTGGCGATGGCGCGGTCGACGCAACACCAGGTGAGCAGCGCGCCGATCGCGAGTGCGGGTTCGGGGCGCAGGCCGTTGTTGAACGGCATCCAGATGGCCAGGAACACAAACGCTGCCGACCACAGCGCTGGGGTGGAGTGACGGACCGTCCGGCCGAGGCGCGGGATCACCTCACGCGAGATCAGCCACCATCCGAGAAGGCCAAGCAAGAACGCGGGCAGACGCATCCACGGCGCCGACAGGCTGACCTCGGTCATCGCCGAGATCACCTGGTAGTGCCAACCGAATGGATCCTGGGGCACTCCGTAGTAGCGGTAGTAGTTGTCGACGTACCCGGCTTCTCCGGCGATGCGCCCGACGGTGAAGTTGTAGCCGTCGTCGGAGGTGTTCGACCCCATCAGCCACCAGAAACCGAGTACCGCGAACACCACGACGTCGGAGAACCGGATGGTCCACCAGTGGGTGGGCAGGATGCGCCGATGTCTGCGACCGTCCCGGGAGTCGAGGACCGCGAGCGCTATCAGCGACACCACAGTCATTGCCACACCGATGACGAGGGCGGCGAACTTCAGGTTGGTGGGGGTGGTGACGAATCGGGTGTCGATGGTCGCGCTGAACTCCAACCCCTCGGGTGAGGTGCCTTGGGGGAGTTCGGTGAAGACGCCGACGATCTGCGGTCGGAGGTTGGGATCGCGGACGTCGAAGGACAACTGGCCTTCGGTGCCGCCGTTCTCGATGCGCCCGGCAGAACCTCCACCGTCGGCCTCGACGGTGATGCGGCAGTTCGGATCCGCCTGCGCGACAGCCCGATCCGCGGTCAGCAACACCACGTCGCGGCCGGTCACCGTGATGCTGTCGGACGTGGCCCGGATGAACAGGCCCTTGGACGTGGCCTCCTGCCCGCCGGCGGGGATCGTCGAGAGCAGAACCCCACCGTCGGCGGGGAGCTCGGCAGCGGTGGAGCAGGGAACGGAGACCCGCATGTCGGTGGGGACAAACGACACCAGCGGCGCCGCCACGTTGACCACCTGGTTGTCCTGGGGCCAGTTGAGTTGCGCCGTGGTCTGATTCACCGGCATCAGCGGGCTCAGGCAGGCGAGCAGGAACCCGATGAGGCCGGAGACGACCGCCACGATCTTGATGTTGCGGTAGCCAGGGCCGACGTAACGGCTCAGGCTCCGCTTCCCGGTGGGCGGTTCTGTGTTGATGGTGCTCGCCTTTTCACTCATTTTCCTGCGGCACCACCCTCAGTGAGCCGGTGCGTGACCATCCCCAGTTCTTCTCTGTCCCCGTGGTGATCTCGGCTGCTGGAGCATCGGGCACCAGCGGGGTGTACTTCTCCAGCGACCCCCAGTCTCGATACCAGTCGTCGTCGAGGTAGGTCGCCACGGTGTTCGCCCGCGCCAGCGCCTCGGGCACGGCCAGCACACCACCGTCGTCCGCGGCCTGCCACGTCTTGGATTGGGAGGCGGCGGTCACCCTGTCGGGCAGGATTCGCCACTGCGGGATGTCGGCGACTCCATCGGTGATGGAAAACGGTTGCTGGCAAGGGAACTGAGACGCCGCGCTCAGGTCGATCAGCGTGGGGGAGTCCGATCCGACGACTTCTTGCAGGGTCTTGAGCTGCGGTGCGCGGGGTGGGGTGACCGCGAGCCACTGCTTGGGGTTGACGTTGTTGTCCTTGGCCACGATCCGCATGGCGGTGGCATCCCGGGGGACCTGCGCCATCGGGACGCGTAGGTTGCGCCACGGCCGGTTCGGCTTGTCGGGCCCGGGGTCGATGGGCACGATCTGCGGGCCGAGGTCGGTGAACGACCCATCGGGGTTCGGGACACCGAACTGCACCTTCAGCTGCTGCCCGAAGGTCGCCACACCCTCCTCGTTGAACGTGAACACCGGTCCGGCGGCGCTGAACACGAGTAGCGGCGACGCGTCACGGGCGGGGAGGTTGTACCAGCCGGTGGTCAGTGACGCCTCTCCCGAGTCGTACCCGTAGCTGCCGAGCACCGGCGTGGTGGCCGGGTCGAGCCCGAACGGCAGCGCCACGGTGGAACCGTTGACCGTTTCCGGTCCGGTACCGCCGGTGATACCGGCACCGGCACCCGAGACCACAAAGGGTTTGTTGAAGCTGGCCGACACGTTCATCTGGCCGGGACGGGCGGAGCCCGCCTCGGGTGTCAGGTCGCCGGCAACGCCGTTCGGGGTGAAACCGACCGCATCCTCGCCCGCGAGGGCGTCGGACGCCGAAACTCCGTCGGCAGGGGTCAGCATGCCGCGGTTCGGATCTTCTTCGACCAGCACCGCATCCGCCATTGCGCAGCTGTTCCCGCGAAGAGCATCGAAGTTCGCACCGAGCACCGTGTAGGCGGGATACCGCGACAGCGCGGCTTTGGCGAACACCGCCAGCATGCAGATCACCATGAAGCCGGCGATCAGGGCGATAGGGGAGGAGGCGATGAACAGGCGGCGGCGGTCGGACCGCGCCTCGGCGGCCGACGCGTCGGGTCCGTGGGCAAGCCCCTTGTTGGCGACGTAGTCGAGGCGCAGGTGCTGCCACACCGCGACGGCGCCGGCCACCACGGCGAGAACCAGGAAGATGGTGGACACTTCGCGACCGGCGAGCACCGGTGCCTTGTCGAACCACGAGATGCCGAAGTTGTAGGCGAAGGGCCAGGCGTTCTCGCCGGCCATCGCCGCGGCGAGGGCGAAGAGCAGTCCCGCGACGAAGACCGACAGGTTGCGCACCGACCGTGCCGCCGACTGGGCGACGGCGATGGTGGCCGTGGCGGCCAGCGCAGCGGCGAAACCGGCGAACACGCCGTAGTGGATGGTCCACTTGGTGGGTGTGAACATCATCAGCAGCAACGTGATCAGCGTGGCGCCGAGCAGTCGCCAGGCCGGCCCCGGATCGACGGCACGAATCTTCTTGCGTCGCAACATCACCGCGAGTGTCACGAACACCGACGACAGCAACAGCAACAGCGGCACCCGACGGGTCAGTGCGCCGTCGGGCGTGGTGACGGTGATGAAGTAGTACCGCAGATATTCCTGCCACCACGAGATGGTCGGTCCGACGATGTAGCGCGTGCGCACGGCATCGAACACCGATGCCAAGGTCTGATCGCGGAAGACCACGAGCACGACCAGCGAGGCGGCCGCGATGGACGGTGCCATCACTGCCGCGAGGTTGAGCACCCGCACGCGGTTACCGTGTTCGGGATCGCGGCCGCGTTCGATCAGCACGCGCAGCATGGGCCGGGCGCCCACGATCAGTACGGCGACTGCGATGACACCCTGCGGCGCCACGGCGAGAGTGAGCCCCGCGCACATCGCAGCCAGGGCAGCCGGTAGCAATCGGCGGGTCGCGATGGCGTGCTCGACGGCCCACCAGGTCAGCAGGGACCCCAGGATGATGATCGATTCGCTGCGCAGACCGCTGGCAAACGGCAGCCAGAACGCGGTGAAGACGGCCGCGGCCGCCCAGATCGCCCAGGCGCTGCGGCGGACTCCGGCACCGAGGCGGGGTAACAGCACCCGCGACAGGATGAACCACGACCCGAGGCCGGCGGCCAGCGACGGGATGCGCATCCACAGTCCCGAGGCCGACACCTCCGACCAGACGGCCAGGAACGAGTAGTACCAGTCGAACGGCGCCTCGCGATGCCATAGAAGCGGTAGTAGTTGGCGAGGTACCCCGCGCCCTCGGACGCGCGACCCATGTTGAGGATGTAGCCGTCGTCGGGTGAGCCGGCGCCGAGGAAGTGCCAGATGAGCAGCACACCGGTGACGGCCAGGTCGGTGACACGCGGTCGCAGCACCTTGCCCCAGGCGGGGGTGCCGATCCGCCGGTGGTAACCGGCGAGCCAGTCGAGCCGGCCGAGGCAGATCAGTGAGACGGCGATCGCGACAAGCCCGACGATCAGCGCGAGCTGTTTGATGAGGGTTGGCGTCGAGGAGAAGCGCGTATCGACCACTGTGGTGACCGAAAGTCCCTGCGCCTGGGCGGCTTTCACGTCGTCGGTGGGGATGTCGGTGAAGACGCCGTCGAACTGTGGTCGTTGGTCGATGCCCAGGGTGCCGACCGGACCGAGACCGACGAACTGTGCACCCACCCCTGCAGGGTTCGACCAGATCCGCAGATCGCGGCACTGCGGCGATCCGACGGCGTCGCGGGGCGCGTGGCAGCCAGCTCGTTACGGAAGATCACCGACACCGACGACGCGGAGGCGGAGACGACCAGGGCCTTCTGATTGAACTGTTGGGCGCTCGGCGGCATCGTCGCCAGCACCAGGCCCCCGTCGGTTCCGAGGCTGTCGATCAGGGAGCACGGAATGGTCGCATCGAGGGTCTGCGGCGTCTGCGCGATCAACGGTGCGGTGACCGACGCGGTCGCGCTGGAAAGCGGCTGACCTGCGGGCCAATCGATCTTCGCGGTGGATTTGTCGACCGGCAGCAGAGGGGTGATCGCACACAGCACGATCCCGACCAGTCCCGCCACGATTGCGGTCCAACGGACAGTCCCCGCACTGGGGATGTGAGAGGACA
This sequence comes from Williamsia sp. D3, assembly GCF_000506245.1. Classification (NCBI taxonomy): domain Bacteria; kingdom Bacillati; phylum Actinomycetota; class Actinomycetes; order Mycobacteriales; family Nocardiaceae; genus Williamsia; species Williamsia sp. D3. The sequence goes on along the minus strand of NZ_AYTE01000004.1, from coordinate 108,445 downwards.
CAGGCACGAGCAACGATGGTATTGCACTGACCTGAGAGCCCTAACCTGCCCCGAGCGGGGGATCGGTCCTGCGACCGCTGCGGTGACCTACGGCACAGTCAGTACCGGATGGGCGCAGGACTCCACAGTCCGGACCGAGTGGTCTCGCCCAGCTTCAGTTCCGCCAGATCCGCCGGCTCACCGTAGGGCTCGTAACGGACCAGCGAACCCCAGTCGCGACCGATGTCGCCCTCGAGATAGGAGGGCACCGTGGTCTTGTCCAGGGCCACCTCGATCCATCCCAGTGGTCCACCACCGAAGGCGTCCTGCCACGCGCCGACCGCGGCGGACAGATCGGCACCGGGAGCGATCCGCCACTGCGGGATCTCAGCGACCCCGTCGCGATGGTCGAACGGCCGCTGGCACGGGAACGCGAGCCCGCTGGTCCAGTCGAGCTGGACCGGATCGGTGCTGCCGACCATCGTCTGCAATGTCTGCAGACGCGGTGATCGGGGAGGCGTCAGTGCGATGAAGCTGTCCTGTGCGAGGTTCTCGTCCTTGGCGACGATGCGGATCGCCGTGGTGTCGTTCGGGAACGAACTGCGATAGGTGCGCAGGTCCCGCCAGGAGGGTCGTGGACCCGGGTCGATCAGATCGACCTCGCCCGCCACCTGGAAGTCCTGGTTCGAGTCGCCGGACCCGGTCGAGTACTCCATCTTGATGTTCTCGATGTCGAACTGACCGGCGACCGCCATGGTGATCAGCGGGGTGTCGGCGTTCCGTGCGGGAAGCCGATACCAGGACGAGGTGAGGTACGAGGGGAACTGGTCGTTCTGCGAATAGCTGCCGAGCACGGGTGTGACGGCCGGATCCAGCCCGAACGGCAGCTTTGCCGTACTGCCGTTGACGCCGGCCTGATCGGTTTCACCGCCGCCGGTCCCGCCCGCATTCGAGTTGAGCACATCCGGCGAGATGGCGACATTGCCGCCGAGCACGCCGAGGCTCCCCGCGCTTGCGGTCGAGTCCAGGGTCAGCGGCAGACCGTTTGCGGTGAAACCCGCGTTGGCAGGCGCCCCTTCGGTCGGTTCGGACGAGCCGTTCAGGCCTAGTGCGACGTTGCCGTCCACCGGCTGGAGAAGGTCGCCTGAGGGATCGGGTTCCACCAGGACCTTCTCGGCCATCGCGCAGATGTCCCCGCGCAGGGCATCGACGTTCGACGACGGAATGGAGAACGATCCACTCTGCTTCACGCCCGAGGCAACACCGGTGCCGATCTGGAAGACCACGAGGAACGCGCCCGCGACGGCCAGAGGTGCCGCGGCGAGTGTGCTGTACCACCGGCGAGGACGGGTGCCCTGCGTCCGTGAGCCGGCCGCGACGTCGTCCTTGCGCCGATCGAACGGCTCGCGGAAGTGGAACCAGAAAGCGACGAGCAGCGCGGCCGCGCAGAGATACAGCATGACGCTGCCCAGAGCGACCCCGAAACGAACGGGAAGCGCGCCCCACGGCATGCCCCAGTTCGAGTAGTAGAAGAAGGCGTTCGGCGCGGTGAACGACAGACCGGTGATGAACAGCACGAGTGCGATGAAGAGCATCCGGTTGCGCCGGGCGTGCATGGCCTCGGCGCTCACCGCGATGGCCGCGATGGCGGCCAGTGCCGCCGCCAGTCCGGCGAACACACCGAATTGGTGAGTCCATTTTGTCGGGGTGAACATGAGGAAAATGAGCGATGCGAAGGTGATCCCGACGATGCGGCGGGACGGGCCGAGCGCTGTACCGGGTATGCGGCTCTTGCGGATGAGCATCGCGCCGGAGACCACCAGCCCGACGAGCATCGCCAGCACCGCGAACCGACGGGACACCGAACCATTGGCCGAGAACTCGAACAACGCGGAGTATCGGTCGATCTCGTTGTACCAGTGCAGTGAGGGACCCAGCGCGGTCTTCATGCTCGTCGACTGCGTGAATGCGGCGAGGGTCAGATCGGAGAAGACGACAAACATCACGAACACCCCGGCCGCGGCGACCGGAGCCACCATAGCCAGATAACTCCTGAGGTCCCCGCCGATGGCCTTGGCTCGTTTGATCAGGGCCATCACCATGGGGCGGGCACCGGCGATCAACGCCGCGACCGCCATCAAGCCCGTGGGTCCGGCCGCGAGGCTGAATGCTCCGATCGTGCAGGCCACTGCCGCAGGAAGGATCCTTCCGGTCGCGATCGCACGTTCCACCGAGCACCACGTGAGCAGCGCGCCCAGGCAGATGATCGGCTCGGGTCGGAGTCCGTTGTTGAACGGGAACCACGACGCGAGGAACACGAAGGCGGCGGTCCATGGCACGATCCGGTTGGTGGTCGCCGCGCGGCCGAGGCGAGGGAGCACCTCGTGGGACAGGATCAGCCACACCAGGATTCCGCAGACCAGCGCGGGCAGACGCATCCACGGGCTGGCGGTGGTGACGTGCGCCAGCCATCCGAACACCTGGTAGTACCAGCCGAACGGGGCCTCCGGCGCGCCGTACCAGCGGTAGTAGTTGGCGGTGTATCCGGCGTGCTCGGCAACCCGCGACATCGTCAGGATGTATCCGTCGTCCGATGTGTTCGCGCCGACGATGTGCCAGATGACAAGCGCGCCGATCACCACGCCGTCGCGGGCGTTGAACGTCCACCATCGGGCGGGCAGGAACCGGCGGTGCTTACGGCCATCGGTGGAGTCGAGCACCGCCAATGCGCCCAGAGAGATCAACGTGCAGAGCACTCCGACCGCGATCGCAAGCCACTTGAGGATGGTGGGGGCGGTGCTGTACCGATCGTCGATGGTGGCATGCGCCGTCAGGCCGGGCAGCGACGTCGCAGCGCCGGTCAGGTCTGTGTAGATGCCGGTCATCTGGGGGCGCTGGTCGCCGTCGGTTGTCTCCCCGACGAGGGGTTCACCTTCGGCGTCGGTCATCCCGACGAACTCGGCCTTCACCGATTCAGCGGTCGCGGTCACCTTGATGCTCTCGCAACCCTGCGACCGGATGTCCGCGAGCGTCGCGAAGGCCACGGGGGTGTTGCGGACCACCACCTCGACGGACTGCCGATCCAGTGCGTCCGTCGCCTGGCCGGACTTGCGAATGAAAAGACCTCGGGCAACTGCCTTTTCGGCCTGTTTCGGGGTGGTCGAGACGAGCACGGTCTGGCCGGGCCCGTTGAGTTGGTCGACGGCGCTGCACGGCACCGTGATGTCGAGGTCGATCGGCACATAGGAGACGAGTGGTGCCAGCACCGACTGCAATTTGTCCTGCTGCGGCCAGTTCACCTCGGCGGTGGTCTGATTGACGGGCAGCAGCGGCGTGGCCAGGGCAAGGAAGACGCCGAGCAGACCGGTGACGATCGCAGCGAGCTTGGCGATCCGCGCCCGGTCGTGGGTCGGTTTCGCGGTCGGGGCGTCAGCAGGCACAAACGCAGATGGTAACCGCCTGGGCGTGTCGGATTCTCTTGCGGTGCCGCGCCGAGCCATACAGTTGCCCCATGATCGACAGCCGCGAATCCGGTGACCGTGCGCCCATCCTCTTGCTGAACGGGCCCAACCTGAACGCGCTCGGCACCCGGCAGCCTGATGTCTACGGCGCCGACACCCTCGAGGACGCGGTGGCGATCGCCACCTCGGCCGCTGCGGAATCTGGTTTCACCGTGCAAGCGCGCCAGACCAACCACGAGGGCGAGATGCTCGAGTGGATCCACGGGGCACGTGGTCACGCGTGCGGAATCGTCATCAATCCCGGCGGATGGACGCATACCTCGGTGGCGCTGCGGGACGCGCTGGTCATCCCCGAGGTGCCGATCTTCGAGGTGCATGTCAGCAACGTGCACGCGCGTGAAGAGTTCCGTCACCGTTCCTATGTGTCCGGCGTCGCGGAAGGTGTCATAGCGGGGTTCGGCATCCGCGGTTACGAGTTCGCGGTGCGCCGACTCGTCGAGCTGGTGATGGCGTCGACGGGTGTCGATCGGACGTAATCTGTGACGAGCATCACATTCGAAGCACAGTAAATTGTTGAATAGAAGCCCAACGACGGGCAAATGGCTCTGACTTTCGCCAGCTCAGAGCGTTCACGGGCCGCGTGTGGGAAGGTTGGAAGCCCTTCCTCGGTTATGATCCTGCAGAACCATTGCGCCCTCTCCGGTCAGCCATCGTAACGAGATGTGTCGGACCTGTGACTTGTACGCGGTAGTTTCGCGTTCGATCCGCAAACTCGGGTCAGGCGGTACGAGCTCGAAGTAGGTAGTTGGAGGGTTATATGCGGGAGTTGATTTATGGCAACCCGTGATGCCCGATCGACCACCGCCCCGGAACTCGACTCGGCTGCGTTCGATGCCTACGAATCCGAACTGCGGGAGACCGGCTTCCGTGCCGCCGTCACCCGCGTCAATCGATACCTCGCCCGCCCTCGATGGTGGGTCGAGATCCTCATGCTCGGCGCGCTGTACGCCATCTACTCGGCCATCCGCAACAGCGTCGGCGACGTCGCCGCGGCGGCTTACCGCAACGCCGACGAGATCCTGAGGATCGAAGACAGCTGGAACTTCGCCCTCGAGCGGCCACTCAACGAACTGGTGCACACCACCACGTGGCTCGCCAACCTGGTTGCCCTCCAGTACGCCACCCTGCACTTCATCGTCACCCCCGTGGTGCTGATCTGGCTGCTGTTCCGGCGCAAACAGTATTACCGCCAGGTCAGCGGCGTGCTGGTGCTGACGACAGGCTTGGCCCTGATCGGTTTCTACTGGCTGCCCACCGCGCCGCCGCGCCTGCTCAAAGGCGAGGGATTTGTCGACGTCATGGCGCAAACCGCCTCATGGGGCTGGTGGCCTGAGTCGGGTGCGCCCGGCAGCGACGCCATCTCCAACCAGTTCGCCGCCATGCCTTCGCTGCACTGCGCATGGGCCACCTGGTGCGGTGTGACGCTGTTCTTCCTGGCCAAGTGGAAGTGGCTGCGCATCCTCGGCCTCATCTACCGTTCACCACATATTTTGTGGTCATGGGTTCGGGAAACCACTACATTCTTGATGTCATCGCGGGAGTTTGGCTCCTGGCGGTGGCGGCGCTGATCATCTACGCGCCGACGTTGACCCGATGGTGGCGCAACCGAGCGGCCCGCAGGCCGGAGAGCGCAGGGGTGTCGATCGGATGAGCTTCCCGGTGCCTTGCCGGCACTTGGCCGGCGGCCGCTCCTCCCACTCCTGGTGGCGCTGATCGCCATCGTGGGCCTGTGGGTGGCGCACCCGACGGTCGGGGATCTGCAAGCGGCCATCGCGCGTGAGGAAGCTGCTCGATCCGGCGTCGGCCTCGGTTACTGGTTCGGCTGGTACGGCGGGGTCTCGCCCGGCAGCTATTCGCTGATCGTCCCGGCCCTGTCGACACTCACCGGTTCCCTGCTCCTGCTGTGCCTTGCCACCGCTGCCATCGCTCTGCTGGCCGTCCCGCTGGCCAAAGGCGCCACGCACCAGACCGTGCTGGTCTGGGCCATCACCATCGCCGCCGTACTCAACATGCTCTCGGGCCGGGTGGCGTTCGCCGTGGGAGCGGCCATCGCCCTCGGGGCCATCGTCGTCGTACGCCGCGGGTACCTGGCGCTGGGGGTCATCGGCCTGCTGGTCGCCGGGCTCGCGAGTCCGCTGGCGCCGGCGTTTGTCGGACTGGCCGCGGTGCCATTTGCGTTCGGCCGCGACGAGCAGGCCCGGACCACCTGGTGGGTGCTGGCTGGGTCTGCCCTCGGAGTGGGCGTCCCGTTCTTGATGTTCGGCAGCCCCGGCGCCCAGGGGTTCCCCGCCACCACCCTGTTCTGGGTCGCCCTGATCGCCGCGGGCGGCGCCGCCGCGCTCACCATCCCACCGGCCCGGTGGATAGTGCCGCTGGCGAGCGCCGCGGCCATCGTCATGTTCCTCGTGCCGACGGGCGTGGGCTCCAACCTCAGCCGGTTCTTCTGTCTGGTGCTGCCGTGCCTGTGTCTCTTCTACTCGAAGCGGTCGCTCAAGTTCCTGGCCATAGCGCTGGCCCCGGCCCTCATCTACGCGACGTTCGTAGCAACCGCAGACCAGGTGGTCGGGGCCGACTCCGGTGACAGCAACCGCGACTACATCGCCCTGCGTTCACAGCTGGTCGACCGGCCGGAGATCAACAACCACCGCGTGGAGCTGGTGGATGCCCAAACCCACGCGGGCGCACACAAACTCGGGATGACCATCAAGTTGGCGCGCGGCTGGGAGAACCAGTCGGACTCGCGGTTCAACCCGATCTTCTACGAAGAGAACGCGCTGACCCCGCAGTCGTACAGGCAGTGGCTGTCGGAGAACGCGGTCGCGTTTGTTGCGGTCTCCGCCGATCCGCTGCGTCAGATGAAAAACGAAGCCGCACTGGTGCAGTCGGGCCTGCCCTATCTCGAACGGGTCTGGAGCAACGACAAGTGGGACCTCTACAAGGTCGATGACCCCGCCCCGATCGTCCCGGCGCCGCTGACAGTTGTCGAGTCGTCGCCGGCGAAGCTCGTCCTGGACGTGCCCGACACGCAGGCGCACGCAATTCAGGTGCGCTACAACAAGTATCTTGTCGCGCGCAGCAGTGTGGACGAGAACCTGTACGCCTGCATCACCGAGACGCCGGACAGCTGGGTCACCTTGCAGGCCACCCTTCCGGGTCAGTACATCCTCGAGGGCCTGCTGTCGGTCCGGGGAGTCGTGGGCGCGCAGCCGCTCGACTGTGGCCCTGACCGGTAGAGAACTAGGGGCCTGACCGGTAGAGAACTGGGGGCCCTGACCGGTAGAGAACTGGGGGCCCTGACCGGTAGAGAACTGGGGGCCCTGACCGGTAGAGCGCTAGTTGCGGACCACCAGCACGAAGGGTCCGATGTTGGTCACCGTGAATCGGGGATCCTCGAACACCGACCGGTTGAAGGTCACCGTGTAGCGACGGACGTTGGGGTCGTTGGGGTAGACGTCTTCGGCCAGGCGCAGATCGTAACCTTCTGCGCTGTAACGGAAGAGGAACACCGTCGGTGGTCGCCACGGTGAGGCGTCGAGTTGCTCGACGAGGCTGTCCGCGGTTTCGGCCGTCGACCACTGTTCGATGGCCGCAGCGCGTTTGTCGAACTCCGCCAACGGGTTCGCGTAGTGAGACGTGAGTCCCTGGAATCCGTAGTAGGGGTACACCGAGAGGAATCCGTAGTCGGCGGTTAGCACCACGGTGTCGTCGCGGGGCCGGCCCGTCTGGGTGGTGATGGCCGCGTCGATCTCGGGGAAGTAGGCCCCGGCCCCCGGCGGCCGCTGATCTGCGCGCACACCGTTGCCGTCCGTGTCGGTGTAGGCGACGGTGATCTCGGTGGCGAGGTGACCTGGGATGCTCTGTGCCACAGCGATGGCCGCACCGGTGGCGAGTACCGCCACCAGGGTGCGCACGTCACCGAATCGGCGGACCGCCACCGACGCCAACTCCGCGAAGCCGTACACGCCGGCAACACCGAGGACCACGATGAGCAACGGCTCCATGCGGAACGAGAGAAGGGTGGTCCCGGTGGCCGTGACCGCCATCGACAGCAGGCAGAACAGATAGATCGAGACGACCGTGACACCGAAGGTCAATGCTGCGGTCCTGGTGCGGAACCGGAGGATGATCCAGACCAGACCGACCATGGTCAGCGCGCCGATCAACGACCAATGCAGCATCGGTGTCGGGAGCACGGCGCCCGATCCCGGCAGGTAGTGCTCTGCCGTACCGCCCGAGGCGGGCTCGTTGCGAAGCCTGTCGTAAAGGTATGGCGCCCAGACAATGAGCGCCACGAGGATGGCTACCGCGGCCATACCGGACAGTCGCAACGCCAGGTGCAACACGGCGCGTACCCGCTCGGTACGGATTCGAGACTTGTTGACCGCCTTGTTGTCCAAGCCGAACCACGCCACAGCGGCGAGGTAGAGGGCCATCAGCACAGCCGTCATGGCGAACAGTCCGGTGTAGAGCGTGTAGAAGGTGGCGCTCAAGCCGAGGAACAGTCCACCGGCCACGATCGCGGGCACGCTGCCCGACCGCAAACCGTGCAGAATCGTCACGAGCATCGGAGCGCCGAGGATAACCAGCACCGCCGCGTAGGGCTCGGGGCTCACGTACATCAGGGTGAGCACGGTGGAGGCCAGTGTTGCCGCGATTGCCAGGTCGGTGCGGATCATCCGCTGCCACAAGGCCATCGCCAACGCGGCAGCGATGGATATCGAGATGATCGCCCACGGTTTGTACGCTTCCCAGCCGGGCTGACCGGTGAGGGAGGCGTAACGTCCGCCCAGCCAGAACCACCCGGCCGGGTAGTAGGGCGGCAGATCGGCGTAGGTCATGTCGGCCAGGGCGGGGCTGTTCGTCAGCCTGGTGAGGTACTCGGTGCGAAACTGCTGATCCACCGAGATGCCGAACAGGTAGAGCTTGGTGGCTCCCAGCGGCATCGCCAGCGTGACCGCTGCCAGGGCCGAGATACCCAGCCACGACAGGGGTTTGATCGCCCACGTCGCCTTGCCGGTCCGCGACAGAATGACGGCGACGATCAGCAGGACGACCGCAAGGACCTGACCGGTGGTGGTGAGGGCGGTCTCGACGTTGGACGAGTTGAACGCCGGCCAGTCCACGCGACCGATCGCCGCCAGCGCAATGCTCGACACCACAAGGGCGACGACGGCCGCGCCGATCAGGTCTGCAACCGACAGCAGGTGTCTACTGCCGCTTGAACCGTCCGTGACGCGATGCCCATCGTCGGCTCTCGACCACAGGTGTCGGCGCATGGATCAGATGGGAAGTTTGCGGAAGATCGGACGGGGGATGTGGCGAAGCACCATCATCACGAAACGGAACGGCGGGGGCGCCCAGACGAGTTCCTTGCCCTTGTCCGCTGCCGACACCGCCAGCTTGGCGACGTCTTCCTTCTCGACCGTCAGCGGTGCTTCCTTCACGTGCGCCGACAAGCGGGTGCGCACCATGCCCGGGCGGATGACGAGTACGCGGATGTTGTGTTCGCGTAACGCCTCACCGAGACCGAGGTAGAACCCGTCGAGGCCGGCCTTGGTGGATCCGTAGACGAAGTTGCTGCGCCGCACACGTTCTCCGGCGACCGAGCTCATCGCGATGATCTGGCCGTGGCCTTGCGCGCGCATCTTCTCGCCGAGAAGAACGCCCACAGATACCGCGGCGGTGTAGTTGATGTTGGCGGTGAAGACTGCTTTTCGCTGGTCCTGCCAGACCTCTTCGTCCACGCCCTGGACGCCGAACGCGACGATGGCCACGTCGATGTCGCCTCCGGCGAACGCCTGGTCGATCACCGCGGGATGGCTGTCGGGGGTGAGGGCGTCGAAGTCGATGCGCTCCACCGACGAGGCGCCGGCGGCTTTCATCTTCTCGACTGCGGCCTCACCGGCGGGGTCGCCGGGCATGGTTGCCAGGACCACACGCATCGGCCCCTTCTTGAGGTATTCGGCGGTGATGGCCAGTCCGATCTCGGAGCTGCCACCGAGTACCAGGACGGACTGTGGGACGCCTACGGCGTTGATCATGAATGTTCCTGTCTAGTCGGCAGATCGGGGAGTGCAGGCTCGAACGAGTTGTTGCTCAGGCGAGTTCGAGGCGGCGGGCCATGTCGGACATGAACACCCCGGTCGGGTCGATCTTTCGGCGGGTGGCGATCCACGAGTCGATCTCGGGGTACATGGCATGGAAGTTCTGCGCGGAGGTCCGCGAGTCCTTGGCCGTGTACAGGCGTCCGCCCATGGCCATCACGCGGCGATCGAGTTCGTTGAGGTATTCGCCGAGTCCCCTTTTGATCGGGAAGTCGAGGCACACGTTCCAGCCACGGAACGGAAAGCTCAAGGGCGCTTGGTTTCCGTCGCCGAAGAGCTTGATCACGTTGAGGAAGCTCACGTGTCCGGACGCCTGGATGTCGGCGATGATCCGCTTGAACTCGTCCTCGTTGCCGGTGGGCACGATGAACTGGTACTGGGTGAATCCGCCGGTACGTCCGTAGGCCCGATTCCACTCTCCGAATATGTCGAGGATGTGGTAGAACTGCGCCAAATTCTTGACCTGGCCCTTTTTGTTCGACCCCATCCGGTAGTAGGCCTCACCGACGATGGAGAAGTCGAACTTGTTTGCCAGCCCGTTCGGGAAGATGTCGGGGAAGGTCACCAGCGGTTTGCCGTTGAACTTCAGCGGATCCTTCTGCAGCTTCGGCGGCAGCTCGTCGAGTCTGGCCAGATTGCCGCGACTGAATGACCCGCGGCCGAGCTTCGGCGGCTTGCTGATCGAGTCGAACCAGCCCGACGCGTACTCATAGCCGTCTTCGAATCCGTCTTCGAGATGGAGTGCGATGGTCTCGTCGAGACTGCTGGTGGTGGCGGTGTCTGCGATGAAGTACGCACTCTCGGTCCGCTTGAGCTGGACCTTGGCCCGCAGGATGATGCCGGTCAGGCCGATTCCCGCGATCGTCGCCCAGAACAGCTCGCCCTGGGGGTCGTCGGGGCTGCCTGCGGGGGTAAGGGTGAGGATGCGTCCATCGGCCACCAGCAGCGTGATCTCGACAACGTGCTGGCCGAAGGTTCCGGCGCTGTGGTGGTTCTTGCCGTGGATGTCGTGCGCGATGGCCCCACCGATGGTGACCTGCCTGGTGCCCGGCAACACCGGGACCCACAGGCCGAACGGGAGGGCCACGGTCATCAGCTCGTCGAGCGAGACGCCGGCATCGAGGTCGACGATCCCGGTGGAGTCATCGATCGAGTGGATGCGCTTGAGCTGCGTCATGTCGACCGTCAGGCCACCGACGTTCTGCGCGGATTCGTTGTAGGAACGTCCCAGTCCGCGGGCGATCACGCCGCGACGCAGGTAGGACGGCTTGTCGGCGTTTGCATCGGCAACCTGCGCGACAGCCTTGGCGATCACCTCGACATCGGGTGTCGCCAGCACGTGACCCTCGATCGGCGTCGTACGGCTCCAGCCGACGAGCTTGCGGGTTTCAATGGGCAATTCAGCGGTAGACATCGGAGCAGAGCCTACCGGGCGTGTCATCGGAACTAGCCATTCGACAATGTGCGGTGTAAGAATCCCGTATGCCTACACGATCGGTCTTCATCACCGGTGCTGCAGCCGGAATCGGACGTCACACTGCGCTCACGTTTGCCCGCAAGGGATACCTCATCGGTGCGTACGACATCGACGAGGCGGGATTGGCCAGTCTCGTCGACGAGGTGAAGGCCGCGGGAAGCCGCGCGGTCACGGGCCACCTCGACGTCACCGACGCCGATGAGTTCGCCACCCGTCTCGACGAGTTCGCCGACAGCAATGGTGGTCGGCTCGACGTGCTGATCAACAACGCGGGAATCTTGCTGGCGGGTCCGTTCGAGGAGATCCCGCTCGCCACCCAGCACAAGCAGATCGACATCAACGTCAAGGGCGTGACCAACGGGTGCCACGCCGGGTTCCGGCATCTGAAGGCCACCCCGGGGTCGGTGCTGGTCAACATCGCGTCGGCGTCGGCGATCTACGGCCAGGCCGAGCTGGCCAGCTACAGCGCCACCAAGATGTACGTCCGCGGCCTCACCGAGGCGCTGGACATCGAGTGGGGCAAGCACGGCATCCGCGCCATCGCCATGTGGCCGCTCTACGTCCAGACCGCGATGACCAAGGGCGTCCGTACGGGCACCACCGACTCGCTCGGGATCCGCCTCGGACCCCAGGACGTCGCCGATGCCATCGTCGCTGCGGTCGAGGAACCCAAGACCAGCAAGCTCATCCACCGGGTGCACTACGCCGTGGGGCTCCAGACCAAGGCGCTGTCACTCGGTGCGCGGTTCTCGCCGGCATGGTTGACCCGGGTGGTGAACAAGAAGCTCGCCCACTCCTGAGCGCATCCGTCGACCGGGCCGAAACCACCGTCGACCGGGCCGAAACCACCGTCGAGCGGGCCGAAACCACCGTCGACCGGGCCGATATCGCCGTTGAGCGGGCCGAAAGCCGTAAGACGATGAGTGAGACGTGCCTCTACGGGTCTGATTCAGACGATCGACGGCCCGGTGAATGCAAGTTTCGGCCCGGTCGACGGGGTTTTCGGCCCGGTCAACGGACTGGCTAGCGGCCCAGCACCAGCGCCGCAGCGTTGTGGCCCGGGATGCCGCTGACACCGCCGCCGCGCCGAGCACCGGCCCCGGCGAGCAGCACCCGTCGTTGGGCGGTTTCCACACCCCATGTGCCGACTTCTGCAGGTGATTCCGCCCAAGGCCATTGCAGCGGCCGGTGGAAGATGTGGCCGCCGGGCAGTCCTACCGCCGCTTCGAGTTCCGGCGGGGTCTTTGCTTCGATGCAGGGTGCCCCGGTGCTGTCGGTCGCGATGACGTCGGCGATGGGTTCGTCGAGCACCGAGTCCAGGGCGGCCAAGGTGGCGGCCACGGCTTCGTCTTTCGCCCCTGGCCGGGTGAACAACTCCGGCGTCATGTGTAGTCCGAACAGCGTCAGGGTGTGCATACCGGTGAGGTCGGGGCCGAGGATGCTCGGGTCGGACAGGGTGTGGCAGTAGATCTCACTCGGCGGAGTCGTCGGGATCAGGCCGGCCGCGACCTCACGATGTGATCGCGCCAACGCGTCGAAGCCCTCGTGGATGTGGAAGGTGCCCGAAAACGCGGCGCCCACCGGGACATCGGTATCCCGCAGCTTCGGCAGCCGCCGCAGCAGCACGTTGATCTTGAGTTGTGCGCCACGTGGCTTCGGTTGCAACGCACCATCATTCTCGACAAGTTGATCGAGAACAAAAGGGGCGCAGGCGGCGTGGATGAACTCGGCCCTGGCCGTGCCCTGGCCCCATTCCACGGTGCCGTCGCCGGGGTCGACAGCGGTCACCTCGGCTCCGGTGCGGATGTCGGCGCCGGCATCGACGGCTGCGGTGGCCAGGGCGCCGGAGACCGCGCCCATGCCACCAACCGGGACGTCCCAGTCGCCGGTGCCACCGCCGATGAGGTGGTAGAGCAGGCAGATGTTCTGGGCCAGTGAGGGGTCGTCGAGATCGGCAAACGTGCCGATGAGCCCGTCGGTTGCGACGATGCCCCGGACCAGGTCGTCGCCGAACGTGTCGGTGATGATGGCGCCGGCCGGTTCGGTGGTGAGGCGTTCCCACATGTCCATGGCGGCGAGATCACCACCCGCGATCATCGCCATCTCGTCGGCGCTGACGAGCGGTTGCAACATGGTCGGGAAAACACCCTCGGCGATCGTCGACATCGCGGCATAGAACCGTTTCCACGCGTGGAAGTCCGCGTCAGATCCCGTGACGGCTCGGAACGATGCCGCTGTCGCTGCTTCATCGGCTGTGTCCACGAGAATGCCCCTGGACGGGTCGGCGGGCAGCGGTGTGTACGAGGAATACCTGCGCCGGACGAGGGTGATGTCGAGTCCGAGATCGGCGATGATCCGCCGTGGCAGCAGCGACACCAGGTACGAGTAGCGGGACACTCGCGCATCCATGCCGGGGAACGGCCGGGCGGAGACGGTTGCGCCGCCGACGTGCGGGGCGCGTTCGAGCACGAGCACCTTGCGGCCCGCGCGGGCCAAATAGGCGGCCGCGGTGAGGCCGTTGTGGCCGGCACCGATGACGATGTCGTCATAGATCTGCATGCCCGTCATGATGCTCTCGGTCCGCATCGCCGGCCACGCGAGCCGCGACGGTCTCTTCACACGAGTGGCCGACCGTCCAGGCCGATGAATGTTTGAGTTGGACAAAACACCCGATGCGAAAAATTGAGTCGGTCAATTCACGTATTGTTCAGGACGAGACCTCGAACACGCGGGGGACAATGGGGTAACAACTCGCAGCACGTATGCGACAAATATGTGAGACCAAAACGTCAGTGTCGCAGTGGAGAGGTGTCGACGATGCACATTTGGGGAACCGGTGTTTTCGACAATGCGCCTGCCGTCGAATGGGCTGATCAATTCGACCGTACAGCTGCCGTCGGACGCCCTGCATTGGTCCGGTCGACGCTGGCAACCGCAGTGCGTGCTGACAATCAGCGCACGTGGTTGGTAGCTCTGGGAGCAGCGACCACAGTGGCGGCAGCACTGCCCGGCGGCCTGCTCCTCTCCGAGAACACCGGCCCGAAGTCAGTGACCGACAACCAATTTCAACCCTCCGCCGAGTTGACTGCGGCTGCAGTGGAAACGCTGGAGCAGTGCATTTCTGTGTACACCGAATGGACGCGTCTGTGGACGCGTGCGGCGCTGCTCGACGACGCAGTCGCAGTTGTCGAAGCGGTGATCGAGGAGTTAAAAGAGCGAACTGCGCTGACTGTCAGAGTGCGCGAAGCTTCGTGAGCAAAGGCTCCGCTGCCTCGGCCAGGAACTGGTCTTGACTGTCGCCGCCTATTTGAACAAGTGCCACGTCCGTATAACCGGCCTCGATGAACGGCTTCGCACTTTCGGCCAATTCATCCAGGTCCGGACCGCAGGCAATTGATGACGCAACATCCTCTGGCCTCACGAATTGTGTGGCGCCGCTGAACGAGGCAGTTGTCGGCAAATCGGCATTCACCGACCAGCCGCCCGCGAACCAGCGGAATTGGTCGTGCGCGCGGGCGACAGCTGCGTCTTTGTCGGGATCCCAACAGATCGGGATCTGCCCGATTTTCCGCGACTGCTCGGGGTGGTGCTGATCCCACGACTTCACCAGATCGCCGGACGGCTCGGTGGAGATCATGTGGTCACCGAGCGGCGCGAGATGCTCGATCGACCTGTCGCCGGAGACAGCGAGACCGATCGGGACACCGCCGTTGGGCAGGTCCCAGATGCGTGAGGAGTCGACGCGGAAGTACTTGCCGTCGTAGGTGACGAGTTCGCCCGCGTGGAGTTCGCGGATGATCTTCACGGCCTCGGCGAGCATCTCTTGTCGCTGCTCAACGCCGGGCCAACCCTGACCGACCGTGTGCTCGTTGAGGCTCTCGCCTGATCCGAGGCCGAGGATGAATCGCCCGTCTGCCAGCAACTGCATGGTCGCGGCCTTCTGCGCCACCACCGCCGGGTGGTATCGCATGGTCGGCGCCGTGACGTAGGTCGCCAGTTCGACCCGCTCGGTGGCGTGGGCGACCGCGCCCAACACACTCCACGCATAGGGCGCATGTCCCTGGGATACGAGCCAGGGAGAGTAGTGATCGCTGGAGACCTCGAAGTCGAAGCCCGCGTTCTCGGCTGACACGGCGTAGCGCACCAGGTCCTTCGGTCCACTCTGTTCGGTCATCAACGTGTATCCAAAGCGCATGACGCTTGAGTTCCCTCAGAGTCGAGCGATAAACCCCCGAGTACGGCGGGTGCGCGACCGTGCGAGCTTGTAACCTGTTTCACATTGGTGGACTTCGAGTCTCTCGAACACACACGGAACCGACAGTCCAGGAGCGCACATGCCGTACATGCCGATCACCGAATCGATGTTCCTGCTGGCCGAATCGCGCGAGCATCCGATGCACGTCGGTGGTCTTCAGCTCTTCGAGCCGGCCGAGGGCAGCTCAGCCGAGGAACTCGGTGAGCAGATGTTCGAGACGCTGCAGGCGCAGACCGACGTCTACCGGCTCTTCCGGAAACGGCCCGCATCACCCGTGGCGCTGATGGGTACGGTCCGGTGGACGTACGACAAGGAGATTGATCTCGAATACCACGTTCGCCGAACGGTTTTGCCGCGCCCGGGCCGAATCCGCGAACTCCTCAAGTACGTCTCGGCGAACCACGGCGCGCTCCTCGACCGTTACCGGCCGATGTGGGAGGTGCACCTGATCGAGGGCCTCGCCGATGGCCGGGTCGCGATGTACACCAAGATCCACCATTCGCTGGTGGACGGAGTGAGCGCGCTCAAGTTGCTCGAGAAGACGCTCGACACGGACCCCGAGGCACGGAACGGGCGCGCCCCCTGGGACCCGGCACTGTTCGCGCGCAAACCCAAGGAGCCGGTGGAGGATTCGGGTTCACAGCACGTGGTCGGGCAAGTACTCAGCGGCGGGGCCAAGATCGCCGGTGAACTCGCCGGGCTGGCTCCCGCCGGTGCCCGTCTGGGGCTTCGGGCGGTTCGTGACCGCAACCTGATCCTGCCGATGCAGGCGCCCCGCACGATGTTCAACGTGCCGATCGGTGGCGCACGGCGATTCGCGGCCGATCAATGGTCGGCCACCCGGTTGCGCGAGGTGGCGGCGGGCCTCGACATCACGATCAACGACGTGGTCATGGCTATGTGCGCCGGAGCGCTCAGGTCGTACCTGATCGACCAGAACGAGCTGCCCGAACAGCCGCTGATCGCGATGATGCCGGTGTCGATGCACGCCGCGGGCAGCGACACCTCCGAGGGCAACGCTGTGACCGCCATCCTGGCGAATCTCGCCACCGATCAACCTGATCCGGAACGCCGGCTGGCCACCCTCGTGGAGTCCACGCGGTCGAGCAAGAACGTCATCCGCGACCTCAGCCCGCTGATGGCATTGGGCTACGGTGCAGCGGTGATGGCGCCGTTGGCCTTTTCTACGGTGCCCGGATTCGTGCGGTACACCCCGCCACCGTTCAACATCATCATCTCCAATGTGCCGGGCCCGAAACAGGATCTGTACTGGAACGGTGCGCGGCTCGACGGGGTCTACCCGGCGTCGATCGCCATGGATGGGCAGGCATTGAACATCACCGTGGCGTCCAACGGCGACAACATCAATTTCGGTCTGACCGGCGCACGCGCGACGATCCCGAGCCTGCAGCGACTGTTGACCCATCTCGACACAGCACTCGAGGAGCTCGAAAAACTCTGTGACATAGCCCGATAATCGTGTGGCGGACCGTGCGCCGGCCCGCTCACGATGATTGCCCCTCGCGTCAGCGGGGTAAGCGGTTCGTCATGGACACCACGACCGATGGGCCCGACGCCTTCACCGAGTATCGGGGAACGCGGTCGCGGGAATGCCCCAAGCGCATGGTGTTCGGACCATGCGGTGGCGTGCGCGACGACGCCACGTGTGAGATGGACGCCCACATCTGTCCGTTTGCCGTTCTCACCGAACCCATTCCGTGGCCACAGCCGTTGACCAGTCCGGCGTCGCCGAGTGAGTTGATCAACGCCTCCCGTACCCGCCCGGTGGTGCTGTCCGACTTGTCGGTCCCGGCCTTCGACCGGGGCGTCCTCGAACAGGTGGCATCCATTCTGGGTGAGAGCAGCGACGCCGTCCTCGTCGGAGAACACCAGAACCGGCCCGATTACCCGCCAACCGTGATGGCGCAGATCATCCGCGGTGTGGGTGGATGCCCGTGGGTGACGCTGACCTGTCGCGACCGCAACCGGGTGGTACTCGAGCAGGAACTGATGGGTCTGGGCCAGGCCGGGGCCGACGGCGTCTTCTGCGTCACCGGTGACGGCCGGGCACAGGGTGTTCGACAAGATGTGACACAGGTTTTCGATCTGGACGGTACCCGGCTCGCGGCGCTGGCGGCACAAGCTGACCTTGCCGTGGGTGTGCCGGAGGCTCCCGAAGCCGTGCCGACCAGCATCCGCCCGGCGCGTTTGCTCGAGAAGCAGAGGGCCGGCGCCCAGTTGGCGGTACTGAACCACGTCAGTACACCGGATTCGCTGAGGGCGTTCATGTCCGCAGCGCGGGCGCAAGGCGTCACGATGCCGGTCATCGCGGGCGTGGCCGTGTACACCGACGAGCGGTCCGCTCAGGTGCTGGCGGCCTTTCCCGGTCTCCACCTCGACCACTCGCAGATCACCAGGGTGCTGGCCGCTGACGACTCGGTCGAGGAGGGCATCGAGACCGCGGTAGTCGAAGCAGTTGCGCTCCTCGACATCCCGGGTGTGGTGGGCGTCAACCTCTCGGGGTTGGCGTCGGCGGCCGGTGAGGTTCCGGCAGCGAAGGTCAAGGCAGAGATCGGACGGCGGCTACGTGAGCGCCTGGCCGATGGGGCACAGTCGGTGAAGGCGGCACAGTGGTAGTCGATGCAGAGGCGATGAAAGACGAGTTCGATACGGTCCCGTCGTGGACCGTCCGGGCCGTCGAGACGCTTGGTCGCGAGTACGCCATACCCGCCGCTTGTCGCGGCAGCGGCAGCCCCGAAGCACTTCGCTGGCTGGCGGGCAAGCTCGCTCTCGACACTGAGACCAGACTCGTCGATGTCGGGGCGGGCATGGGCGGGGCCGCCGAGTTCGTCGCGCGAGAGTTCGGACCCGAGGTGGTGCTGGTCGAGCCGATGATGGGCGCGTGCCAGGCCGCGCAACGGTTGTTCGGCCGGGCCACCGTCGCGGCCGCCGGCGAGAATCTCCCGTTCCCGTCCGGGACATTCGACAAGGCGTGGTCGCTCGGAGTCCTGTGCACCAGCAGCGATCAGCCCAAGATGCTGCGCGAACTCCGACGTGTTGTCCACGCCGATGGGAGAGTCGGTGTGCTCGTCTATATCAAGACGGTCGACGACCTGCCGAACCAGCCCGAGGGCAACAACTTTCCGACGCGCACTGGTTTGGACCGGCTCGTGGAGGAAGCCGGGATGCGCATCGTCGATCGCGCAGATCTCGCCGACTTCGCTTCAGCCCCCGACTGGTGGCAGCAGCGGGTCACCGAATGCGACGACCTCGTTGCCGAGCGCCACCGCCACGACAGTCGCTGGGACAGTGCGTCCGAGCAGGAATCGATCATCACCGGATTGATCCGGGACGAACTGGTGATCGGCACGATCCTGATCCTGGAACCGACCGAATCGGGGAAGTCGGCGGTTGCCGTTTAGTGTGTTGGGGTGTCCGAGGAGCTAGCACCACGCGTCGGGGTCGACCTGAAGACCCAATTGGTCCGGTTTGTGATCACCGGGGCCGGCTCAGGCGTCCTCGACTTCGGGCTCACCCTGTTGCTCCAATACGGGTTCGGTATGCCCGAGTGGTTCGCGAAAGCCGTCGGCTTCATCTGCGGCACCACCACGGCGTACCTGATCAACCGTCGGTGGACCTTCGCCGCCGAGCCCAGCGCGCTTCGCTTTGTCGCCGTCGCGGTTCTCTATCTGGTGACCTTCGTGGTTCAGGTCGGCATTTACACCGGGCTGTCGAGGGTGTGGGAGGAGACTTTTGCCTACAGCCTCGCTGCCTTCGTGATCGCTCAGGGAACCGCAACCGTCATCAACTTCGTTGTGCAGCGAACGGTCATTTTCAAGATCCGCTGACCCGATCTTGGTGGGAAATGGCGAGGTCCACCTGGGCTTATGCTCGCCCGATCCCACCAAGATCGGGGAGCCGGGGTCAGCCGTTGACCTTGCTGATCACCGAGTCGGCGAACATGTTGAGGTTGTCGATCTTCTTCTGGAGCGGTTCGGTGTCGTCGCCGGTGATGTACGGGATCCGGAAACCGACGATGACATCGGTGATGCCTTTGTCCTCGAGGCGTTTACAGCCGTCGGGTGTGTACGCGTCGTAGGAGATGACGTGGATCTCGAAGGGGTCGTTCAGCTTGCCTTCGGCCTTGCGGATGTCGTGGATCTTGTCGAGCAGGGCGTCGAGTTCCTCGGGCGGGCCGCCGCCGTGCATCCAGCCGTCGCCGCGGATCACCGCGCGCTTGAGTGCCAGATCGGCGTGCCCGCCGACCAGTAGTGGGATCGGTTTGGTGGGCGCCGGGTTCATCTTGATCTTCGGGATGTCGTAGAACTCCCCGTGGAACTCGAAGTACTCGCCGGTGCTGAGCCCGCGGATGATGTCCATGCACTCGTTCATCCGTTTGCCACGACGCTTGTAGTCCACGCCCATGATGTCGTAGTCCTCGGCCCACGGGCTGGTACCGACACCCAGAGAGAACCGGTTGTTCGTGAGTACGGCCACCGACATCGCCTGCTTTGCGACCAGCGCGGGAGGACGGATCGGCAGTTTCAGCACAAACGGGTTGAATCGGATCTTCTCGGTGACCGCGCCCATGGCTGCCGCCATCACGAAGGTCTCGATGAAGGCCTTGCCCTCGAGGAACTCCCGACTGCCGTCTTCGGTGTACGGATACGTCGAGTCCGACTCCTCCGGGTAGGCGATGGAGTCGGGGATGGTGAACCCCTCGTACCCGGCAGCCTCGGCCGCTTTCGCCAGCGGCAGGTAATAGCTCGGATCCGTCATCGCCTCGGCAAATGTGAACCGCATGATCCTCCTAGATGTGTTCCCTGAGCCTGGTCGAGCCAGACCCGTCTCAGTTCAGTAGAACACGTTCTAGTTTGGCTTGGGAACGATTCGGCAGCAGTCGGTGGCCGTTCGTATCGAGATTGCCCGGATCAGGGTCGCGAGAACCGTTCCCGACGGCCCAGCGACTGCAGACGCAGCCACTCCCGGAAGCCGGCCAGATCCCGTTGCTGCACAAGGAAATACCAACCGAAGCGGGCGTATTCCTGCACCAGCAGCTTGCGCATACCGGGCCGGCTCATCAGATAGCCGCGATTGCGGTAGGTGAAGAATCGCTTGGTGTCGTTGTCGGGATACTGGGTGTGCATCCGCCCACCCATGATCGGCCGGAACTCGTCCGTGCCGTCCGGATGGAGATATGCGGTGGTGAGGCAGGTGCCGAAGTCGAGACCCGACCGCACCAGTCGGCGGTGCATCTCCACCTCGTCGCCGCGGACGAAGAGGCGCAGGTCGGGGACACCGACGGCCTCAATGGCCGATGCGGAGAACAGGGCGCCGTTCATCAGTGAGGCGATGCCGGGCAGAAGGTCTGAGGTCTCGTCCCCGGCGAACAGTTCGGATCGCTTGCGACGCCACACCAGTCCACGTCGCAGCGGGAAGGCCAGCGTGTCGGGGTCGCTGATGTTGCACACCACCGGCGACACCTCGGAAAGCTGATGCGTGACAGCGCATTCGAGCAGCGTGCCGAGAACGTCGCTGCCTTCGGGCCTGCCGTCGTCGTCCGCGCACCACACCCAATCGGCGCCCAGTGACAGCGCGTGCAGCATGCCGAGCGCAAATCCGCCGGCGCCGCCGAGATTGTGCTTCGACCCGATGTAGGTGGTGGGAATGGTCTGCGCGGCAACCAGTTCGGCGACCGCGGATTCGTCGGCGTTGTCGACGACGATGAGGTGGTCGACGGGCCGACTCTGGTTGGTCAGCACTTCGAGCGATTGCCGCAGCAGCTCGAGGCGACGGTGGGTGACCACCACGCCGATCACGCGGTCCGCGGTCTGCGCGCCACCCGAGGGGGCCGCGGCGGGCTCAGCCATCCTTTTCGACCTCGGCGAGGACTTCACGCACGTGGCGCGCGGCCTCCGGTCCTTCGTAGGCGTGCACCACTTCCTCGATCCCGCCGTCCATCCGGATCGCGCCGTGGTCGATCCAGAGTGCGCGGTCGCAGAGTTGCGCGAGGAACTCGTTGGAGTGGCTCGCGAACACCAGGATGCCGGACCGTGCGACCAGCTCCTGCAGGCGGATACGTGCCTTTTTCATGAACTCTGCGTCGACGGCACCGATACCTTCGTCGAGGATGAGGATCTCGGGATCGATCGAGGTGACCACCCCGAGCGCCACGCGCACGCGCATACCGGTGGAGTAGGTGCGCAGTGGCATCGACAGGTAGTCACCCAGTTCGGTGAACTCGGCGATGTCATCCATCTTTCGGAGCATCTCGCGGCGGCTCATGCCGAGGAACATGCCCCGGATGACGATGTTCTCGTAGCCCGAGATCTCGGGGTCCATTCCGACACCGAGGTCGAACACGGGTGCCACCCGACCCTTGATGCTGCATGCACCGCGAGTGGGTTCGTAGATCCCCGACAGCAGGCGGAGCAGGGTGGATTTGCCGGCACCGTTGTGTCCGACGAGTCCGATGCGATCGCCGTGTTCGAGGTGCAGATTGATCTGCTTGAGTGCCTCGACCACGACGACGTTGGAATCGTTGGCGCCGATCACGCCCCCGGCGCGGCCGAGCACCGACTTCTTGATGGACCGGGTTTTGGCGTCGAAGATCGGGAAATCGACGCAGGCGTCCCAGGTATCGACTCGAACTGAACTCATGACCTCACACCCAATACGCAACGCGAGCACGGTAATTACGCAGCACCATCAACGCCACTGCCCAGCCGCCGATCGTGCAGGCGATGACGATCAGCCAGTGGTAAAGCGCCACCGACTCGCCCAGCAGCGGACCGCGGGTGATCTCGAGGTAGTGGTACATCGGATTGATCTGGACCAGCTTGACGCGGCTGGAATCGGCCCCGACATTCTTCTCGAGATCGGTGGCACTCCAGATGATCGGCGTCATGAAGAAGACCAGTTGCACTGCGGTGGCCAGCAATTGGCCGATGTCGCGGAACCTGGTGGACAGAATGCCGAACACGATGGACACCCACACGGCGTTGAGTACGAGTAGTGCGATGCCGGGGATGACAAACACCACGGTCCAGTTCACCGGCTGCGGGAAGATGATCAGCAACACCGCATAAAGCGGGATGTTGTGCGCGAAGATGATCAGTTGCCGCCAGGTGAGGCGGTACACGTGCACGCTCAGCGGGGCAGGGATCTGTTTGATCAGCCCCTCGTTGGTGGTGAAGAGCTCAGCACCTTCGAGGATCGATCCGGAGATGAAACCCCAGAAGATGAACCCGAGCATGACGTACGGCAGGAACGTGTCGATCTCGTTGCCGAACAGCTGCGAGTAGAGAAGTCCCATGGCCACCGCCGTCACCGCTGTGGCGATGGTGATCCAGAGTGGGCCGAGGAGGGAGCGGCGGTATCTCTGCTTGATGTCCTGCCAGCCGAGAAGCAACCACAGCTCCGACTGGCGGAAGCCCGCTGCGAGGTCGCCGAATGCCCGGCGGAAGGACCGGGAATCGGACTCCGCTGAGGGCGGGCGCACCGGCTCGCGATCGACTGCTGTTGACACGAGAGACGAGCCTACCGTCAACGCCGGCCCGCCCCGGACGCCGCAGTTGTCGATCTCGGCAAACCGGGCGCCGCAGGGTTGCCGGCGGCAGGCGTCAGATCAGAGGTACTGCCCGGTGCCCGCGACCCCGTGAGGAGGCCCACCGGGGCCACCCATCGGACCCGACGGCGGCAATTGCCCCTGACGCATCTGCTCGAGCTGCGCCCGCGCGGCCATCTGCTGGGCAAACAGCGCGGTCTGGATGCCGTGGAACAGTCCTTCGAGCCAGCCGACCAGCTGCGCCTGGGCGATCCGCAGTTCCGCGTCGGACGGCGTGTTGTCATCGGTGAACGGCAGGGCCAGCCGTTCGAGCTCTTCGCGCAGCTCAGGGGCCAGACCGTCTTCCAGTTCGCGAATCGACGACTGGTGGATCTCGCGCAGCCGAACCCGGCTGGCATCGTCGAGAGGTGCCGCCCGCACTTCTTCGAGGAGTTGCTTGATCATCGTGCCGATCCGCATCACCTTCGCCGGCTGCTCGACCATGTCGGCGACACCTTGCTGTTCGTCACCTTTACCCTGGTCGGAGTTCGCCGACGGCACCACAACGATGCCGTCGTCGCTGTCGGACGGGGGTCCCTGGTTGAAAATGTCTTCGGCCATGTCCCCATTGTCCAGATGTCCCGATCTCGTGTTCGCAGCAGGCCCACAACTCAGGTGGCAGCGTCGGAAGGACGGTCTATGGTGACTGCCATGGCTTATGACGTCGCACGCGTACGGGGATTGTTCCCGTCGCTTGGAGACGGATGGATCCATCTCGATCCCCAGGCCGGGATGCAGATCCCGGACTCGGTGGCGACCACGGTGTCCAAGGCGTTCCGTGGCCTGGTCTCCGAACCCGGCGGCATCTATCCCGCGGCGAAGAAGACGGCCGGCGTCATCGACGCGGCACGGCAGGCCGTCGCGGATCTGGTCAACGGCGATCCGCGGGGAGTGGTGCTCGGTCCGTCGCGTGGGCAGTTGCTCAGCGTTCTGGCCGAATGCCTCAACACCCGGGTGTGGCTCGGTTCGGAAGTCGTGGTGAGCCGCCTCGACGACGAAGCCAATGTGGTGCCGTGGCTGCGCGCTGCCGATCGATTCGGCGCCAAGGTCCGCTGGGCTGAGGTGGACATCGAGAACGGGGACCTGCCCGTCTGGCAATACGAAGGTCTGGTCAGTCGGTCCACGAGTGTGGTCGCCATGCCTCTGGCGTCGTCGACGCTGGGGACGGTGGTCGACGTGGCGGCCGCGGCGGTCACCGTTCACGCGATCGACGGACTGCTGGTGGTGGACGCCACCAGCGCAGCGCCGTACATGCCGCTGGACATCGAGGTGCTGGGCGCGGACGTGCTGGTGGTCAGTGCGAAGCGCTGGGGCGGGCCGTCCACCGCAGCGCTGGTGTTCCGCGACCCGGAGATGCTCACCCGCGTGCGGTCGATGTCGCTGAACCCGGATGCACAGGGGCCGGAACGGCTCGAGGTCGACGGACATCAACACGCGTTGCTCGCCGGCCTGGTCGCATCGATCGAACACCTTGCGGCGCTTGATGAATCGGCTACCGGAACCCGGCGCGAGCGGCTGGTCCAGTCGATGACGGGCCTGGCGGAGTACTCGCAACGATTGCTGCGCTACCTTCTCAACTCGCTGCGGCAGCTGAACTTCGTGAACGTGATCGGCGATGCGCCGGTACAGATTCCGGCGGTCAGCTTCACTGTTTCGGGAGTCACCGCGGACAAGGTGGTCCGGCGGCTGGCCGACAATGGCATCAGCGCGCTGGCCGATGTGAACAGTCGCGTGTTGTCCGGGATCGGAGTCAACGATGTGGGCGGTGCCGTCACCATCGGGCTCGGGCCGTACACCACGCCGTATGAGGTCGACCAGCTCGTCCGCACTCTCGGTTCACTCGGCTGACGCCACCACAATCGTCCCGTTGACGCGCCTCCGAGGGCATGATTCCCTCGGTGCCCACCCAGGGGGCCGATCTTGGTGAGAAGCCCTGGGTTCAGACGGTGAGCAACACCTTGCCGGTGACTTTCCCTGATTCGAGCAAGGCGTGTGCCTCGCCCGCCTCATCCAGTGAAAATGTTGCTCCGACAACAGGTTTGACGCGGCCATTGGCGATCATCGGCCAGGTGGTCGCGATGGTGTCGGCAACGATCGCCGCTTTGTCTGACTGCTCACGACCACGCAAGGCCGTCGCATGAATGGTGCCGCGTTTGGCCAGCAGCGCACCCAGGTTCAGTTCGGCCTTGACCCCGCCCTGCATGCCGATCACCACCAGCCTCCCGTCGGCGGCCAATGCAGATACGTTGCGGCTCAGGTACTTTGCCCCGATGATGTCGAGAATGACGTCGGCGCCCCCGTGTGTCTTGAGCACCTCGACGAAGTCGTCGTCGTGGTAGTTGATGGTGATGTCGGCGCCGAGATTGCGGCACAGTTCCAGCTTTTCGGCTGAGCCGGCGGTCACGGCAACTGTGGCTCCGAGAGCCTTCGCCCACTGGATGCCGTGGGTTCCGATGCCGCTTGCCCCACCGTGTAGCAGCAGCAGTTCACCTCGCTGCAGATGAGCGGTTCGTTTGAGGTTGGACAGCACTGTGCAGGCAACCTCGGGAAGGGCGGCGGCCGCGATCAGGTCAACCGAGTCGGGTACGGGCAGCAAGTGCTCGGCGGCCACGGCCACGTATTCGGCGTAACCGCCGCCGGCGATCAACGCGCACACCTGTTGTCCGATTTCCCATCCCGTGACCTCGGTGCCGAGTTCGGCGACGGTGCCCGAGACCTCCATCCCGATGATGTCGCTCGCGCCCGGTGGCGGCGGGTAGTTTCCTTGGCGTTGCAGCAGGTCGGCGCGGTTCACGCCGGCGGCGGCCACTTTCACCAGAACCTCACCTGCAGCGGGGGACGGTCGTTCGACGTCGGTGATCACCAGGTTCTCCGGCGGTCCGAACTCGGTGACGGTCACTGCGCGCATGTTGCTCATGTCTCAACCAATACCCCAGTCCTGCCGTCGAAGTGCGGAACCGGAAGGCCGGCTGGTGCGTCACTTCTACGGTGACCGCGTCTTGACGAGCGAAAAACGTTCGGCGGATCACCGTATTGGTGCGGGGTAACCTGTGCTTCACATTGCTGATCGGTGACCGGAAATGGACCATGACAGAGGACGATGTGCCGTGGCTTGACGAGGCTGAGCAGATGGCGTGGCGTTCGTTCATGGACGGCACCCAACGTCTGTTCGACGCCATCAACGATGCCCTGGTCACCACGTCGGGTCTCACCTTTGCCGACTACCGCATCCTGGTCCTTCTGTCCGAACACGACCACATGCGGATGAGTGACCTGGCAGACGGCGCGCTTGCCACCAAGAGCACCATCTCCCGCCGGGTGGACAGGCTGGTGGAGGCCGGCTTCATCGAGCGGATGGCCAAGGACCAAGACCGGGACCTGCGCAACCGGGAATGCCGCATCACCGACCTTGGTCGCGAGAAATTGCACGAGGCGGCCAAGGGGCATGTGCTCGCGGTGCGCACCTACCTGCTCGACCACCTCGACGACCACGAGCGCGACGCGATGGCCACCACCTTTGCAAAGGTCGATACCTGGCTCCGTGAGAACGAACGACTCCGCGTCAAGTAGGCTCACTGACCGAAGGAAGCGTGGCAGAGCGGCCGAATGCACTCGCCTTGAAAGCGAGCGTGGGTGAAACCACCGGGGGTTCAAATCCCTCCGCTTCCGCTGCACGTCAGGGGCGGTTTCAATAAACCGCCTCTGACACCGAGGTTCCTCCTTTTATCCGGATCACGGCGCTCCACGCCCTTCTGAAGTAACCGCACCCCCGGAAATGGGTCGTTTTGGCGGAGCCCACCTGGGCTTTCGTTCGCCAAAACGACCCATTTCCGGAGGGCGGGCTCGTCACCGCCTCGGTTTACGTGGGCCCTTCCCGGGGGTCTTTCCGGCGGCTTCTCTGGAAGCGCGCTTGGCAGCGGCCTTCTCTTTGGCCGACCGTTTCGGGGCAGGTTCGGATTGACTCCGCGACGACGTCGCCTTACGTCCGCGCACGATGCCGATGAACTCCTCGGCGAGCTCAGATGTCGGTGCCGGCCACAGAAGGCCCACCGATCCGGTTGGCGCGTCGGTCACTGGGCGATAGGCAAGGTCTTTGCGATGGTGCAGCCGGGCCAGCGACTGCGGGACCAGCAAGAGTCCGGTGCCCGCTGCGACGAGTTCGATTGCGTCGCTGGTGGTTTCCGGTCGATGTTCCACGGCGGTTCCCGGCCGTTGCCCGACCACCAGCGGTTCGTCGAGCGGCCACAGGAGTTGTTCGTCCGCCAGATCGTCGATGCCGATCTCATCGACTGCGGTGAAGACGTGGTCTTTCGGCACGACCACGACGGTCGTTTCCTGGTAGAGCTCGATGGTGTGGTGCGGCCCCGGGTCGTGGTGATCCAGGGCATCAGGCAGCCGGGTTATCGCCATCTGTATCCGCCCGTCGCGGATGGCATCGGCGCATGCGGCGACGTCGATCGGGACGAGTTCGAGTCGCACCTGCGGTAGGCGTTCACTCCAGGTCCGTGCCCATTTGCCGGGCGTCACGCCGGGCACGAACGCCAGCTGAAATGAAAAGGCATTACCTGGCGCGGTCACGCCCACAGGCTACCGGCCGATAGTCTCGGTTCATGAGTTCGCAGTCGATGAAGCCGGCCACCGCCGCCAAGAAGTTGGACGTGTACCTGCCGGCGACGCCCGCCGAGTTCCAGGAGGGCGTCATCACCCGTGCCGAACTCGAAGCACTGCAGGCGGACCCGCCGAGTTGGCTGCGTGATCTGCGCATCAAGGGACCCCACCCGAAGAACCTGGTGGCGATGAAACTCGGCGTTTCGAAGGGCGCGCTGGTGCGCCACGAGATCACCGAGGCGCTGACCACCGAGCAGATCAACGAACTCCTGTCCGAGATGCCCGATTGGCTGGAAGCCGAGCGCGCCACGCAGGTCGAGGTTCGCGCCGAAGCGGCCGCACCAAAGTCGATGTCTCCTGCCGACCGGCCACGTTCACGCAAGCGGCGATAGACGCCCGAAATGGGTCCTTTTGGCGGAACCCACCTGGGCTTATGTTGGCCTAAAGGACCCATTTCCGGAGGGGTGGGGTCTAGAAGCTGACTTCCGCTGGGGCGGGTGCCAGGGTGACGACCTGACCGTTCGATGACACTCGACAGCGCCTTGGGCAGAGTGATTGCGGCCCAACGGAACACGCGGGTGCCCTGCATTGCGACGACCATGCGCCCGACCGGGCCGGTCTCCGAGTCTTTCGACTGGAACTCCTCGGCGCGGTCCATGTACTCGGGGATGTCGTAGTTCTCGGAGATCGCATCGCTGTTCTCCCCGTCGCTGCCCCACACGGAGGGGGAGATGCCGTTGTCCTCGCTCGGTCCGACGACCACGGCGCCGGCCCCGTCGCCGAAGATGAAAGCGGTGTTGCATCGTATCCGCTGCCCGGTTTGGTTTTTCGTCACACCAAATCATGCGTGGAATGCTTTGCTTGACGCGTGAAACATGTCTATCGCGGTCAAATCTTTCATGTCGCCGGCTCGGCGAAGGTCACCACGGCTGAAGAAGCGCTGGTCTTCGTCGCCGACGGGGCATTGGTGGTGGACAGCGAGGGCAGCATCGAGTGGTGCGGCGAGTTCGCCGACCTGCCCACCGAGCACGAGCACGCCGCGATCGTCGACTACCGGCCCGGTTTCATCCTGCCGGGGTTCGTCGACACCCACATCCACTTCCCGCAGACCTACGCCGGTGACTCCTACGGCGGCGGGCAACTGCTCGAATGGCTCGAGAGATGCATCTTCCCCTCCGAATCCAAGTTCGGTGACCGCGACTTCGGGCGGGCCGCGGCAGTGGAGTTCACCAATCAGCGGGTGAGGGCGGGTACCACCGCGGCGATGGTGTTCGGCTCGGCGTTCCCTGACGCGCAGGATGCGCTGTTCGAGGAGACGCAGCGCCGTGGATTGCGAATCGTCAGTGGTCGTGGCATCCAGACAAGAGGACCCGACTCGGCCGGACCCCTGATCACCAGCGAGGAGAAGGCCATCGAGTTGACCGCCGCAGAGGTGGACAAGTGGCACGCCGCCGACACCGGAGACGTCGCGACTGCGCTGCTGCATGTGGCACTGGTGCCGAGGTTCTCGCTGTCGGTGACCCCGACGACGATGGCCGCGCTGGGGGAGCTCTACACCGACCTGCGGTCGAAGGGTGTTTACGTCCACACCCACCTCAACGAGAACAACCGTCCCGGCACCGGTGAGGTGGACGCCACCAAGGCCGACTACCAGGTGAACTCGTACCTCGACACCTACGACGGCAAGTTCCTGCCCGGCTCGAAGGTCGGTGGCGAATCGCTGCTCGGACCGCGGACCATCATGGCCCACTCGGTGCACTGTCAAGACGGTGAGCTCGCTCGGATGGCCGAGACCGGCACTTCCATCTCCCATTGCCCGGTGTCCCAGTTGTTCCTGGGGTCGGGCACGATGCCGTGGCTGCGGACAGTGGAATCAGGCGTAAACATCTCACTCGGCACCGACCACGGTGGCGGTGACGAATGGCTGATCTCGCGAGTTGCCAACGACGCCTTCAAGGTTCACATCACCGAGCCCGGTGATGCCGGGGTGTCCATGCATCCGGCCGAGATGTTGTTCGTCGCGACTCTCGGCGGGGCCCGGGCGTTGGACATGGAGAATCGCTTCGGGAACTTCGACACCGGCAAAGAGGCTGATTTCCTGGTGATCGATCCCGAGCGTTGGCCGTCGCTGGCCAACGCCATCGACAACGGCGCCCGCGCCGATGACGAGAAGATGGCACGCGACCAGATGCTGTTTGCCTTGCTGATGCAGCTCCGAGAGCCGGCGATCAGCGCCGTTTACGTCAAGGGCCGCAAGATCGACGACGTCTGACTCCGCTGTTGTGACCGAAAGATCGACTGAGGCAACGGTACTCGTTCCGTTCCACGATGTACCGGATGCCCAGTTCGAGTCGTGGTTCGAGGAACTCGCTGCCCGTATCCAATCGGCGCCCGGTCATCTGCAGACCCTGTCGGCGGAACATGCGCAGCGGGCTGTTGCCCTGACGTTCGACACCGAGGAGTCGTTGCACCGCTGGCTGGATTCGGCAGAGTGGGCCGCCACGTTGAAGATGGCTGCAGAGAACGGTATCCGGCGGGAGTTCAGCGACCTCGTGATCGTCGAAGGCCAGGTGCCTCCCACCGGGGTGGCGTTGTTCCGTCACAAGGTCGATCGAGAAAAAACGTCGACGGGTTCATCGACGCCCAGCGCACCTTGATGGATCTGAACGCCGCCGCACCCGGCTATGAGTTCGCGGTGCTGTTCGGCCCCAGGGAGCTGGCTGACGGTTCCGACGAATGGAGCGCTGTTCTCAAGTTCCGCAACGACGAGTCGCTCGCCGCCTGGGTTGACTCACCCGACCGTGCCGATGCCTTGACTCAGCTGCGGTCGCATCTTTCGGAGGAGTACTCGGCGTCGTTCGAACACAACACCTTTGGATCCATCATGCGGGTCACCGACGGAAAGCCCACCGTCACGCCCGAATGGAAGGTCGCGATGATGGTGCTGTTGGTGCTCTATCCGACCGTGATGACCCTGTCCCGATTTGTCGGACCAGTGCTCGACGGATGGGGCGCCGACCCCTGGCTGTCGATGTGGCTCAGTCAGATCCTGTCGGTGTCGCTGCTGACTTATGCGCTGATGCCGCTGGCCACGTGGGCTTTCGGCTTCTGGCTCGACCCCGCCCGGGGCTCGACGGCGAGAGTGTCTGTGGCCGGTGCAGTTGCCGTGTGTCTGCTCTATGCGCTGACGCTCGCCGTGTTCGCCTCGGTACGATGGCTGCAGTTCTGGGATTACGCCTGAGCTCCCCGTAGCCCGAGGACGTCTTGCCAGCCTTCTTCGGCCCTCCTGCGAATCCGACTATGGGCGGCGGGGCCGACAGTCGGGGTCGATGCGCCATCGCCCGACATCGCACTGGCCGTCGTCGTTGTTCCCCGTGGCCATGACCGAACCGTCGGCTCGTAAACCGAGGGTGTGCGTCGAGCCGGCCGCGACCGCGACGATATCCCGCCACGATCCGACGTCGCATTGTCCACGGGTGTTGTTGCCTGCGGCGCGAACTCGACCTCCTGCGTCGATCCCGACGGTGTGATGACTGCCGGTGCAGACCGCCACGATGTCACGCCATCTGCACGCGTCTGCGATCCCGGCGCTGCGGTCACCGACTGCGAACACCCGTCCATCGGCATCGAGCGCGACGGTGTGCAAATAGCCCGCCGCGACTGCCCTCACCCGGCGCCATCCTGTGACCTCGCACTGAGCTCTACGGTTGTTGCCCACCGCAACCACGGTGCCGTCCGCCCGGACCCCCACCGTGTGCCAATCCCCGGCTGCCACAGCAACCATCTCGCTTCATCCGTCGACATCACAGGCACCCTCGCGGTGACGTCCTCGCGCGCTTGCTGATCCGTCTGCGAAGACAGCCACCGTACGCCGCCAACCAGCAGCAATGTCCGCCACGTTCACCCAGTCGGCGACCTCGCACTGCCCATCGTCGTTCCACCCGGTGGCGACGATGGTACCGTCCGTGCGCAATCCGACAGTGTGCGATCGACCCGTATTGGACGCCGTGTGCACATTCCCAGCCGCGACCGCAGCTACGCCCCGCCAATCGCCCACCCACGTCTCTGGAGCCAGCAGGTCGCTGGCGGCAACCACCGAGCCATCGGCCATCACACCGACCGAATGGCGCCGTCCGGCAGCGATGAACTTGCTCATCAGCAGCACCCTAGTCGGCAACAAAGACCGAAGATCCTGCACTCCACTCGGTCAGATCGGAGCTTTTTCGGTATCGATCGATGCTCTGAGAATTGTTGCCGAACGTCCTCCGGACGGCAGCGGCGATTCGTCGTCGTCTCCTGCGACCAGTTCTGGACTGTGGAGTCGATAGTGCCGGCCGCGGTGCTCGATCCGTGCCTGGCCGGCTTCGAGGACGTTTTGTACCCAGTCCGAGTGGACCCCGTAGTTGAGCACGACCGAGACGGACTGGCCGGATCTGAACACCATCACCGGTGTCTTGAACGTTTGGCCACTCCGGCGGCCGATGTGTTCGATCACGGCCATATGGGGCACGCGTCCGGCCCACAGCCGCACGATGTGGTTGGTGACATGCTTGTTGAACTGCGCCAACGCCCGCATGCCGGACGTGCCGATCGCCGACGCCAACCGGGCTGCGAATCTGGCCAATTCAGCTGCTGCATTCACGTAGGCCCCCCGGATTGATACTCCGCTTTGTTGTGAACACGGTAGGACGATCGCGCGGGGAAGCACATCGGGGAGAACCCTGAACCCCGGCCAGTCGTCCGATTCCGCGGTGCTATTCGTCAGAGTCCGCGGTGGCGAGCGCCTGGGCGAACATGACAAGAATCCCGCTTGGCCCGCGCAGATAGGTGAGCTTGTAGACCCCCTGATAGTCGGCGACGCCGCGGAGCGGGTGGTGGCCGTGCCGTGCTGCGATCGCGAGGGCGTCGTCGATGTCGTCGACGGAGAAGGCGATGCGGTGCATGCCGATCTCGTTGGGCAGCGTGGGCGGCGTATCGATCGCCTCGGGGTGAATGTACTCGAACAGTTCGATCTGTCCGTGTCCGTCCGGAGTCTGTAGAACGGCGATCTTCGCGTGGTTTCCGTCAAGGCCGACAGCGGTGTCGGCCCACTCACCGCTGACCGTGTCGCGGCCGAGGAGCGTGAGGCCGAGATCGGTGAAAAGACTGATCGTGGCCTCGATATCGCGAACGGCGATACCGACGTTCTCCAGTTTGATGGTCATCAGTGGGTCTCCTTCTTGTTGGTTCGGGGGGCTCCCTGAGGTCAGTCCCAACCGGAAGACGGTTCTGATCTCGCGTTCTCGACATCGGCGCTGCCGGAGTCGGCATACGAAACACAACTAATTACGGGTCAGGCCCATCCACGCCGGTGTTCTGCACCGAATTGCATCAAGAGCCAGCGAACATCACATGGATTTTGAGGAGCGTCGTGGAAAACCCCGACATGGAACTCGATCTGACGGCCCGGATGGTCGCCGTGGCGGGCACCCTGCGGTCGAACAGCAACGGCGTCGACACACTTGCGCAGGCCGTCACCAAGACGGCGGTGGACTGCATCCCTGGCACCGAGTGCGCAGGTGTCATCGCGTGCCTGGGCGCGCACGGGGAGCCGGTGGCGGGTAACGGTCTGGCAAGCCAGGCGGACCAGCTGCAGCACGAGCTACGTGAGGGCCCGGCCGTGCGCCCCAAAACCGATCGCTCCACCGTGTGGATCGACGATTTCGACTCAGAGGACCGATGGCCACGGTTTGCCGCGCGCGCCCAAGAGTTGGGGTTCGCCTCGATGGCGAGCTTCCGGCTGTTCTCCGGCAAGGACGATCTGGGGACCCTCAATCTCTACAGTTCGACCAAGAAGGCGTTCGATGAACGCGCTCGGACGCTCGGCGAGGTGTTCGCCGCTCACACCGCCGTTGCGTTCTCGGTACTCCGCGAGCGTGAAAACCTGTCTGTCGCCCTCACCAGCCGCGACCTCATCGGTCAAGCGAAGGGGATGGTGATGGAGCGCTACGGCATCGGCGCCGATGAGGCGTTCGCGCTGTTGGCAAGGCTGTCCCAGGAGTCGAACACCAAGGTTGCCGAGATCGCCAGGCAGGTCGTAGAGGCCGGATCAGATCCGAGCTGACCCGACCGGAGTGCGCCGTCAGCGGCTCCTCGTCGCTGCGGCTCGAGCCGCGTAACCGATGGCGGCCCCCGCGGCGATCCATGGACCACCGACAAGAATCGGATCGATCCACGCGTGGTTCTTGTCCACTCGTTTGGTTCCGGTGCGCGACGCGAGCCCGTTGTGGGTGAACTCGCTCCGGATACCGGTCTGGGTGATCGGATTGTCCGGCCGCATCGTGAGGAACGACGCGAGATGGGCCTCTACGGCGTTGATGCGATCGGCTCCGAGCAGCAGCAGCCAGTGCGCTGCGCGACCTTCGCTGTACCGATAGGCGACCTTGCGGATCACGCCCGACAACCCGGAGGGAGGCGTCGACGTGCCGAAGACAGGTGTGAGAAACCGATGTTCGATGGATCTCTCCCGCGGCCATTTCTCTGGCTGCCGTTCGGGGAAGTCCCAGTGGGCGCCGGTCGCTTCGGGGTCGAACCGTTGCTGTGGGACCGCGGGGCGATCGTTCGGGTCGAGGTCCACGCCCCACCCGGGAATCCTCGCCCGCAGCTCGTCGCTCGACGGGGACGCGGGCCTCTTCGAGGTGTAGGTGGGCACCTGATCGGTCGGTTTCTTCGGGGCTGGTGATGTCATGACTCTCCTCAGGCCGCGTCGGTGACGATGATCGGTTTGATGCACTCGTCCAGCTTCGACGAGAAGATGTGGTAGCCCTCGGCGATGTGCTCGAGCGGGATGCGGTGCGTGACAATGTCGTTCGGCTTGATGTGACCATTTCTGATGTGCTCGAACAGCCGTGGCCATTGCCGTTTGACGGGACACTGGTTCATCTGGAGGGTCAGTCCCTTGTTCATCGCGTCGCCGAACTTGACGGCGCTGAACATCGGTCCGTAAGCACCCATCACCGACACGGTTCCGCCTTTGCGGACCGAATCGATGGCCCAGTTCAACGCAATGGGAGAGCCGCCCTGCAACTTGAACTTCGACGCCGCGACGTGCTGCAGAAAGTTTCCGTCCGCTTCTGCGCCCACCGCATCGATGGCCACATCGGCGCCTAGATAGTCCGTGGACTTCTTCATCTGGACCACGATGTCGTCGTACTCCGCGAAGTTGAGGGTTTCGGCGTGCGCGAAGGTGCGGGCCTTCTCGAGTCGGTACTCGAGGTGATCGATCACGATCACCCGTCCGGCGCCCATGAACCAGGACGAGAGGGCGGCGTAGAGACCCACCGGTCCCGCACCGAAGACGGCCACCGTGTCGCCCTCACGGATGCTGCCCAGCTGTGCGCCGAAGTACCCGGTGGCCAGCGCGTCGGTCAGCAGCAATGCGTCTTCGTCGTCCATCCAGTCGGGGATGATCGCGGGCCCGACGTCGGCGAACGGGACCCGCACGAATTCGGCCTGGCCTCCGTCGTATCCACCGCAGGTGTGGGAGTAGCCGTAGATGCCGCCGACCGCGGTGGCGTTCGGATTGACGTTGTGGCAGTTGGAATACAGTCCGCGCGCACAGAAGTAACAGGAGCCGCAGTAGATGTTGAACGGCACCATCACCCGGTCGCCGGGTGTCAGGTTCTGGACCGACGAGCCCACCGATTCGACGACCCCGATGAACTCGTGTCCGAACGTCATTCCGGGGCGGGTATCGGGCATCATGCCGTGGTACAAGTGCAGATCTGACCCGCAGATCGCAGCACGGGTCACCCGCACGATGGCGTCGTTGGGGTGCTCGATCGGCGGAATGTCCTTTTCTTCCACGCGCACTTTGTAGGGACCTCGATAAACCATTGCCTTCATGCTGCCCTCCGCGCTTTTTGGTCTATTGGGGGTGGGCCTACCCCGCGCGACACGGCACTAAACGGTTGTTCATCTCGCCTGGCGCAATGGACATGCGCCGCACCGTGTTTCGTCGAGAGGGGTGGCGGTGTGTCGCGAGCAGGAAATCGCCAACGATTTCGGTCCAAATGGACGGCCGCAGCGACGATGAAGAGCCTCGGGCAGCGTGTATCGAGGCCGGTGTGAGCTCGGCCGCCCCACGAGTATGGAGCGCTTGGGTAAAGCTCCGGCTTAACTATGAATACAACCTGGTTACGGACGTTTAACTGCACCGGCGCCGGGTATTCGGCCGACACGGGACGGATGCGGGTGCAAGAGGATCGGCCGCGCCGAGACCCGACAGAGGTCGGACGGGCGTTTGCCCAGAGAAACATCTCCATCAATGTGAAGGGTTAGCACAATGAGTACACGGAGTACCCGCACCCCGCGCACAACCAAGCGTTCCCCGGTCCAATTGGCTGCACTCGCGGTCGGCGCGGTGTTCTTGCTGGTGGGAATCCTGGGTTTCATCCCGGGCATCACCACTGATTACGACACCATGTCCTTCGCCAGCCATCATTCCGATGCAAAGCTGCTAGGGATCTTCAACGTTTCAATTCTGCACAACCTGGTGCACGTTGCCTTCGGTGTCGCGGGAATTGTCCTCGCCAGGGCCGCGGCCACCGCGAAGTCCTACTTGATCGTCGGCGGCGTCATCTACCTGGCACTTTGGCTGTACGGACTGGTCATCGACAAGGATTCCGCCGCCAACTTCGTCCCGGTGAACTCGGCAGACGACTGGCTGCACTTCGTCTTGGGCGTCGGTATGGTCGCCCTCGGCGTCTTGCTCGGACGCAACCGGCACACGTCTCGCGTGTGAACAACAAGATTTCGCCACAGGAGTTCAAACGCAGCTCGCGGTAGCGGGGCGCGCGTAGGGCTCCTGTCACACAACAACATTCGGCTTCCCGGCGGCCCGCTTCAGGGCTGTCGGGAAGCCGCTTGTGGTTGCCGGGCTATTGCCATCGGTGCCCGATGTGACACACTGAAGAAGTCGGTTGAAGAGGAGCCGCCCTGCGTGGACCGGTGAATAAGCTCGCCGTAGCGCTTCTAGCCCGACAACTTTTAGGGGTCGATCGTGGCGCACAAAATTTCTAATTCAGATTTCGTTTCCGATAGTGCTGAACTCGCCGGCGGAACACTCACCATCGCGACTGTGTCGCACGGAAGCATCGTTGCCCTCACCGTGTGGGGCAGCATCGATTTGTTGACGGTTCCCCAGCTCACCGAGGCGGTCGATGAAGCAGTCGCCGGACGCCCTGAGGGTCTGATCATCGATCTGACCTACACAGATTTCCTTTCGTCGGTCGGTATGGCCGCGCTGGTCAACGCACACGACGCGGTTCTTCCGTCCGGTGGACGATTCGGTGTTGTCGCCGAGGGTTCGTCCACGGCGCGTCCCATCAAGCTTGTCGGACTCGACCAGACCATCAGTCTGTATGCGACCATTGAGGACGCACTGCAGGCGCTGACCGAGGAGTTGGCCCCGGCCACTCGCCGCGCTTCGGCGTAGCGGGTTCGGGCGCGCGGTGCGCCTGCACGCTCAATGCGTGCGAACCGAGTAGATGGAGCCGTGCGTGGGCAACAATCAGGGCAACGAGATCCACATCGCTATCGCAAATCTCGCCCGTGGTCTGCACAATTCATCGCTGGCAGGAAGCGATGTGGACACCGTCCTGGAGTCGATCACCGCCGGGGCAGTCGATCACGTGGGCGGCACCATGTATGCGGGCATCCTGCTGGTCGAAAAGCGTAAGAAGAAGACGCAGTCGGTCGCGGCCAGCGATCCGGTTGTGGAAAAGCTCGATGCCATCCAGATGGATGTCGGCGAAGGCCCTTGCCTCGAGGCAGCGTGGGAACACACCACCTTCAGGCTCGATGACTTCACCACCGAAAAACGGTTCCCCAAGTTCATCGCCGAGGCATTGGCGCAGACTTCGGTCAAGTCCAGCCTGTCGTTCGAGCTGTACAGCAACGAGCAATCGATGGGTGCCCTCAACCTGTTCTCGGACGAGACCAACGCATTCTCCCTCGCTGCCGAGGAAACCGGCCTGGTGTATGCCACCCACGCCGCTCTCGCGCTGTACCGGGCGAAAGAGAAAGAACACTTCACTAGCGCGCTGGCCAGCCGCGATGTCATCGGTCAGGCCAAGGGCATGATCATGGAGCGGTTCAACATCGACAGCCTCCAGGCGTTCGAGCTGCTCCGCAAACTGTCCCAGGATTCCAACACCCCGATCGCGGACATTGCGCGCCAATTGGTCGACACCGATCACCCCGGCCGGGATACGGATGGCGCAAAAAGCTGACGTTCGCGCCTATGTCTTTTTGATCGGAGACGGCGATTTGCCTGTCGCCTGGAACACCACCCGCTGCCCGATGAGCACCGCGTGGTCCGCGAACCGCTCGTAGTAGCGGCCAAGCAGGGTCACGTCCACTGCGCAAGGCACGCCGTGTTGCCAGTTGCGGTCGAGCAGCACGGTGAAGAGATGCTCGTGCAGCGCATCCATCGCGTCGTCGTCATCGCGTAGCCGCATCGCGTCTTCGGGGTTCTGGCTCTTGAGCGCCTCACTGGCATTGTTCGCCAGGTTGACGGCCAGACGCCCCATCTCGGCGAAGTATCCATGGACGTCTTCGGGCACAGCCTTGTCCGGATGGCGGCGGCGGGCGACCTTGGCGACGTGCAGCGCAAGAGCGCCCATTCGGTCGACGTCGGCCACGATCTGGAACGTCGAGACGATCGCGCGCAGATCGCCGGCAACTGGTGCCTGCAGCGCCAGCAGTGCGAAAGCGCGCTCCTCGGCATCAGCAGACATCCGGACTATCTGCTCGTGGTCGGTGATGACCTCCTCGGCGACGGCGAGATCGGCGCGCAGGAGTGCATGCGTCGATCTCTCCATGGCCTCACCGGCCAAGTCGCACATCTGGCCGAGCAGCTCGTGCAACGCGCTCAGCTGAGCGAGGTATACGCCCCTCATCAGCCGCAGCGATTCGTGTTCATGACGCCTCTACTCGCGATGTGTCTCGGCCCGGTCTCCCCTGGTGAGGAGTGGTAGGTGTTCGATGCGGCCGGCAGCACCGGCCAGTGCTCCACTCACAGTACGCAGCCGTGCCGACGTCGATCCGTGGGTTCGCAGAGATGCGCGGTCGAGTTGGTCACGACCGCGGTCGAGGATGGTCAAGGGGAGGGCCGCGAGCACGTTTCCAGGCGGGCGTCGGGCGACCACCGGGTGGGGGCGGGTGGGCGCGGTTCGGCGGACGACCTCCCATTGGATGCCGATCTGCCGCAACTGCTTCGGTGACACCTTGTCTTGTAGTTTCGGCAACAACACGTCTTCCTCGTCGCGCACATCCTCCCGGAGCACTGCCGCGATGCGGTCGAACAGTTCGCGGTGTTCAGGGGCGTCGGGGTCGAGCTTTTCCAACTCGGTGAACAGCTCGTTGATCTCCTGATGCTCACGTTCGATCTGGAGGGTGAGCGCCTCCCCGTCGGGAAGTTCGGCGCGGACGATGGGCCACAGCACCGCTTCCTCCGCGAAGGCGTGGGGGAACACCAACTGGCAGAGGCTGTTGATGAGGTCCTGACGTTGCACTCCGGCCGACTCGTCGATGGCGTGCAGCAGCCGGTCGAGTTCGACGTGGTCGCGTTTCTGGCGTACCAGGACACTCCGGGACCCGCCCAATTGGGACTCGGTCTGGTCGGCAATGGATCTGGTCATGGTCGCTCCTGGTCGGACATGGATTGTTCGACCGGTGAGTACCCAGGGAACGTGCTCTCAATCAGTGAGACGGAACCGACCCAGAATCGCTACTTCGCAGCGTAATCGACCAATCGGTGGTGTCATCGTTCGCCGGAACGTATGGTCGCCATAGTCCGCGGGTAGCGGACGGCAACGTGGCAGCCACACCTGACGTCGAGCCCACGGCGAGGGTGTCCTATGAGGCCCGTGATCGGGCCGGCCGAGGGGTCTGAAAAGTGCCGAGAACTGTTCGAAGTAACCCCACACCGACGACACTGCCGCACCGGTGCGGAGGCAGTAATGGCTGAGCGCGGTGCAACACCCAATGTGCCCACGCTGCGCAGGCGAGCCCTGCGCGCGATAAGTCATCTCTTCAGTCCGTTGGAACCCGACGACTACCTGGAGATGATCAATCCGCTGTGGACCACGAAGGAACTTCGTGGCCGAGTGGAGGAGGTGCGTCCGGAAGGGGCCGAGGCCGCGACCGTATGGATTCGTCCGGGCTACGACTGGCCGGGTCACCTGCCGGGACAGTATGTCCGGCTGGGGCTCGTCATCGATGGCGTGTTCTATTGGCGCGCTTACTCTTTGACGTCGGACCCGGAGCCGCGTGACGGTTTGATCGGGGTGACACCAAAGCTGGTGGAGAACGGCGTCGTCTCGCCCTACCTGGTCCAGAAGATCAAGCCGGGCGAGATCGTTCGGTTGGGCGAGATCGAGGGAGTGTTCACCCTCCCCGAGCCGTTGCCCGAGAAGATGCTGTTCATCAGTGCCGGCAGCGGCATCACGCCGATCATGAGCATGCTGCGCAGCCTCGATCACCGCGATGAGGTGCGCGACGTGGTGGTGCTCCACTCCACCCGCACCGAAGAGCAGTGCATGTTCTTCAAAGACCTTGAAGACTTGGACGAGCGGCATGAGGGGCTGCGCCTGATCATCCGGCGAACCGGGGAGGAAGGCCGGATCAAGCCGGAGGACATGGATGATCTCGTCCCGGACTGGCGTGAGCGGGAAACGCTGTGTTCGGGGCCGGGCGAATTGCTGGACGCACTGG
Source organism: Williamsia sp. D3 (assembly GCF_000506245.1). Classification (NCBI taxonomy): domain Bacteria; kingdom Bacillati; phylum Actinomycetota; class Actinomycetes; order Mycobacteriales; family Nocardiaceae; genus Williamsia; species Williamsia sp. D3. The sequence continues at coordinate 68,139 of NZ_AYTE01000004.1, read as the reverse complement.
TCGAGCACTGGGACCGCCACGATGCGTCCGACAAGATCCATCTCGAGCGCTTCCAGCCGATCATCGGTGGAGCAGCGGGCGAAGGTGAGGGCGGCAACGTCACCTTCACCAAGAGTAAAAAGGAAGTCGAGTGTTCTCCGGGAACACCGATTTTGACTGCAGGCGAAGAAGCCGGACTGGAACTGAAGTTCGGATGCCGCATCGGAATCTGTCACACCTGTACGGGCACCCTGCGGTCCGGTCAGATCAGGGATCTGCGGACCGGGGATGTCAGCGAACCGATCAACTCGTCGGTGCGTATCTGCGTGAACACCGCCGAGGGCGACGTCGAAATCGAACTGTAGAACTTTTAGGAGTCACCAATGACCATCAACGCCGAACGAATCCGTCCGATCACTCCGGACCCAGAGAACCCGCTGGCGCATCTGAGTGACGAGACCATCGAACAGCTGGGCAAAGAGTTCGATGCGATCCATGACGAGGTCTACGGCGACCTCGGTGATCGCGACCGCGCCTACATCAAGAACGTCATCGCCACCCAGCGTCAGCTGGCCGTCGCCGGCCGTGTGCTGCTGCTCGGGTCGCGGTCGAAGGTGTCCTGGGTGGCAGGCACCGCGTGCCTCGGGATGGCCAAGATCCTGGAGAACATGGAGATCGGCCACAACGTGATGCACGGCCAGTGGGACTGGATGAACGATCCGGACATCCACTCGTCGGTGTGGGACTGGGATACCGCATCCACCGGAGAATCCTGGCGTCACTCGCACAACTACATCCACCACACGTTCACCAACATTCGCGGCAAAGACAAAGATCTCGGCTACGAGATCATGCGGATCGACCCGCACCAGCGCTGGAACCCCGTCTACCTTGCCCAGCCGTTCTACAACTTCCTGCTCACCGCGTTCTTCGAATGGGGTGTGGCACTGCATGATCTGGATCTGGAGGCGATCCGCAAGCGGGAGAAGTCGATGTCGGAGCTGTGGCACGACATCAAGGGCATCGGTGTGAAGGCTCGCCGCCAGGTGATCAAGGACTACATCGGCTGGCCGGCCATCAGCGCCGGTGCGTTTGCGCTCACCCAGATCGCGTCCGGTGGGCGGATCGAGCAGCCGAAGACGTCGCGCCTCGCGCGCAGGCTGCGTCGCGTCCAGGGCGGAAAGGGTGCGGTGGGCAACGTTGCCAACGTGATGGACAAGGCCCTCCCGGGCGTCGAGCAGACCTTCATCGCGACGTTCGCGGCGGACTTCACGGCGAACATCATCCGCAACGTGTGGGCCCACGCCATCATCTTCTGCGGCCACTTCCCGGACCAGACGTACACGTTCAGTCAGAAGGAAACCGAGAACGAGACCCGCGGTGGTTGGTACGTCCGGCAGCTGCTCGGCGCGGCCAACATCGAGGGCAGCCCACTGTTCCACGTGATCAGTGGAAACCTCGGCTACCAGGTGGAACACCACCTCTACCCGGATATGCCGAGCACTCGTTACTCAGAGGTGGCACCCAAGGTCAAGGACATCTGCGAACGGTACGGATTGCCCTACAACACAGGGCCTTTCGGGCAGCAGTGGTTCCAGGTGCACCGCACGATCTTCCGTCTCGCACTGCCGGGCGGAAAACCGCGTCCCAAGCCGGGCCCGTTCCAGCGGCCGCCGCACAGCGGATCCGGACAGGACCCCCGGCCGAGCGAAGCGGCTCGTTTCCGTAGTCGCGTACCGGCCTCACACCCCAACGCCGGACCGGAGCACGAATCCGGGGGCGTCCAGGTGTCGCCGCCGCCGCGCGACTGAGCGTCGGATCTGAACTACCCACCACCGGTGCATGAGCCGAAGAGGCTCGTGCACCGGTGGTGTGCTCGGTAGGCTCGTTTTCATGGCACTCGATGATGCGACCACCGCCCTGCTCGCCGAGTTGGCCAAGGCCGGCGGACCGCCCATCGCCGAACTGAGTCCGGCCCAGGCGCGATCGGTCAGCACAGCGCTCGGAGACCTCAGCGGAGCCGGCCCACAGCTACATACGGTGCGCGACGACACGATTGCGGCCGACGACGGCTACGACATCCCCGTGCGCGTCTACAGCGCCTCCGACAGCACTCGCGGCGTCATCGTCTTCTTTCATGGCGGTGGTTGGGTGATCGGTTCGGTGGACCAGTACGACGCCCTCTCGCGCCGGCTGGCTCAGGCCACCAATTGTGTTGTGGTGACGCCCGATTACCGCCTCGCACCCGAACATCGTTTTCCGTACGCGGTGCGCGACGCCTGGGACGCGACGATGTGGGCGTCGGCGAGCTGGCCGGACGAGCCGCTCATCGTTGCCGGCGACAGCGCCGGCGGAAACCTGGCCGCAGTGGTCGCACAGCGGGCAGTGGCCGAATCGGGTCCGCCACTGGCCCTGCAGATCCTGGTCTACCCCGTCACCGGACACGATGTGAACACCGTGAGTTACCTCGACCCTGCAAATCAGTTGCTGCTGGGCCGCGACACCATGATCTGGTTCTGGGACCACTACGCCCCAGACCCGGCCGCCCGGCTCAGCCCGGAAGCTTCTCCGCTGGAGGGAGACCCGGCCGGCACTCCGCCCGCACTGGTGTTGCTGGCCGAACACGATGTCCTCAGGGACGAGGGCGAGGCCTACGCGTCGTCGATGGCCGACCGGGGAGTACCGGTGCAGTTGACGATCTTCGAGGGACAGATGCACGGGTTCTTTCAGCTGATCAACGTGCTCCCCGGCGCCGAGCAGGCGGTGCAGGCGATCGTAAACCATTTGGACACGGTGCTGGGAGTCTGACACCACTCGCCGGCGTGCAGCTCGCGGCCGGGTGACCTAGCATTGCCGCTGCAGCGGTTCACGTCCACAACTGACTTGATGTCGACACGTGTCCCGCGAGGAGATAGACATGTCAGAATCCGATTTTGTTGTCCCCCTTGTAGATATCTCGCCCTACGTGCGGCGCGGAACCGATGAGGAACGCGCAGAGGTCGCCCGGAAGATCGACAAGGCCTGCCGAGAGGTCGGCTTCATCCAAATCCTTGGTCACGGAATCCCACCCGAGATCACCGACGCGTTCACCGCCGCCATGGACCAGTTCTTCGCGCTCCCACTCGATACGAAGAAGGCCTACCGCACACCGCCGCGCATCAATCGTGGGTATGCGCCGCCCAAGACCGAATCGTTGTCATTGAGTCTGGGGGTCGAAGCGGCCAACCGGATGAACGATTTCTTCGAGGCGTTCAACGTGGGCGTCGCGGCAGCGCAGTACCCCGATCACGATCTGCCGGCCGACGACTATGCCGACAACCTGTGGCCATCTGAGGCCCCGGAGTTCAAAGCGGGCGTCGAACCCTATTTCGCCGAGGCCGCCAGAGTGGCCCGCACGCTGACACGGGTGTTCGCCGACGCACTCGATCTCGAACCCGATTTCTTCGAACGGTTCACCGACCATTCGCTGGATGTGTTGCGTATGAACAACTATGCGCTGCCGCCCGGCGAAGTGGAGCTCGACGGCGAGCTGACCGGGATGGGGGAGCACACCGACTACGGCATCGTGACCGTGTTGTGGGCGGACCAGGTCAAAGGGCTGCAGGTGCTTGCGCACGACGGCACGTGGCACGACGTGTCGCCTGCGGATGGAGCGTTGCTGGTCAACCTCGGCGATCTGATGGCCCGGTGGACCAACGAGCGCTGGATGTCGACGCTGCACCGGGTCAAGCCGCCGATCGTCGACGGCACGATCGAGCGGCGCCGTTCGGCTGCCTATTTCCACGACGGCAACATCGACGCCACGATCAGCACGTTGCCTTCGTGTGTGGGTGCCGGGAGTCGCTATTCGCCGGTGACCGTTGCCGATCACATCGCAGGCAAACTGGCGGGGTCGCGTGCCGGGGTGGCCAACGCTGCTGCGGGACGCGAAGCTGCCCGGCTCCGTTCGACCCGCGTCCGCTGACCGGAGTCTGGATCAGAGCCAGTCGCGTTTCTTGAACAGGATGTACAGCGCCAGAACGGCTACGACGATCACCACGGTGCTGGAGATGAAGCCGCTGTAGTGGTCGAACCCGGGGTAGGGGATGTTCTGTCCGTAGAAGCCGGTGACGGCGGTGGGCACCGCGATGATCGCAGCCCATCCGGTGAGCTTTTTCATCACGGTGTTCAGCCGCGCGTCCTGGAGCGACAGGTTGGTCTCGAAAAGCGTTGTCACCATGTCCCGCAACGATTCCGTCCACTCCGTGACGCGCAGGACGTGGTCATAGAGGTCCGAGAAATTGGGATCGAGTTCGCTGGGTGCATTGTTGTCCAGCCGGCTGCGCTGGATCATCGCGACCACTTCGCGCATCGGCATCACCACTCGGCGCAGCGCGACCAGATCCTTGCGGAGCTGATACGTCTGCTGTTGAAGCTCTCGACTGTTGTATTTGTCGTCGAAGAGCAGGGTTTCGAGGTCTTCTATGCCGTCGTCGAGTCGCTGCACGGCGTCGAAGTGCCCGTCCACCACCACGTCGAGCAGCCCGTGGATGAGCGCGCCGATGCCGTATTGCTGGCCCCCCATCTCTTCCCAGCGGGTGGTCACCTCGGACATGTCGAAATGGTCGGACAGCCGGACGGTGATGAGCACGTTGTCTTTGATGAACAGCGAGATGCGGTCGCTGTGTAGAGCTGCACCCTTGCCGGATGTGGGGTTCGGGTCAACGTGCACGGCGTAGACGGTGATGAAGCGGTGCGTGGGATAAACGGTTGCCTTCACGCGTTCTGCGTCGCCCAGTGCATCCTCCACGGCCCAGGTGTTGAGATCGAGTTCGGCGGCCAGCTTGCTCAATGCCTCATGTGTGGGATCCACGAGGTCTACCCAGACGAGTCTGCTGGCGTCGCCGAGGCAGTCGGACACCATCTCGAGGGCAAAATCCCGTTGTAGCTCGCCGTGTATCCAGACCCGGCCACTCACGTTCTCCGTCACGGACCCATCGTGCCAGCCGCGCCTGCCGGTCGCGTCGCAAAGGGTGCGGGCAACTGCAGTTAGATTCTAGTTAATAGAACTGCTTTCCGGAGAAAATATCCAAATGATCTCGCTGTCTATTGCTTTGGGCTCTGTCGGCGCCGGCGGCCTTACCGTCGGATTCGGCATGACAAAATGGCCTGAACACTCGCCGAAAAGTCCACATATGTCCCGGTTGTTGGGTGTGAAGTCGGCCACGAAACCGGCTGCGCAGGACACGAGAGCGCTGGTCAGTACCCTGAAAGATCCGGAATACCGTTCGCATCTGTACGTAGTTCGTCACCGAGGGGCTGCAAGATGGGTTCAACAATGAATGGTGGTACATAATGATATTCAATTACCGGTGGTCATCTTTAGCGAACCGTACTTCGTCTCAAAGTTTGTTTGACAACCTGTCTGAATAAGCGTTCACTCGAATCAAGCGGCCGGTGTCACAAGAGTTTCGCCAGAGTGGAACCACTTGACACGGCCAGGCAAATCGGGGCGCGGGGTCCGTTGTTCGCCGGGTGGACGTGAGTGGTGCCTGACCGAAGTTCGGCAGTCATTGATCTCTGAGACCCAGGATTGGGCTGAGCCAAGTGCGTATGAACCCGCAATACAGACCTGCAATCGTCCGCAAATCTCCCCTGAAGAAGGTGTTGCTGGCCGCGACGTCGGTTGTTGCCATGTCGCTTGCTGCCATCACTTTCACCGCCACGTCAGCGACGGCTGCCGCGGTGGCACCACCGTTGGGCACTGCCGAGGGGTTCGCCGTACTGGCCTACTCCGGGATCACCAACACCAACACCACCACCATCACAGCCGGCGACATCGGAACCACCACGTCGACCATCACCGGCGTCGGTCCTGGCGCAGACCAGATCGTTCCCCCGCCGGTCATCCGCAGTGTGCCCGATTCCGAACTCGCGCGTGGGTCGGCGAACGCCGCGTACAACAACATGGCCAGCCAGAGCGGGACCACCCTCGGGGGTGTCGAACTGGGCGGGCGAACACTGTTCGGCGACACGTACGACACTGGCGGTGTGCTGGGGCTCACCGGCACCCTCACCCTCGATGGGCAGGGTCGGAACGATGGGGTGTGGATTTTCCAGAGCACCTCTGCGCTCACCACGGCCGCGAACAGCAGCGTGGTTCTGACCAATGGTGCTCAGGCGTGCAACGTCTTCTGGCAAATCCCCTCTGCGGCAACGATTGGCACGGGCACGGACTTTGTCGGGACGATCATCACGAACAGCGAAGCCATCACCGTCGGCCAGGGCGCCACGATCGACGGTCGTCTCATCTCGCTCAACGCTGCCGTGACCCTGAACAACAACACAATCTTCAATTCGGGGTGTGAGGACGAGCCGACGGAAACCACCACGACGACAACGACCACAACGCCGGACACCACGACCACCACGCCGGACACCACGACCACCACGACCACCACGACTGAAGACACGACCACCACCGAGGACACCACCACAACAACGGATACGACCACCACAACTGAAGAGACGACCACCACTGAAGACACCACCACATCTACGACAACGTTGCTGCCGAACGAAAACACCTCGACCACAACGACATTGCCGACGCTAACGCTGCCGTCGATCCCCGGGCTGCCGGCTCTGCCCAACATCCCGGGTCTACCGAACATCCCGGGCCTGCCCGGAGCGCCGGGCGGACCAGGACAGCCGGGAGCACCGGGTGGACCCGGGACACCGGGACAGCCAGGAGCGCCGGGCTACAACCAGCCGGCACCGGAGTCAGGGGAGTACACCACACCCCAGGCGCCGTCACCGGGTCGTCAGGTTCCCAACGTGCCGCGTGGTTCGGTCAACACCGGCGACGGAAGCAGCGCAAGCGCCCTGAGTGTTCAGTGGCTCCAACAATTCGGCCGCGCAACGGCATCCAGTGTCCAGGTTCCCTGATGATTCCGTCGGACGCGTCGACCGGAAACGGCGGTAGACGCACAACACCTCGCCTGCCGGCGGTGCTCGCAGCTCTGTTGCTGGCGATCACATTGGTGGCCACGGGATGTGCCGGTCAATCGTCGCCTGGCAGCGTCGACGTACCGACGAGGGACGCCGTCGTCAATCCTGCGGTCAACGCCGCCGGGCTGACCAAGTCGATTCCCACCCGGATCGAGGTTCCTTCGATCGGCGTCGACTCGTCGTTGATGGGGCTCGGACTCGATGCGCAAGGGGCGATGCAGGTTCCGGCAGAAGGTTTCCCGGCCGGCTGGTACACCGGTGCGCCGACACCGGGGGAGACGGGCCCGGCAGTCATTGCCGGACACGTGGATTGGGCAGGCGCTCCAGGCGTCTTCTTCGAGCTCACCAACCTCGAGCCCGGTGCCGCGATCTCCGTGACCCGTGAAGATGGCAGCATCGCTCGATTCGAGGTCACCGAGGTGACGACGTTCCCGAAGGACGAGTTCCCGACGGACCTCGTCTACGGCACGCTCGACTACGCGGGTCTTCGCCTCATCACCTGTGGCGGCGCGTTCGACGAGAGCGCGAGCAGCTACCAGGACAATGTTGTCGCATTCGCGAAGCTGGTCGGAACGGGCTGACCGAACACCCGATCGTTGGGGCGCGGGACACCTGACGGTGTTCCGCGCCTTTCGCGGTCGCTGGTCAGTGTTCGGTGCTGAATCCAGCTCGCAGTGAGTGTCTTTCTCGAGCGAGCTCGACCAGCCTGTCGATCAACGAGCTGTAGTCGAGCCCGGTGGCCTCCCACAGTTTCGGGTACATCGAGTGGGGTGTGAAACCGGGAATCGTGTTGGCCTCGTTCAGCAACCAGCCGCGGCCGCCCTCTTCGAAGAAGAAGTCCACCCGGGCCATCCCTGAGCATCGCAGCGCACGGAACGATCGCACAGCCAACTCCCGAACGCGTTCGGCCTCGTCCTCCGGCAGCTCGGCCGGAATCATCAATGCCGCAGCGCCATTGATGTACTTGTCTTCGTAGTCGTAGAACTCGGCGCCCGGCCGCACCTCACCCGGTACCGACGTCTCGGGCTCGTTGTTGCCCAGCACGGCCACTTCGATCTCGCGCCCGACAACACCTTCTTCGATCACCACGACTTCGTCGTAGCGCAGTGCCAGCTCCACCGCCACGATGAGTTCGGCCTCGTCGTGGGCTTTCGAGATACCCACGGAGGAACCCAGATTCGCGGGTTTGACGAACATCGGGAAGCCGAGTTCGGCGACGGCTCGATCCACCAGCGTGCTGTGGTCCGACGCGCCCACCCGGTACTCGATCCACCGGCACTGAGGAATTCCGGCCTGCGCGGCAACGATTTTCGCCAACGCTTTGTCCATGCAGACAGCCGACCCGAGAACGCCTGCCCCTACGTAAGGGATCCCGGCGAGCTCCAACATTCCCTGAACGGTTCCGTCTTCGCCGTGGGGGCCGTGCAGCAACGGCAACACGACAACGGGTAACCCGTCCGGTGACGCGAGCAGCTCTGACAGCGGATCGACTTCGGTACCGGCGGGCTCGAGGGCGTCGGGCAGTGAGACGTCGGGGTCGGACAGGGCCGCGATGGCCTTGTCGTTGCGGAACCACGTGCCGTCTTTGGTGATGCCGACCGGCACCAGGTCGTACTTGGACCGATCGGCCGCGGCGAGAACGTGCGCTGCGGTCACGCAGGACACATCGTGCTCGGCGGAGACACCGCCGAACAACACGACCAGGCGCAGGCGATCGGAAAGTACGGGCGAAGACATGGCAGACACAATACGGGCCGAAAGAGGTGTCAGACGACGCCCAGGTGCGGGATGGGTCGTCTCGACACCCACGTTGCCGGTAGCGTCGACGCGTGCGATTCAAGGCGAGTGATGTGGCAGCGGCGACCGGTGGACGTCTGATCGGACCCGACACGACCATCGACGGTGCGAGCATCGATTCCCGCAGCGTGCTCCCCGACCAGCTGTTTGTGCCGATCGTCGCCGAGCGCGACGGCCACGACTTCATCGGCAAGGCGCGCGAGGCCGGGGTCACCACCTATCTGACCAGCCGGGAGGCCGAAGGTAGCGGCACGGCCATCGTGGTGCGCGACACCGCATTGGCCCTCGCCGACCTCGGACGTGCCGCGCGTGGGCGGTTGGCCGGGCCCGTCGTGGGCGTCACCGGCTCGGTCGGCAAGACGTCCACCAAGGACCTACTGGCGTCGGTGCTGGCCACGTCGTACGTCACCGCCGCGAACGAGCGTTCCTTCAACAACGAACTCGGCTTGCCGTTGACCTTGCTGGGCGCACGCGACGACACCGAGGCCGTGGTCGTGGAGATGGGTGCACGTGGCGTCGGGCACATCGCGCTGCTGTGCGACATCGCGCGGCCCACGGTCGGGATCGTGACCAGGGTCGAAGGTGTGCACCTCGAACTCTTCGGCGACATCGAGTCGGTGGCACGGGCGAAGGGCGAATTGATCGAAGCGCTGCCCGACGACGGTTTGGCCGTACTCAACAACGACCACCCGCTGGTTGTGGCCATGGCTGACCGCACGTCGGCGACCGTATTGCGTTACGGGTTCACCCCCGACGCCGACGTCTACGCCGACAACATCTCGCTGGACGACGAACTGCGTGGCAGTTTCACCCTGCACAGCCCGTGGGGAAGTGCGGCCGTCACCCTTGGTGCCCGCGGGGAACATCAGATCTCCAACGCGCTTGCGGCGGTGGCCGCTGCCGGCGGCATCGGCGTCCCGGTGGACAGGATCGCCGCAGGATTGGGACAGGCCGCGATCTCCGGTCTGCGTATGGAACTCACCCGCACCGAGGGTGGCGTGCTCATCCTCAACGACGCCTACAACGCCAACCCGACATCGATGGCCGCAGCGCTGGACTCCCTGGCGACTCTGGCCGCCTCGCGTCGTGTCGCGGTACTCGGCGTGATGGCCGAACTCGGTGAGTCGGCGCCGGCAGAACATCTGGCCATCACCGAGCGCGCCCGAGCGCTCGGCGTGGAGGTGATCGCCGTCGATGCACCCGATTACGGTCCGGACGCCCAGCATGTTCCGACCGTGGAACAGGCTGCGGCAGCACTGTCGGATCTCGCCTCGGGCGACGCGGTGCTCGTCAAGGGCAGTCGCGTGGCCGCACTGGAACGGGTGGCCGCGGCTTTGACCGCCGGCTGAGTTAGCCGCCCACCATGACCGACGCTCCGGCAGCAAGGGCAACACCCGTCGGTCGAGTCGACTCACTCACCGGGATCCGTTCTCTGGCAGCACTATTGGTGTGCGCCACCCATGCGGCGTTCTGGACGGGCAAGTACACCGACAACGTCGAGGGGTGGTTCTTCGCGCGCCTCGAGGTGGGTGTCGCGATCTTCTTTGTGCTGTCGGGCTACCTGCTCTTCACCCCGTGGGTCACCTCGCTACGACAGTCTGGAACGGCGCCGGACGTCGGCCGGTATTTCTGGCACCGGGCCCGTCGCATCCTTCCGGCGTACTGGCTCACCGTGCTCGGCGTTTACCTCGTCTTCGTCTGGAAAGAGGACAACTCCACCCTCGGTCACGGAGCCGAGGGCCTGGTCCGCAACCTGACCCTCACGCAGACCTACGGCTTCGGCTTCCTCCATTCCGGCCTCACGCACATGTGGAGCCTGGCCACCGAAATTGTCTTCTATCTGTTGCTGCCCGTATTCGGGTGGGTGATCTCCCGGTTGTGCGGCGGGCGGTGGCGTCCAGGCGTGATGATCGCCGCGGTGATCGTGCTCATGCTGGTGTCGCCGGCCTGGGCGGTGGCCACTCATCACATCACCGGGCTCGACGTCACGGCGCGGCTGTGGGCGCCCGCGTTCCTGATCTGGTTCGCCGGGGGGATGCTGCTGGCAATCCTGGGTCAGCTGATGCGTAATTGGCATCCGCTGCTGTCGGTACTGGTGGCGGTACTCGCGTTCCAGCTCGCGTGCACATCTATCGCGGGGGAGCCGACGATCACCCCGAACTCGCTGTCGGCGACCATCGTGAAGTCGGTGCTGTACCTCATCATCGCGGTCGGACTGATTGCGCCGCTGGCCATCGGCGCACGTGACCACTGGTGGAGCCGGGTGATGTCGCGGCCGGCGGTGGTGTGGTTCGGCGAGATCTCCTACGAGTTCTTCCTCGTCCATCTCATCGTGCTCGAACTGGTGATGGACATGCTCGGCTATCCGATCTTCTCTGGATCTGTGGTCGGGGTGTTCATCGTCACTGTGGTGCTGGCCACCCCCGTGGCCTGGGCGTTGCACCAGGTCACCGCCCCTTTGTGGCACAAGCGGAAGTCGGCGGTCGTGAGCGTCCGGTAATACTGGTTGAAAGCGCTTCACCGGGAGGTCACATGACCGACAGTTCTGCATTCACCGCCGACGGTGGTGCCGCCGCGGATATCCGCCGTTGGTGTGACCACTCGAAGATCCCCGGTCGGCACCCCGATCTGTCCGACGCGGCCTCGGTTTTGATCGCATCCGGTTTCCTTTCCGATTCGGCACGGGCGGTGCTGGTGCGTCGCGCAACCGCCGGGATGCCGATTCCCGCGATCGGCGGATTCGGTGACTTGCGCCGGTTGCATCGTGAGCTGGACCAACTCGACGACTACCTGCGTAATCCGCGAATGCCCCGGGTCGGCGCGATGGTGCTGCGATCGCGGATCATGACCCTGACCCGTCGGCGTGAGACCGCCCGAAATCTTGTCACCGCGTCCAAGCCTGTGTTCGCAGGGACTGTGCGCGGCATCCGGCGTGAGCGGCGCGACGGCCTCTATCTCGACATTCCCGACCGCGAACGCCTCTTCAACGCCTTGCTCTTCACCCCGACTCCCAACAGCCTCGACTCCGGTTATCTGCGTCGTGCGGGTGCGATGGCTGCGAACACCGCTGCCGGTGTGATCGGCCAGCTCACCGATGGGCGTTCACGTGCGGGGCAGTGGGTGGCGGAAAAGGCGGCGATCATCGAGGGGCCCGACGACGACAGTTCGTCGTCGGCAGGATTTGTCGACGGCTACGAGACGTTGCTCTACATAGCCGGCAGTGCCTACGACCGGATTGCCCGGTCCCCGGTATGGCGCAGCGACCACTTCTCGGTGCAGCGCACCCAGATCAATCTGCATGCCGAGCTGGCGGAAATCTCCGCCGACGTGATCAACCTCCGTACAGTCCGGATCGAGTTGGACCGGGTACGTGTGGTGGCCGCCTCCGATGAGCGACTGCGCGAGCAGCTCCGTTCACGCGAGGCCGAACTGCGTCCGGTGTGGTCGCAATTGATCGCGCGGGTGGCCGCCCTCGCCGATGTCGCCGACGCGGTGGCCGCCGCGGCTCACGAACTGCGGATCCTCGAGCAGGTCAACTACGCCGGCACCATCGACCACCGCATCGATCAATTGATAGGCCGCTCCGGCGAACGAGAGCTGTCAGCCGAGAACACCCGGCGACTCAGCGAACAGCTCGGTATGGGTCGCACTCACTTACGTGACTACCGAAACATTCTGCAGGGCAACGTCAGTGGTGTTCTGGGCCCGGTGTTCGAGGAGCCCGTGCTCCCGGCTCCGAGTCGGGCAGCCACCAACCCCCAGCTGAGGAAGAACGCAGACGGGTGATCGGCGAGGTCGTTCAGGCTCGCGACCACTGCTGTAGGTAGGACTTCTCGGTGTCCGTCAGCCGCCGGAGCCGTTGGTTCTCGATGTCGACCACGGCCATCTGCGTGCTCGCGACGCAGGCCGGCTTGGAATCCGGGCTCGCTGTTGCCGACCTCACCTCGTAACCAATCGTGAAGTCGACTGAGCGGAACCCCTTGATCCACATTGCGATTCGGAGCGGACTGTCCTCATGGCGCAGTTGGGCCTGATACCGGATCTCGACGGTTACGATCATCGCACTCTTGATCAGCGGCGCGTACAGCTCGCCAACGCTCAGCAGCCAGGCGACCCGCGCCTCCTCCATCAGGGTGATCATCCGGGCGTGATTGATGTGTCCGAACGCATCCATGTCCGACCATCGAACCGGAACTTCGGCGATGAAGGCGAAATCGCCTGCGTCTCTCGGCGTCTCAACAGTCATCGTTCGTCCCCTCCGTGTCGGCCGGCGGCAGTCGGCGTGCCACCTGGTCGAGGGTAGTCGCCGGGGAGGCCGCGAATATGTGAGGCTTCCATCATTTCGTTGCTCTCAGTACTCACGCTGGGTAGTCTTCGCGGGTCAAGAAGTCGGCGATCTGAAGGAGTGGTCCGTGCCGCGCACCATGTTTGTGGCCCGCTTGTTCGGCGCCTTGGCCGCATGCGGAGCGATCCTCGCATCGACCTCCGTCGTCGCCACCGCCACCCCGCTCGTTGGTGAGGCGACGATCGAGAAGGTTGTCAGAGTCGGCGCCCAGCGTGAAGACCTGACCATCTCATCACCGGCAATGGGCGGGGACGTACACGTCACGGTGTTGTTGCCCCGCGACCGGTCGTCCTCGCGCGGCAGCCTGTACCTGCTCGACGGCGCCGGAAGCAAGTCGTCGACCGTCAGCGACTGGATCGAAAAGGGCGGCGCTGACCGGTATTTCGCCGACAAAGACGTCAACGTTGTCCTTCCCGCGGGTCGCGGTGCGTTCTACACCGACTGGCAACGTCGTGATCCGGAGATGGGTAAACCCAAGTGGGAGACGTTCCTGACCAAGGAACTGCCCCCTCTGATCGACGAGACGTACAACAGCAACGGCAACAACGCGGTTGCGGGGCTGTCGATGGGCGGCCAATCGGCGTTTGCGCTCGCCACCCGGCATCCGTCGTTGTACACGGGCGTCGGTTCCATGAGCGGCTGCCCGCCGGTGAGTGGCCCCATCAACGAGAGCTACGTCCGTGCGACCGTCGCCAAAGACGGTGGCGATGCCACCAACATGTGGGGACCGTGGGGTTCGCCCGGTTGGGCTGAGCACGACCCGTCCGGTCGTCTCGATGCGCTGCGCGGCAAGCAGATCTACATTTCGGCGGGCTCCGGTGTGCCCGGTCCACTCGATCGACTCACTGTGCCCGACCCCGGGTTCACCAGGGACCAGGCGGTTGCCGTCGGCGGCTATCTGGAGATCGGCGCCTACCGGTGCTCGATCGAGTTCGCCGTACGGATGCGGGCCGCTGGGATCCCCGCCACCGAGAACTTCCAGGTGATCGGCACACATTCCTGGGCGTACTGGGCCGAGGACCTCAAGACTCTGTGGCCGGCGCTCTCGCCCGGTCTGTAGTCAGTTCGAAACGATCAGCGGGACGCGCGGTCGCGGGCGAAGGCCAGGAACCGGTCGTTCTCCTCGGCGTGGGTCACCGTGATTCGCACGCCCTCGCCCGCGAAGGGCCGGATGATCACCCCGGCATCCGTCGCGTCTTGGGCGAATTTCGTGCTGTCATCGTCGAGGTCGATCCACACGAAGTTCGCCTGACTCGGCGGCACGTTGTATCCGGCGTTGCGAAGCTCGCTGGTGACCCGCTCGCGCTCGGCGACCACGGAGTCGGTCCGCGCCAGGAGTTCATCTTTGGCATGCAGGCTCGCGATGGCAGCCGACTGCGCCAGCGAGTTCACGCTGAAGGGCACGTGCACCTTGAGCAACGCATTGGTGACGGCCGGGTCGGCGATCGCATAACCGACCCGGAGCCCGGCCAGACCGTAAGCCTTGGAGAACGTGCGCAGCACAACGAGGTTCTTGTAGCGGCGGTGTAGTTCGACTGCGTCGTAGCGTTGGGCCTCGGTGGGCCTGACGTACTCGTAGTAGGCCTCGTCGAGCGCCACGATCACATTGGACGGAACCCGAGCCATGAAGTCGTGAAGGGAAGCTGAGTCGACGACGGTGCCGGTTGGGTTGTTCGGGTTGCAGATGAACACCAGCCGGGTGCGGTCGGTGATGGCATCGGCCATCGCCGCCAGATCGTGCACCCGTCCGTCGGTGAGTGGCACCTGAACCGGTGTCGCACCAGCGACCCGGGTGGCCAGCGGGTACGTCTCGAACGACCGCCACGCAAAGAGCACCTCGTCTCCAGGCCGCGTGGCGATGGTGATCAGGTTCTGGCAGAGGGTGACCGACCCGCAGCCGGTCTGGATGTTCTCCGGGGCCACATCGAGGTGCTTGGCAAGCTCGCTGGTCAGCTCCACCGCACCGTTGTCGGGGTAGCGGTTGACGCCGGACGCGGCCTCGGCGATCGCGGCTGCGACACCCGGCAGGGGGCCGTCGGTGGTCTCGTTGCTCGCGAGTTTGAGAGCGCCGGGAACGTTCTTGCCGGGGACGTAGGCGGGCACGTCTGCGAGATCGGGGCGGATATGCGGGGTCACCCCAACCAATCTAGGGGAGGCCGCCGACTGCCCTCACCAGGGCCTCTTGCCGTTACGGAGGTGGCGCGACGAGGCGGTTTGCTCTGGCCGCCGCGGACTGTGTAATCTTTTGCTTCGGCAGTTCGAAAGGACTCCACCAGGAGGCGTGCCAGAGCGGCCGAATGGGACTCACTGCTAATGAGTTGTTCCGCTAAAACGGAACCGGAGGTTCAAATCCTCTCGCCTCCGCCAGTGCAACCAGACTGACGTACAACTGAACACGAGCACGCGCCCGTAGCTCAACGGATAGAGCACTTGACTACGGATCAAGAGGTTAGGGGTTCGAATCCCTTCGGGCGCACCACACGAAGGCCAGTACCAGCGGTGACGCTGTTACTGGCCTTCCTTGTTCGACGAGATCCGTTCCAAATCCATCACTTTGCCATCACTTTGCTCGAAAGCCAGCCCGTAAGTGATGAGAGCTGCGCGAACATCGCGGGCGACACTGGCTCGCTCGATGTAGTGAGCCTCTGTGATAGCTGTACTGCCGTGCCCGAGCTGCTCCTGTGCGGCCTCGATGCCATATTCGCGTTTTTTACCAAGGTCGCGACTGTCCGCCGGCACGAGTGCGGTGTCACCCACGACAGCTCCGGTCCAAGTGCCGCGCGCCACGAGCGGCGGAGGTTCGATGGGGATAGCCAGTTTCCGGTGCTTGTTACGAAGACGGCTCCGTGCGGGTTCGCAAAGGTGGGCTCGTTCATCCGGCGTTGCAACGCTTCGGCGGCGAACTGCGGTAGCAAGACGGTGACATTGGGCGCTCCGCTTTTGCGGTGCGCCTGGCGATAAAGGGTCTCGCCCCGCTGTCGCGGGGTTACAAGCGTTCCACATATCGTCAGCTGAGGGGGTGTGGCATCTAAGTCCACGTCGCCGTACTTGATCGCGAGCACTTCGCCGATCCTCGCCCCGGTCGCTAGCAAGAGGATTAGGGCGTCACGCAGGTCTGCCGACGGTTTTGGCCCGGGCCGTACGACGACTGAGCCGTCGGCTAATAGAGTCTCGCCGCGGGAGTACCGGTCTATCGCGCGTAGAACCTCAGCGAAGACAGCGTCCGAAACCGCTCGCGTTGGTTCACGCTTCGCTGACTTCAGACGGCCGACTTCAAGAGCTGGGCTCCGATTGATTATGTCCAGGCGGACGGCCTCGCCGAAGATGCCGCGACACAACACTTTTGCGTGGCGTGCGAAGCTTGGAGTTCGACCATGTATTTCGCGCAGCAACCCGTCAATCTTCCCCACCGTTACCTCAGAGATTGTGAGCTCACCAATCCGCGGCTCGCAAAGTCGCCGCCAAACGTCGAGGTAGTGATTGTAGGTCTGCTGCGAAACATTGGGCGGCTTCTTGAGCTCGAACCAGTGCACGGCTAGCTCTTTCACCAGGGACTTCTGGGTGAGGGCAGCCGGCCCTGTGCCGACATAAACGCGCGACTGCAGTTTCGACTGAAGAGCCCGCCGCGCGGAGTCGGCAGACGGACCGTTCGCCTCGACGAGTCTGAGATGTCCATCAAGGTCGCGAAGTCTCGCCCGTGCAACATGAACTCGACCGCGCTTGTAGGTTAAAATTTTCCCCCACTCACCTGGTGCCAGGCGCTCTCTGCCCACGCGTCTACCCCCCGTCGTTCTTCTCAAAAACGAGCTCTATACCCCGGAATCGCCGTCGCCAGCTGGCATCCCAGCCGCTACCATCTCCTCGAAGGCTCTTTCTGCTTGCTCCTTCGACGTCAGATATACGTATTGGAGCGTCTCGACCTCGTCAGTACCAGCGCATCGTGCCACCGCACGACGTAGTTGAGACTGCGCTGAGCGCATCGCGCGCAACGCGAGCAACCATTCACGAGTGGGCGAGACCCGATCGCGTTGTGATGCGAAGACTTCTCGGACTTCAATCTGAACTGACCGCTCTGAGTCTGTCGATTCCTGCAAAGGACTCAACAACGCACTGACGCCAGAGAACCATTGAAGTGCCTCATGTGATTCGACATACCGTCCCGGCAGCACCTCGACGTCGCCTTTCGGCAAGTCCGGGTAGACCAGTTGGACGGGAGCGACCTGCAGTGCTTGTGCGAGTACAAGCAACTCGGCAACGTCGAGACTCTTCTTCCGCCCAATTTCGAGATCGGCGATCACTGAGCGTGAAACGGGATGTCCGAGCGCCGCTGTCCGATCGGCCAACCCCGCCGCGCTCATCTTGGCGTGGTCCTTCCCTCGGAGCCGGCGAACTTCACGACCGACCCGCTCCACAATCTCCTCCGACCACCGCTGCGTCACAAGAACGCAGTCTACCCGTATTCACGCACATATTGCGTTCATACAACGACATGGCTAATCTGTGGTGCAGACCCGTGGACAACCCTGGATAACCATGTAAGTTGCGTTCCACGGCCGCAAAATGGGAGGCGATGTGACACGCAGGTTGTACACAGTGAAAGAAGCCGCGTCGATGACGGGGCTGAGCCGAGCGAGCATTTACAACAGGCTGAGCGCTGGCGACATCCGGTCCGTCAAGGTTGGAAGCCGCCGCCTGTTCCCTGATACAGCGATTGATGAGTTCATCGAACGCTTAGAGAAGCAAGCTGCGCGAGGCGGCAGCGGCGTCGCCTGACCCGCAAGTCCAACGTGAACGCCCCCGGCTGGAATGACTCGGTGTTGCGAGCACCGATCGTCGGGGGCGTTGAAACCTGCGAACCACGTGAACGGAGGTCTCAACTCAAACGATAACGCGCCCTTTCGCACAGAGCAACACATTTCCAGTCTGACTGGAATGTGTCGAACTCCTCTGTGCTGAAACTAGATTGCCGTCGTTTCTTCGCAAGGCCCGACGATAACCAGCCTGCCGCCGTTGCTGTGCACCCTTTGTAATTCCTCGGTGACCGGCCCCGAGGCGCCACTGCTTTGACTGATCATCGGAGACGTGGTGATACCGATAGCCACGCGCCGAGTGAGGCGCGGGGGCTAGAGGGCGTGGAGCGGACAACGTGGGTGCGGAAAATTGGGGTGGCCATGGGGGGTCCGGATCAGACCGCACGAAGTTCGATGTCTCTGCAGGCAAGCCCGATTACAACAGTCGCAAGTATCAGTCCGAAGTAGCCACCCACGGTGGTGAAGTACACGGAGGTATAAATGTCGGTCCACGTAGTGATGAATCAGAAAGGCGGAGTGGGTAAGTCCACTATCGCAATGAACCTAGCGGCCGTTAAGGCGGACGTCATGGCTGCGCCGGACTCGGGCGACGATGCGTCGCCCGTACTGGCGGTGTCGATTGACCCTCAAGGTTCGGCCGTTTGGTGGGCGGAGCGCGTTAACGAACTTCCCTTCCGGATCGCCCAGGCTCATGACAATGCAGATGTTCTCCGGGGCCTGAGAAACCTTCCTGGAGTTGAGCACGTTGTCGTCGACACCCCCGGCTGGATTGGCGATACACCCGGGGGTACCGAGAACGGTAACTCCGGAGATGCGCTCGAAGCGGTGTTGTCCTCGGCTGACTTGGTGATAGTGCCAATCGTCCCCGAACCGCTGGCCTTCGATCCGACCGCGAGAACGATCTTGAAAGTCCTTCAGCCGAGAGGTATTCCGTTCATTGTGGTCATTAACAACTGGGATCCGCGTGACAGCAGGACTGATCTTGAACAGACCCAGGCGTTCGTCAGGTCTCAAGGGTGGCCGTTGGCGAACACCGTTGTGCGTCGCTACAAAATGCACTCGCGGGCCGCAGCGGAAGGCAAGGTCGTTACCGAATACGCGGCGAATCGCGTCGGTCTACAGGCTCGTGAGGATTTCCAACGCCTGTGCTTAGAGCTCGAAGTGGGGATTCGGTAGTGGCCCGCAAGGGAGGACGGGTTGACCTGGCAAGCCTGGCTACGTCTGTTGGGAGCAAATCCACTGTCGATTCGACCGCTCGACTTGACGGCCTCTTTCGTTCGAATGTTCCGCTGACTCAGCTCGTCGCCAATCCTCGAAATCCTAGATCGGGGTTACGAAACCTTGACGACCTGGAGTCGATCAAGTTTCGACAACTCCAGCCCGGCAGCGTTGTCAGCCGGGCAGCCTGGCTTGGACTGTGGCCGGAGGACGAGCAGCACCTCGAGCAGGCCAAATGGGTCGTGGTCAACGGGTGTCGCAGGCTGGCTGCCGCGCACAAGTTCGGCCGCGAAGGGCTGGATATCGTGATTCGCGACGGTCTGGCCGTCGACCGGGAGACAATCCTGTGGGCGGCGGTCGTGGAAAACATCGACCGAGAAGACTTCGATGTCCTCGAAGAGGCACATGCAGTCGAATTGATGGTTACCGAGCTCGGAGGAGCAGGTGTCGCTGCCAAGCGGCTTGGTAGGAGCGAAGGCTGGGTCTCACAACGCCGTGCTCTGCTCAAGCTCGCGCCCAAACTCCAGGAGTCGTTGCGGGCCGGCGAACTTGCGTTACGAGATGCGCGGTCGCTGGCCACGGTGCCCCGAGCGGAACAAGTAGCCGCTTGGCAGGCCGCCCAGGAGCGTGAACAGCAACGGAAAGGCGACGAGGGGGGCAAACCCGCGCCTGCACCTGCCGAACCGCCGTCCCTGAAAGCTGCTGTTCGTGCGCTTCGGCGACTACGCACAGATCCTGCGTCGCTGGCGGCGGCGGTGCGTGATGTGTTCTCGGCAGAGCAGATCGAAGAGTTGGTGTCCGCCCTGTCACGTGACGAATGAAATGGGCTGGTGCGTCGTCTTTACCGCGGTAAAGACGACGCGCACTCGCAGCGTGTGCTGATCATCGCACGATCACCGTCAGTTCAAGGCCGAGCGCCTCGGCGTCGCTGATCGCTGCTTGGGCGCGGTTCGGGTTGGAGCAAAGTAGCGTTCGGGAGGTCGGACGGTGGTCGCTCCGCTGGTGGCGTCGATTCACACCGAGGATCAGCCGGCGGCCCGTCAAAGCGTCGCTTCGCGTATGCGCGGTCTGCTCGGCAGTCGCCCCCTGGCGGACCCGAATAGCTCGCCCAGGCTCGAGGGGTTCCATAACTCGACGACATGGCATGGTTTGAGCCATAGGTATGCGACATGAGTTTTGGTACGCAGGTAGCCCCAGTACGGCGTCCCGTTGAAGTGCCGTCCCAAAAACGAACGTTTATGGAACGCGCGTAGAAAGCGGGCCTCTTGGGGACCGACCATGGTCAGGTCAGCCGTCGGGGTTGTTGACTCGCAGGGCGAGCGGACAGGGGTGGTTTCCCGGGGTGTAACTCTGCAGCTTCTCTTCCCGCGCGAAGTTAGCGATAAGCACAGCGTCGGACGTCAGACGTAGACGTCCGACGCTGCGGCGAATTGTGTCTACTTGATCGTGAAGGACCCCACCGTAGTGGTTCCATCAGCGGCATAAAGGGGCACGGTTCGTGGCGCTGAATCGCTGTGGGCGACGGCCTCAGCGGGGGACACCGCTTTCGTTATGAGATCGGTCTTCTTGAGGTAGCCCGTCTCGCCTTGAGTGCCGTAGGCGGCGATCAGATCGGGTTGTTCGTCCTCGGTGCGGGCGTTCTCGGCAGATCCCAGGCTTTGACCCTTGGAGTTGGTAGTGATTTCTGTCTGCGGAACGGTGCCAGCGCTTCGTAGTGCCGGCGCCGAAAAGTCAAGTGGATCGGTGGGGAAAGTAAGGAACTGACCGTATTCGGCGCCCGTCCAATATTGGACGAATCCATGGCTGTTGTAGGAACCACTACCGCAATTGCCGTTGGTGTTCGTTGTCAGAGTGTTGGTGGACAACGGGTTGTACACCCAACCTGTGATCTGACAGAGAACGCCGGACTTAAAAAGTCGGGCCTGGACACCCATATATCCGCCCGGCACAGAGTTCCCGAAGGCTGTGTAGATCCGACTCGAGGCCTGTAGGGGGGCGTTATTAATCGTGGATGTGGTGAGGTACAGCTGATTACCCTCGCCCGGGGGGTGGGTCCCACCCAGCCGACCTTGGTCGCCGCTGACGCATCGCCCATCCCGACGATCAGTGCGATCGAAACCGCCGCTGCGCTTGCACTTGCGCATCGTATCAACCTGGCCATTTTCTTCATTTGATCTCCATTGCGTTGAGTTTTCCTATCGTGAGATAGGTCTTCATCGCGCGTTAATTGTTGGAGTGGTATCCCCAATATCTACGCGAAATCACGGGACCAGAACTAACGCCACAACCGGATGCAGAGATTAGTATCGTCAGGGTATCCGCCTGCAAAATCTGATCTATTTTGGCTGCCATCTAAGGTTTCTGTCGGTCAGCTGCGGCGTAAACCCCCGAAAAGGTGTGCGATTTTCGAGAGCGAAGGCGAGGGCTCCGAGAAGGTAGACCAGATTCTTCCACTCAGGTTTTGTCTTGACTCCACTGATTTTGTCAAATTCTCTGATTAAACCATGTTTGTCGCCGTGCCGAGAGTCGTAGATAAGGATGTGGGTAGCGTTTTCGGCAATGGGAATGTATTCAGGGATGTAGGTTTGCGTCGGTTCGCCGGCGGCGCGGGGGTAGTCGTGAGTTTTCGGCGATATGCGGAGGGCTTGTTCCCGGGTCTTCAAGGCTTGCTCAACGGTCAGTAGCCGGTAGTCGGGGAGGAGGTCAGCCCATCGGTGATCGGGGTATTGGGTGAGGATATGAAACCATTGTGTCGGTGTTTCGCGTGGATTTAGCCCGGCATTTTTGAGGGCCGAAATGACGGACTCGGCGATGACGGCAGGCTGGCCCATGGCCCGATCGGCAATTGACGCTGCACCGGCACGGCGGAGGCAACGGGTGATCCGTACCCATTGTTGGTATTCGTCAGCGCGGGGTGGCACCTTTGGGTTTTCGGGTACGACGGGTTGATGTTTGATGTGTTTCTGACCAGATGGGCCAGCGATGGGCCAGATATCGATGAGGACGTCGCTGCCCGACTCTGGGGTATGAGATCTCCGGCGGTGGGCGCGGATCATATTCCACCCGGGGGGGATCTGCTTCATCAACGTGTCGAGGTCTGGGGGGGTGTCTTTCGTGTTCGAATCGTCAAGCTGGGCGGTGTTCTCGAGCTCGCCGAACTCGGCCCCGACCTGTTCGATCGTCTCCCAGTCCTCGACCTCTATCGGTGGTTCGGCATTGTGCGTTCGGATTCGGATGTCGACAGGGCCGGCACCGTCAAAGTGCACCAGGACGAACCGGGGTCCTTGAGGGGGCGTGATCTCATCGAACTGTGCTAGTACCGGGTTGCCGGGTCCAAGCGATGCCTTGAGGTCTTTCATCTTATTTTTGCGTTTGATTGTTCCGGCGGCATCCAAGAGCTCGCTTCGGTGGATGTCGTCGGGCAAACATTGAAACCATATGGTGCATGTCCCGGTGCCATGCACGTGCACATTTGACATTAGTTCTGCGTTCTAATGCGGTCGCACGAGGAACTGGTCACCATTGAGTATCCGGGATTTGGTAAAGAACCAGGACTGTAGCGAGCCAGCTCGCGAGTTCTGTCCCCGATTGATGAGGCATACTGGAGCCTCCTCCCAGGTTTTCTGGATTCGGAGTGGAGAGTACCGGCCTATTCTCCCTATTGGGGATTCCGCATTGAGGGAATGTTCGAGCGGGCGCCGTGCCACCTTCGTTGGTAGCTGCCATGGGGTATTCGTCGCAGCTCTTACCGGCGGGTCGACCGGTCGGTCCGGCGGTCACTTTGCCACACGTGTTTCGCCGGTTGCTCGTGATTATCGTGCCGTCGGTTGTGCGGCTCAAGGTCGCTCCGTCCCCTGCCAGATTGGATCCGCCAGGCAGGCCGGACTGTTGGCCGAAGGCGACGTGATCGCGATATTCGTTGAGATTGGACTCACTGGTCAGATCCCAGACTGGAATCGTGTCCGCAATCACGCAACCGCGAGTGTTGCGCATTTGGGGAGCCGAGTCGCATCGCACCCGCGAAGTCTGCAGTTCCTGCCGGTATGGACCGGGTGATGGCCCATCTGTGGGCGGCACCGTGGCGATTACTTGGATGGTGAACCGAACTTGACCGAACTTTATTTGCCCGGCTGCGGGAGCGCCCACATTGATGCTGTGCGGCGACTCGAGGTTGACCACGGTACCCACAGTCAGGAAGACATCGTTGACCGATTGTGCAGCGCCGTCGCATGGTCCTGTGCCACCGAATCTGATTGCGCACGTAGACTCTACAGACAACGCTGAGGTCAAGAAGTTCTCGATCTTCGTGACTTCAAAGCTGTACTTACCAACGAACTCGGTGGATGTGTAGCCCTCGGGGTTGACGCTCATTGACTCGATACCTTCGATGCGGCCAATTTCCTGAAGCTGCGTATTCCTCGCGATAAACGCCGTGTTTTTCTTCACGTAGCAGCCGTCTCGGCGTGAGGCGTACCAACTATTCAGGCGCATGGCGCACATCGAGGTTTCCGGTGCCCGGTTTGCTGATGGCGGGGCGTCGCTCTCGGCCTCACCGCGGCACCATGTCACTACACTATTTTCCTGACTGGGCAACGCGGGTGCAGATTCCGATGTCGTTGGTGCAGGCGTCAAGCTTTCTGAGGAGCTCGGGACGCTAGTGGTTGTGTCGGCTTGCGATGGGAGCAGTGGCCCCCGTGACGTATCGGCTGGCGCGGTCGTTTCGCTGGGCGTCGTCGTGTTCGATGGGGTCGTCGGCTCGCTGCCAGCTGGTGTGGACGGGCCATTGGGAGCCGCGTTGTCGTCCGAGGCTGGGCTGCTTGGTTCGGACGCTGGGGTTGTGGAGGTGGAGCACTCTTCTGCGGGTGCTGCGGAACGGCCACCTGGTACCCCAGGGAAAAGCCCTCCACCTGGGGGCGGTGTCCCAAGTTTTTGAGAACCGACTGTTACACCCCGCGCGTCGAATCCGCAGGTCGTGTTCTGCTCGCAATCGGCTGCGTAGTCGACGGTTCCGTCGCCCTCGTAGTCCTCCGCAAAGCCATCGGGTTTCCAGACGATCGACCCGCCTTGGAAGTCCTGCCGCCGTCCACCGTCAAAATTGTATTCGTCGCTTACTGGATAGCCATACGTGCCGTGTTCCCAGGTGTTGTCAGCCCACGTCCTGTATATTTCGCTGTCGAATTTGACTGCAAATGCGTCGGTGGCACCCTGCGGCCAGTAGATTCCGCCGAATTGAAATAAATTGTAACGGCCGGGCTTGGCCCCAGCGAGCTCATGAGTGGTGGGGAAACCCAGGTAGCTGCGTTCCCAATCCAATGACCCGTACTTACCTCGAATGTAGCCGCCTATTTGGTTGGCTTTACCGTTCGCGACCGACGCTTTCCAATATATCGACTGGTTCGTGTTGTTGAACGTTTGATAACGTCCCTCTTGCTCTGCGGGCGACTCTGGACTCGTCGAAGGGCCAAAGAATCCGTATCCTCCCCGCTGGTTGTACTCGGTGAGGATCGCTCCTCCAATCGGCCAGGCGGCTTGAGCAGGAATGGCTGTAGTGATTCCTACGCCAAGCGTTGCGCACACCACAACGATAAATCGCACGAAATTCCGTCGTAGCCAACTCGATTTCATTGCGTATGCCCCTCGTTGCGCGAAATTTAGCCGAGGTACTCATTCGACCAAAAAATCATCTGTACGCGCGTCCTTTGTACGAACTACCCGAGCACTCGTAGTTAACTACTACTGATCACAGTTTGCATATTCAAACATTAGCAACTGGCGGGACTATATTCGCAGGTGGAGCGCTGCGTGCCATCGAATAGCGCGGGCAACGGGCATTCGCGACGGCTAGAATTTGACGGGATTTAGCAAAGGATTAACGAGAACAGTAGATCTGTGAGGTTATTTGTGTTAGTGCTCAATCGGCCCGCGGTTTACTGAATCGGTATTGTTCGTTACGCGGATGCTGGACACATCTAGTCACAGCGGTCTGCGTCCTAATCTGTAGCCATGACCAGACCCAAGCTCCCCGAAGAATCAGCACTCATCCGCACCGACTACACCGACGACGGCGCCTGGAACCAAGTAGTCGCAGCAGCCCAAGCACCCCAAGCGCCCGACGGCTTCATGGCTGACCTCACGCCCGTCAACGACCCATCATGGGACGGCATCACCGTCGCCGAACTCCTCGCCGAAATCGGAGAGCCGCCACCGTATTACGTCTTCATCGTCGACCGTGAAACACTCACCAACCCCGAACACCCCATCCTCGCCATCGACATCAGCGGCACCGAGTACCCAGAAGAACACGGACAAACCGTCCGCGTCATCCCGTCCGCAATGTGGTCCATCGAGAACAACCTCTCACTCGCCAACATGGACTTCATTGAGTTCGTCGAGAGCGCAGACGACGACGGCATTTTCCGCCGCTTCTAACCCGAACAACAGAGCTACCGCGACATCAAGCCTCCCGCGACCCATCACAGCTCCGGCGAGCACCTATAACATCTTGCGGGCCTGGAGGCGATCACTTCAGGTTCCCGACGACGTTCGAGGCGAGTCGGACAATCACCAGCTGCTAACGCGTTAAGTCCCGCCGGATCCCTAACGCGGTGTACCGCACGCGACGCGGGGCTTGCTGGATCGAGAGTGCAGGGGGCTCCGAAGCGTCAGTAGATACGGCCGCAGCACCGTTCAGAGCAAGTTGTGACGTTGAAGTACCTTACGGAGTCCACCTGGGGTGAGGTCGCCGTCTTGCTGGAGTTCTTTCCAGGAGGCGCCGGCCTTTTTGGCGGCCAGGAGATGGATATCGCGTTGTGTGAGTAGCTCGTTGACGGTTCTTTTTGCCTCGTCCAGTTTCTTGACGGTTTCGCGTAGTGCTGCGAGTTCGGTGTCTTTGATGGAGTCGGCCATTGCCGGGACTATACCGGGCTAGTGCTCGGTGACCGGCGCAGTTCCTGTGCGAGGTCGCCAAGCGTGGGGGCTGCGCTGCGTAGGGCGCGTTGGTAGGCGGCTTTGACGGCCGAGGATTGGTTGATGGTGAGGGGATGGTCGAGCCTGGAGACCAGGCCGACCATGGTGTCGAGGGTGAGGGCTCGGCGTGGGCGGGACGCGGCGAGGAGTTCTACTGCGCGTTCGTTGGTCGTCATCGTGTGTAGGGCTTGCGGGTTCGGTCGGTGATGCGTTCGCGGGCTGTGTAGGTGTAGCTGGCGGTGGCGATCGCGGCGAGGGTGAGTACGACTGCTCCGGCCATTTGGGTGGGTGTGGCTGAGATCCAGATGGCGGCGAGGCCGGCGGCGGCGCCGAGGGCGGCTGGACACCAGGCGTAGTGCGCGAGGTCGATGATGCGCAGCAGGGTGGTGGCTAGGGTGGCCGTGTTCGGGTTGTTGGGGTCCGCGGTGGCGGCGTGGTTCCACCATTTCCGGTCCCTGCGTTTGGCGGTTTCGAGGAGTCCGACGCTGGCGAGGATGGTGAGCGCGCTGATGAGGTAGAGGATCGTCAGGAGCGTCTCGTCGGTCATCGGTTCGCCTTGTGCGAGTGGCGGTGTCCGCCGCGGAGGACTGGTGGGGGTGTTTGACCGCCGGCCATGTGCCACACGCGGCGGTAGACAAAAATGAATGGCGTTGCGGACAGCAATGTTGCACCGCAGATCAACAGTTCCAGGATCATGCCGTCTGCTCCCGTCGGGGGTTGCTTCTGGCGGGTGTCCGGGTGCAGATCAGCCATCCGATCGCGTTGGTGAGCAAGGCGACGGCGAGGACGCCAAGCAGTATGTAGCCGACGACGGAGAGGTCGTTGTTGAGGGTGGCGGCGATGAACTGGTTCACCAGGCCGACGACGAGAAGGCCGACGGTGACGACAGTTCCGTTACGGAATGCGTACCGGCGTTCGAGCCCTATGAAGCTGGGTCCGAGCAGGCCTATTCCGGCGGTGGTGACGCCGAGTAGCGACCCGACAAACAGGATTGCGTAGAAGACGAAGAGCAGTGCTGAATCGATGTTCTCTGGCATCAGACGGCTGTCCTATCTCGAGTGATGTACTCGCTGAGGTTGATCAGGGGTGCGGCGATGCCTCCGATAATGAACGCGACGCCGACCAGTGGTGTGGTCATCGCGAGGATGACCGCAACGATGACTAGGGCTACCCCGGTCAGGGCTGCGGTGATGGTGGCTCTTTTGTCGGTGGTGCGGTGGGGTGTTCGCCGGGACAGCAGGGAGCCGATGGCCATGGTGATCAGGCCTATCGCTGCTGCGGTGACGGCGATGTTTCCCAGGGTGGTGTGGTGGATGATGATCGCGATTTGGAGCAGTACACCGCCAGCGATGGTCAGGACGGCACCGATGAATGTGGTGTCGCGTTTGGCTGGTGGGAGTGGGTGAAGGGTGACGCGGCGGCTGGACGGCATCAGTTGTTCCTTTCGAATCCGGCGGAGCGCCCCCATCGGCGGATGTCAATCGCCAACCACAGCGCGGTCCCGGCGAGCACGACGAATGATGGGGTCAGGCCGACCAAAAGCCCTGTGCACCAGACCCTCATGGGCTCGGGCGCTGAGTCGTAGTAGAAGAGAAGTGCCAGACTCATCGCTGCCAAACCGGTGAGCGCAGCTGCTGATGCCACATAGTTTCGCAGTCGGTAGGCCGCCTCTCCGACGGTCTTTGGAGGTGTCATCGCGGATCCTGGGGCCGGGGCTGAATGTTGTTGTCCTGTGCGGGGTGTGCGCCGGGCAGGGGAAGTGACAGGTACCAGCTCATCGCGTTGACGGCGGTCAGACTTGCAGCAAGCCCGAGCATGAGCCAAGCCGTCTGTCCGAGCGCGAAGGGCTCTAGGTCGGCTCCGGCAGTCCAGGCGATGATGCGAGTGCCAAAGGCAACGGTCACGAATATTGTGGCGCTGGCCATGCAGTGTCCGTACAGGTCATGGCGTTGGGTGGCGTCGGGTTTTCTTGGCACGAGCGTGGCCCCGACGAGCGCAAAGCCGATGGCCGCGGCGAGGAGCAGATAGACGACGATGTTGGTAGCGGTGTTCGTGGCCATCATGATGGGCGTTGGTTCGATGGTGCTGGTGAGTGCGGTCAGCATTGGTTCCCCCCGGTGCTGATTCTGTTGTGTGGTTGCAGAGATTTCTAGTGTCACATGGGCCCCTGACATCACGGGGTCGGTGCAGGCCCGGTGATGGCCGATGCGAGGAACGCTGCGGCGAGGTCTGTGAAGTCGTCGGGGTTGGGATGGGCGAAGCCTTCATCGTTGGTGACGCAGTGGTGCAGGACGGCGAGGCGGGTGAGTGCGACTCCGAGGTCGGGGTGGGTTTCGGCCCATTCGTTGGGCACTGGCCCGCAGTCGGTCCACCAGAGGATGAATTGCTCTCCGGTAGCGATGACCTTGGCGTGGGTCTGGGGGAGTGTGAGCGTGGCGATGGCGGGGGCTTGGAAGTAGTCCACGATGGTCTCCTTGGTCAGGCTGGTGGGGTGAGTGATCGGGCATCGATGTCGTAGCCGCCCCAGGGGGAGCGGCCGGGAACGGCCCGGTCGCCGTCGCCTGGGCGGGCGGTGATGATGGGCCAGCCGTCGGGGCGATCGCCGTAGAGGCCGGCGACTTCGTCGTCCCACCGTTGTTGCTTCTTGGTGCCGTCGAAGGGGCGTGATCCGACGATGGGGCTTTGCCGCCAGCCGGGGTGGGTGTGGTCTAGGGCAGCGAGGACGGCGTCGGTTTCGGTGGCCACCAGCTCCGAGCGCCAGGTGCAGCCGCGGCAGCGGGCGCGGAACGGACTGTTGTAGGCACCGACGCACATACATCGTTCGGTCCAGCGATGGTGGTGGCAGCTGGTGCTGGCGTGCATGATCACTGGCTGGCATCCGCTCAGTGGGCGGGGACGGTAGAACGAGTCGCTGATGGCGAACCGCCAGGCATGGGACTGAGCGATGGAGTTGAAGCGACCCCAATCCTGTTGCCACTGGTCAAACACGCGGTCGTAGTCGGCCAGATCGTCAGACTCGAAGGCGTACAGGGTGGGGATGCCGTGAGTTTCGCGTTCGGCTTGTTCGTCGGCTGCGGCCATGGCGAACAGATCGAGTTGGATGGTCATCAGTTGTCGCCTCCGAGCATGGCCAGGCGGATGGCGCGGGCGGCGTCACTGCCGCAGTCGATTCCGAACAGGTCGGTGTCGATGACGCCAACGACTTGCTTGCCGCTGCCGCCTTCGCCTCGTCGGGCGGCTTCGGCGGCATCGATGACGGTCATGTCGCTGATGTAGGTGCCGTCGTGGAAGTAGACGCTGTAACTGGCCATGAGAGGTAGTCCTTTCGATCAGTGATCGGTGAGGGCGAGCAGGTCGAACAGGTCATCGGGTTCGGCCATGGCGTCGATCGCGAAAGCGATGCGGAGCAGCCGTTTTTCCTCACTGAGGGTGTGGAAGAACAACTCTTTTTCTTCCTGGTACTGCTCGGGGGTGTAGTGGGTGGCGCGGCCACAGTCACGCCCGCAGTTGCACCAGTCCCACCGGGCCACCAGCACCGACTGGTAGCGGTGGCGGCAGTGCTTCATCTGGGCGATCAGGTCAGCGGGCAGGGTGGCGGCGAAGGCGGCCAGCTCGGCGGTGGTGACCACGACTGAGCCCTGGCGAGCGCGACTGTAGGACATGCCCGAGGCGATGGTTCCGTACGCGCATCGAAAGCCCTCGCGCAGCCAGTCCGGTCCCTCGCCGTCGCGCTGACCGTTGGACGATCCTGCCATCGACTGCATCAGGCGGGAGATCCCGGTCGCAGGGTCGATGAGGCAGTCGAGCATCTGCCAGCCGCCGACGGCGTAGCAGAGCCAGCGCTGATCTTTGCTCAGTGTTCCGGAGGTTCTTCCCATACGACTACTATACCAGGTATAGTAACGGCATGTCTACAACGAAAAGCCATGGAGCACAGGACTTCTTTGTTGCCGCCGACACTGATGTGTGCCGGTTTCCCGGGTGCGTGCGGCCGGTGTCGCACGACGAGACCTCGAGGTACTGCCGGTGGTGCCAAGAGGCCTTCGCCGACACCGGAATCATCGACCGGGAGATGGCCGAGCTGTTGGCCGGATCGCGGGAGGTGAGCGTGAGCTGCGGCGGATGCGGCCAGAGCGGAACCTGCGCATTGACCCGTCGCGGATGGAAATGCGAGGACTGCGAACGGCTTTGACACCCAGGCGGCGGTGGGGCGCATTTCCTGGGCCGTGAGTGTCTCGAAGCGGTGGGGTGAGCGTCAAGCAGCCCGCCGAAACCACAGCCACGCGCTGCGCTTATTTCGCGGCAGTTCTTTCGCCGAACAACTGGACCCACACCCCACCGCCCACGAGAGCGGCATGTAACAGGAAATGGAAGCTGTGAAACACGCTCTGATCTGCAAGAACGTTACTCAAATGTGTTGTGTAGCAACGTAATTCACGCTAGAATAGAACAAAGAGACAGACCAAGACTCAGTCGCACCGACACCGAGAGGCCGAAACCAATGACTGCAACCGCCATCACCGTCTACACCAAACCAGCGTGCGTCCAATGCAACGCCACCTACCGGGCGCTGGACAAAGCTGGGATCGCCTACGAGGTCGTGGACATCACCACCGACAACGACGCCCGCGACTACGTGATGAGCCTGGGCCACCTGCAAGCGCCCGTTGTTGTTGCTGGAGAACAGAACTGGTCCGGTTTTCGCCCCGAGCGCATCAAAGCCCTGACCCAGACCGCCGCCTGAAAGGACCAACAATCATGACCACCACACACACCATCGATGCCGAACGCGAAGAGCGCATGGTCAACGAGGACCACGGCGCCGCGACGAACTACTACGCAGGCCCGTTCTGCGGGTGCGGCGACTACAGCTGCCCCGCCAACAACAACCCGCACGCCCAGTGCGTCAACCAGGAGTACCCCGGCGACTACCTGTACTTCGACGTCGACTCCGAGGGCAACACCATCGTCGTCTGAGCCACCTTTCATCGCCAACCGCAATCACCAAATACACCAGAACTGAGGACACCAGAGATGACTACAGCCACCACAACCACCCTTCCCGACACCGACGATTGCTGCCCCGTGTGCGGCGAGCACTTCAGCGATCCCCACGGGCCCGGCTGCCCCAATACTCCGGCCGTTGACGACGAAGAGGACCGGGCGCAACAGGCCCGGTTGCACGCCCAGTACGAACAGCGCGCCGCCCGCTATTGGGTTGGTGCCGAACGTGCCCGGGCTGAGGGGGACACCGGGCATGCTGCGGAGTTGGAAGACCTCGCAGGTCAGTGCCAGCAGTGGGCCATCGAAGCCCTCACCGCGAGCACCACCGACTGACCACGCGCGACATCAACCACGGGGGAGAACGACGATGAGCACACCAGCAGACGACCAGGAGCCCGAGCGCTCAGCGCAGGTGTTGGACCTCTACAGCGGGAACCCGCCCGGCCCGGAGCTGGTCGAGGACCGAGATCCCGCTGAACAAGCCGAATCGTTCTTCCTGTGCGCATTGATGTGGGCCGACCGGCCCACCGCACTGGCCGCCACCGATCACGTGCGAGCCTCTGACTTTTACGGTTCGGCCGCCGCTGAGGTGTTCGGCATCATCCGCCAGATCCTCACCCACGGCGGCGACGAAAGCCCTCATACCGCTGTGGCTGTGCTCGGGGAGCTGCGCCGACGAGGCCAAGCACACACTGCCTCTCAGCTCACGATGCTGCTCAGCTACGTCGCCGACACCGCCACCGCCGCCAACCCCTGGGCGCAAGGTCCCGAGATCACCGGAGTCCAAGCGCCCGCGTATGCCGCTGAAGTCCTCGCCCTTGCCTATCGGCGTCTGTACCGGACCGCAGGCGAAGGACTGATCACCGCCGCTGAAACCTTGCCCGAAGACGACCTTTTCGAGTACATGGCCACCCACGGCCGCCACGCCCGCGACCTACGAGACCGCCTCGCTGCCGTCCGAGCAGGTGGCCTCACCGACGAAGGTGCCGTTCAATGACCACCAGCGATAACACCCTGTACGAGCACGAAACCCCCGAATACCGTGAGCAGCTGGTCTACGAGTTGCACCACGACCACGGGCACTCACTGTCGGCGCTCTCTGACATGTTCGAGGTCAGCACCGGCGAGATCCGGCAATGGATGGACACCTACATCGCCCGCACCGACGCCCAGGCCGCCACCGCGCAACCAGGACTGTTCGACATCTGACATCGCCACACACGCACTCCAGGGGAGGGGAGAACACATGACCGACGTTGCTGCGTTCATCAAAGATCGCTTACGCGAACAAACCGCGCTGGCCAGGGCCGCCAACAAGGCCTTCGCTGAGGACAACGAACCCGACGGTCTGCTCCAACTGTGGACGTGGGGCCGGCGAACTGACGGCGCACTGGCAGTACGCCACAAAGACGATCCCCGAGGAGAACTCGAACAAACACCGGTGACCGAGCTCATCGACCGCTTCAGCCCTCTTCAAGCATTCAGTCAGGCCAGTGTTCTGTACTCGTTCGTCGAGACGGCCAACGACCAGCAGCTCATGTCCCTGGCGTTCTTATGGTCTGAGCATCCCGACTTCCCGTTCGACCCGAACGCCCACCACCCCGCGCCGAACACGTGACCGGCGAGGAGAACTGTGACGACAGGCAGACACGATGACGACAGCTAACCAAGTACCTGGCGACGGGCAGGTAGTGGTGCGGCCCGGGATTCAGGCGTTATGGCCGACAACGTCCGGTGCACGGCAGGTAATGATCGCGGCTCTTGTAGCAGTCGGTCTTGCAGGGTTGGTCATGCTGTTGAAGGTCTACGACAGTGTCACTGGCTTGTCAGAGAGCGCCCATCATTCCTCCGCTACTGACGAAACCACCAGTGAATCAGCCAGTTCGGCGATAGTGTTCGCAATGTTCGGAGTGTTCGCGACGGCTGGCCTGTGGGTGGTTCGACGACAGATTTACCGGTCCTGCTGTGCTTCGTTGCCGCCGCTTGGTGTCAAAGAACGTTTCGGCCGTCCTCAGTGGCAGACGCCGGCAGTTAGTCGCACCGTCGCCGCTTTCGCCGCCTTCGGAGTGGCGATGGCGGTCAGTAGTGGAGTGCAAATCGCGCTCTACCATCTTGGCTGGTTGGGAAGGTCGTCCTCGGCGGATGAAACAGGAGGGCCTGGGTGGGAACTCGTTGCAGGTGTCGCGGCGGGCTTTTGGGAAGAACCACTTTTCTCAGCACTACCCGTTCTGATTTCCGTGATCGTTCATCGATCACTTCTGGTGCCCCTGATTGTCCTTTCGGCGGTGCTGCGGGGCGGGCTGCATATGTATCAAGGGTGGCAATGGTGTGTGCTGGCGATGGGTTGGGGAGCAGTAGCAGTACTGGCCTATGCGGCGCTGGGATCGCTCGCCGGCTTGATCGTTGCTCACGCCCTGTTCAACGCAACGGTGGCCGGGCCCTGGAACGAAACCTGGACTTGGACTTGGACCACCCCGCCCGTGGTCCTGGTGGTCCTAGCGGTGGGATGGTCTATCCGGCACAGCCGCACTTTGCGCAGCGACGCCGGTGGCAACGCAGGTCGCCGCAGCCGGACGATGACACTGCCGATGATCACCAGGGACCCAGTGCGAGAGGGTGCTGACGGGCGATCGGAGCAGAGCGTGCAGTTCGTCAATGGTGCGACCACGCACGTCCCGGTGACCGGTTGGCAATTTCCTGGTTCGTTTGTACTCCTGCTGGAGCAGCAGGAGCCCGAGCCGGACAGCGAGGGCACAGCGTTAGTCGTTAACCGAGACGTGGAATGACCAACGCCTGGGGATTCATTTGATCGCTATTTCAGCTACCGCCTTGCACCCAACGAAAGGACCACCCTCATGCCGCTACCCATGGTTAGCAACACAGACCCCGTCCCCACTACTGATGGACACACCATCTACGTAGTGGAGTTCGCAGACGGCGCTACAGCCCGCGTCGCCAGTAGAAAGCCGCTGGTGCCAGGCCAATTCATGAACCTCACCCCATCACATCCTGACGACCTCCCGGAACAGCGAGAGTACGAGTTCGACGGTATTCCGGTGGAGTATCTCGTTGTGGAGGTGTGATGAGGATGGGTGGGGTTGTGCCGCTGCGCTTTCGGGGCGTAGCGGCGTTGGTGTGTCTGGGTTTTGTGGTCGCAGGGTGCAGCGAACCTGACACCGACATCCGAGTCCGCAACCCCACAGGCGGTGTCCAGACCGCTCTACCTGTGCAGGTCTTACGGGTGATTGATGGGGACACCCTGCAGGTGCAGATGCCCAATGACAACGAGCGTCGGGTGCGAGTGATCGGTATTGATACC
Organism: Williamsia sp. D3; assembly: GCF_000506245.1. Lineage (NCBI taxonomy): Bacteria > Bacillati > Actinomycetota > Actinomycetes > Mycobacteriales > Nocardiaceae > Williamsia > Williamsia sp. D3. The sequence goes on along the minus strand of NZ_AYTE01000004.1, from coordinate 33,710 downwards.
CCCGAAGTCAGTCATCCGCCCGATCGAGACGAGGCTGAGTGTTTTGGGCCCGAAGCCGCAGAGATGACCGCCGCACTCGCTGATGGGCAGGTCGTGCGGTTGGAGTCTGATCCGGTGGCCGGTGAGGAAGATCGGTATGGCCGACGGCTGGCGCATGTGTGGCTGCCGGACGGGTCGTTGCTGTCGCGGCGTTTGCTGGCTGTGGGAGCGGCCCGCGAGTACACCTATCAGGGTCAGGATTATCTCTACCGCAACGAGTTTCGTTCGGATGAGAGTGATGCGAAGGCGTCCGGGCAGGGTTTGTGGGGGAGGTGCTGAGGGAGCTACACCTGGGCGAGTGGTTGCTTGTTCGCCATAGCTGTTCGATGCTGGGAGCACTCTGCAACCAAATTGAATAGGCGTACTCCAACATGGCTACCAGTAACTCTGCTGGTCGCGGTGGCGACCAGTTGGATCTATTTGCCCAGCACAATCAGACAGAAGGCGAAGACAATGAGCGAGGTCAAAGCGGCAGTTCACCAGCGGTATCGGACCGAGCTGGCCGAGATGGATCGGGCGAGTTACGAGGACTTCGTGACCGACCGGACAGCGGAGCTCGAGCAGACGATCGCGGAGACGACAGCGGCGACCGAGCATCAGGTGATCGCCGAGTGGGAAGCGTCGATGGGGCGGGCAGCGGACCATCAGGAGCGGGTCAACCTGTTCAATCAGGCCCGGTTGTCGGCGCAGGAGGTCGCGTTGGCGACTCTGTGGGAGGGCTACCAGGACCCGGAGGACCGGGCGCTGAGGGAGGCCGAACAAGCCCAGATCGAGCAGGACGCGGCCGAGGAGCGGGCGATGCGAGCGTTGCCGGCGATGGATCGGTGGACAACTCCGGCGGCGAGCAACCCGACTCAGCAGATCGAGGAGCTGACCGAACAGGTGTGGCCGACCGAGTCGATCGGGTTTCAGGTGTACGCGGCGAGTCTGTTGCAGGCCCGCAGCGAGGACCAGATGCCGCTGCCGACCGGCCCGGGCGATCCGCTGGCAGCCGAGCTGGGTCAGGTCGTGACCGCACGCCGGGCCGAAGCAGAACAGCGTCAGGCGCAGTACCGGGATCGGCGGCGGCAGAACAGCTAGAAGCGTCCCAGGGGCTGCTGTTTGAGTCTCTGGACGATTTCCGGATCCCGACCGATCCGGCGGTAGTCGATCCCGGCGGCACCCCGTTGCCGGCCGATCCGTCCGAGGTCGAGGCGTTGCCGTTGGTGGCCCCCGGCGAGATGGGTGTGCCGGTCTCGCAGCTGGCGAAAGTCCGCGCCCGCGAAGCACGCCGCCCCGATGGGTCCCGCGTCTGGGTCAAAGCCAACCATCAGATCGCTGGTCTTGAACCCGATCCCGAACCCACCGAGACACCGGCACCGACGGCGGCAGAAGAGCCCACCGTGGCCGCTGAGGTGGCCGTGGAGCCGGTGTTCGTGCCGCCGGTACCGTTCACCCACCTCGGTGGGGTGTTGGTGCCGTCGGGGGAGAAGGCGCGGGCCCGGGCGAACATCGCTGCCCTCGAGGTGGCCCGAGCCTGTGACCAGGAAAGTCGGTACGCCCGCCCCGGCGAGCAGCAGATCCTCTCGGCGTGGTCCGGGTGGGGTGGGTGCCCGAACATCTTCGATGACCAGCGCCCGGAGTGGGAGCCCGAACGCGCCCAGCTCGCGGACCTGCTGACCGAGGGCGAATACCGAGAGGCCCGTGCATCGACCCTCAATGCCCACTACACCGATCCGGCGATCGCCCAGGTGATGTGGACGGCGCTGGAGCAGGCCGGTTTCGAAGGTGGCCGGGTCCTTGAACCTGGTTGTGGCAGCGGCAACTTCATCGGTTTGGCCCCGGAGTCGGCGACGATGGTGGGAGTGGAGCTCGACCCCACGACCGCCCGGATCGCGCACCTGCTCTATCCGCAGGCCCAGGTCCGCAACGAGGGCTTCGAGCAGACCCGCGTCCCCGATCACAGCTTCACCGCCACGATCGGCAACGTGCCGTTCGGGTCGTTCTCGGTCCCGGACCCGGTACACAACCCCGGCCGGCACCGTATCCACAACCACTTCGTCATCAAGTCCCTGCATCTGACCGCACCCGGCGGGTACGTCGGGGTGATCACCTCGGCGTGGACGATGGACTCCACCGACGACAAAGCGCGCCGCGAGATCCACGACATGGCCGACCTGGTCGGCGCGGTGCGGTTGCCGTCCAACGCTTTTGCCCGTGTTGCCGCCACACAGGTCGTCACCGATGTGCTGGTGTTCCGCAAACGCGAACCCGGCGACGAGGTACCGAACCCGGCCACGGTCGACTGGCTGCATTCGGGGCAGGTATGGGTCGATGGCCGGGGCGGTGAGCGCCAGCTGGTGGCGCTCAATCAGTTCTTCGATCTGCACCCCGAAGCGGTTCTGGGTGAGGTCCGCGCCGAGAACGGGATGTACCGCGACAACCAGCTCACCGTGGTCGCCGGCGATCTCGCGCAGGTTCCGCAGCAACTGTCCACCGTGCTGTCGAGTCAGGTGGCCACCGCTGTGGAACAGGGCAAGGGTTTGACTGCCCGTCCGCGAGTGGTGCGGCCCAGTGACTTTGACGCGGGGATGGCCACGGCCCGTGAGTTGTATGGCGACCGCACCCCGATCGGCCGGGTCGAGTACGACACCGAGGCCGGGGAGTTCGTGCGTCAAGGCCTCGAGGGCCGCGAGGTGGTGAAGATCCCACGGTCGCGGAGCACCGAGACCCGGCATCTGCTGCGGTTGCGTGATGTGTCGGAGGCGACGATCGCCGCTCAGCGCGGTGATGCTGACTTCGACACCCGGGAGGCGCTGCGCGCGGAGCTGGGCACCATCTACGACGGCTATCTGGCCGCCTATGGTCCGATCAACCGGGCCAAGATCACCGGTGGCCGTGACCGCACTCCTGCCGAAGCGAAGGCGAAGTTCGCTGTCGCCGAGCAGAAGTGGCGGGAGAAGAACGCCGATCAGGACGGCATCGCCTACGCCGGCCCGTTGCCCGAATCAGTGGCCAGTGAGCTGGAGGAGAAGGCGTGGCAGGCCTCGCCGACGATCCGGCGGCAAACCCACATCGAGGCGCTGCGCCAAGACCCGTCGCTGGCCACGTTGTTGGCGTTGGAGCGCTATGACTCCGAGACCGGGGAGGTGTCCAAGACGGCGATCTTCTCGCGCGATGTGGTGACCAAATTGGCATCGATGACCTCGGCCCAGTCGCCGGAGGAAGCGGTGTCGATCGTGCTGGGCGAGTCCGGGACCATCGACCTCGAACGCGTCGCTGACCTGCTCGGTACGAGCCGGGTGCAGGCACGGGAGCAGATCCGCGGCCTGGTGTACGCCGACCCGGACCAGAACGGGTTGTTGGTGCCGGCGGCGGTGGCGCTGTCGGGCAACGTCCTGGCCAAGCATGAACGGGCGTTGGCGGCCGCGGAGAACGATCCGGGCAACACCGAGTGGGCCGAGTACGCCGAAGCGCTCTCGGAGGTGATTCCCGAGCCGAAACAGCCCTCGCAGATCGGTGCGGTCACGTTGGGTGCGACGTGGATCGAACCGGCCGATTACGCCTTGTTTGTGCGTGAGGTGTTCGGCGCCGAGGAAGTGTCGGTCGATCACACCTCACAGGGCTGGGACGTCAACGTTCCGTCCTGGCAGCGCAATACGACGCTGATGCGCACTGACTACGGCGCTGATCATGCCCATCCGGACAAGGCTGTCGACGCGGTCGCGTTGTACGAGGCGTTGCTCAACCAGCGTCCGATCGTGGTGAAGAACCCGGCGAAGCTTCGCGAAGACACCGGGGCACCCGAGGTTGATGCCCAGGCCACGATTTTGGCGCAGGTCCAGGCCCGGAAGATCGTGGGGGAGTTCCGGTCGTGGTTGTGGTCCGATGATGAGCGCCGTGACCGGCTGGTGGGTGAGTGGAACCGCCGGTTCAACTCGTGGGTCCCGCCCAAACACGATGGCCGGTTCCTGCAACTGCCTGGGCTGTCGCCGACGTTCTCCCCGCACCCGTACCAACGTGATGCGGTGGCCAGGATCGCTGCGGAGTCCACGGTGCTGCTCGACCATGTGGTCGGGGCGGGCAAGACCGGCACCATGTTCATGGCCGCGATGGAGCTCAAACGCCGCGGGGTGGTGGCCCAGCCGTGGATTGTGGTGCCCACCCACCTGATCGAGCAGTTCGGTCGGGAGGTCAAGCAGTGGTATCCGGCCGCTGAGGTGCTGGTGGGCAACAAGGGCATGTCCGCCCAGGATCGGCGGATGTTCGTCGCGCAGACCGCGACCAGCAACTGGGACATGGTCATCGTTCCCGGTTCGGTGTTCGAGCTGATCAACGTCAGCGAAGACCGGCGCACCGACTATCTGCAAGCCCAGATCGACCAGCTCGGCGAGGAACTGTCGAGCGGTCGGGACTCGATGAACCCGACCACGATCAAAAAGATCGAGACCGCCAAGAAGCGGATGGATGATCGCCTGCAGAAGTTGCTCGACAAGGACCGCAAAGACGACGGGGTGACGTTTGAGCAGACCGGGTGTGACTACCTGTTCATCGACGAGGCGCACGAGTACAAGAACAAGGCCCGTACCTGTGCGATCGACACGTTGGCCCACACCGGGTCGCAGAAGGCCGAAGACCTGTCGATGAAGCTGGACCTGCTGCGTGAGCGGGTGCAGGACCAGGCCCGCGCGGTGGGGCACTATCTGCCGGCGGGCGCGGAGCGGGTGGCCACGTTCGCCACCGGCACCCCGATCGCCAACAGCCTGTCCGAGGCGTGGGTGATGCAGCAGTACCTACGCCCCGATGTCCTCGAGACAGCTGGGGTGCGGTCGGTGACCGATTGGGCGGCGTCGTTCACCACGACCAAGTCCGAGACGATCACCAATGCCACCGGTACCCGGCTGCGGGTGGTGACGACGGTGTCGGCGTTCGCCAACCCCCGTGAAATGTTCGCGATGGCAGCGCAGTACACCGATGTGGTCACCCGAGCCCAGGTGCCGGCGAACCTGCCGACCTATGACGGTCGGCAGATCATCACGACCACACCGGGCCAAGAGGTGGCCGACTTCATCGCCGATCTCGAACACCGCCTCGACAACCTCGACCCCCGCCATCCGGAGTTGGACAACACCCTCAAGGTGCTCTCCGATGGCCGCAACGTCGCCCTGGATCCCCGGTTGGCGAACCTGCGACCGGATCCTGGGAACACCCGCAGCGACGCGGTCGCCGAGCAGGTCGCGCAGATCTATCACGACAACTCGGGTAACGAGTACCGCACCGAGACCGGGGCGGTCTCACCGACCACCGGCGGGTTGCAGATGATCTTCTGCGACCGGGGCACCCCGCAACCGGGCGGTGGGTGGTCAGCGTACGAAGCGGTGCGCGAAGGGCTCATCGAGCGTGGGGTCCCGGCGGAGAAGATCGCGTTCATCCACGACGCGAAGTCGCCGTCACAGAAGTTGGAACTGGCCGCGCGGGCACGGTCGGGTCAGATCGCAGTGCTGCTGGGGTCGACCAAGAAGATGGGCACCGGCATGAACGTCCAGGACCGGATGGTCGCGCTGCACCACATGGATGTGCCGTGGCGGCCGGCCGATCTGGAACAGCGTGAGGGCCGGATCATTCGGCAGGGCAACCAGAACGAACGCATCCGCATCCTGTCGTATGTGACAGCCGGGACCACCGACACAGTGATGTGGGGCAAGGTCGAATCGAAGGCAGCGTTCATCGAGCAGGCAAAGTCCGGTCAGCTGGATCCGAACATGACCGAGGTCGAAGACATCGACGCCGAGTCGATCGCGGCCGCGGCGGCGGCGACCAAGGCGGCGGCGACCGGTGATGAGCGGTTCATGACGTTGGTGCACCTGGAGGACGAGGTGAAAAACCTCGAAGCCCTCTCGGGTGCGCACGCTGATTCACGGCGCAATGCCCGCAGCATCGTGCGCCAGGCCGACAAGCGGATTCCCGAACTCGAGGTCGAGCGCGAGGAGCTCGAGCGCCTCACTACCGGGCATGAGCAGTGGGCGGCCGGTGGGAAACCGTTCACCGTGCAGGGCCAGGAGTTCGCTGAGCGCCCCGATCGCAGCCGAGCCTTGCTCGACCGCGCCCAGGCCGTGCACGTTGCGCTCAAAGGTCAGGGGATGGGTCGGTCGATGGAGCTGGCCGAGTTCGGCAACGGGGTCGTGGCCAAGGCGGCGAGGCTGGCCCGCACCGACGAGTTGTGGGTGTGGCTCGATGTTCCAGGGCAGCCGCAATTCATTATGAAGCCGGAGCAGTTGTGGCCGCGTCAGGCTGCGCTCGGTGAGGATCCGCAGGACAACGTCGCAGCCGTCGCCAGTGGGTTGGCGACGCGGTTGGAGAATGCGTTCGAGCGGATGCCCGACAAGATCGGCGGTATCGACCGGGAAATCGATCGGTGGCGACGGGAGATCGAGGTGCAGTCACCGCGCATGGATGCGGTGTTCGCTTAGGCGGGGGAGTTGCAGGCCAAACAGGTGCAGATGCAACAGCTCCGGATCGACATCGAGGCCTCGCAGAACACCCCCGAAGCGATCGCCGCCCGCGAGGCCGCCGATCAACGTCTCCTCGAGGCCGGCCGCGCACCCGGATGGTCGTTGATGCTCAACCCGACCAAGGCGATGGTCGAAGAGTCACCGTTTTTGACCGCCGACGATTTCGTGTCAGCGACACAGCGCGGGCACATGCTCGAAGCCACCCGCTACGCACGCGACCAACGCCGCAGCGGCCGCGCGAAGACAGTCCTGGAGGCCACGGCCGACCACCCACGACAACACATGCAGCACAACGCCACCGTCGCCGTCGAACGTCCCGAGCACCGCCCACCCGACCAAGATGGACAGCACCACGGACACGGTCAGCGACGATAGTGTTCAAGTTCGGTGCAATTACTCAGAGCCATTTGGGAGACAGCAGCAGGTATGGACGAGGTGAAGCAGCAAAGGCGTCGGGCCCGTCTGATCTCCGAACTGAGGGATGAAGATGTCGCCCTGATTGAGCCGAGCACCATTTGCGACCCTCCTTATCCTGGTGCGCCACTTCCTCGAGGGTGGATCCGTCCCGATCAGGTGGGTCAACTTACCGATGCACTGATTGACGAGTTGCTTCATGCGATCTATCCGCCGGTGCACGAGCGAAGGACCCCCTCATACGGGGCCATCATTTTCGCCGTAGATGTGGAGAAGCCTCGCTTGTCTGGGCATACGAAGCTGCAACTTTTTGAGCCGCAGTCTTCTTCAGATTCTCGGTTTGAGAATCCCAACACGTTGACCGACCCCGATGCTGGTTCGCCATCAGCTGAGATGCGGGAGTTGGCGAATGGCGTGTCGACGTTCGTAGTACGAACTATGGCGGGGCACGGGCTCGCACACGTCAACACGTCAAATGAGCTCGATCTGATCACTCTCTGTGTTGAGAACGGCTGTTGGGTCGTTCAACGACACCCCAGCGGAGTGATCAAGATCTTTGGACGGGAACGACTGTACTTGTGGGAGAACATGGTGTGGCGTTCGCGCACCTATGCGCATACGCGGTGGATGCACCTGATGCATACGACTGGTACTCGCGATGAGTATGTCGGCGGATGGTTGCTCGACTTCTGTCTTCACGTTCTGTCGGCCCGTCATATCGGGGCCACTCTGGTCTGGCTTCCGCGGGAACCTACAGACGGTCTGGACGCCCATCTCGGCAAACCGGCTCGGCGGACCGGGATTGCTCTCAGCGCGGAAGAACCGGCACGGCGCGAGGCACTAGCAACGCTGTTGGCTTCGGTGGATGGCGCGGCGATAGTGAACCGAGACGGGACTGTCCGCGGCGTAGAGGCGTTTCTCAAACATAGCGACGACGCAGAGAAGTTCGTGCACAGCAACCGAGGCACGCGTCACAACTCCGCGGCCAGGTTTTCATACGATGTACCGGAATCGATCGTCTTTGTCGTAAGCGAAGACGGCCCGGTCACCGTGTTCAGCGACGGGGCAGACCTGCTTCGCCTCGACACCACTGAACCGACAGTGTCGACGTCTCAGCTCTTCCGCACCGACCCGGTCTCGGTAGAGCGGGTGCAGTGTCCGCAATGTCAAAAGCCGCTCATCACAGAAACCATCGCGGCCTCTGACCTGGTCGACGCAGATCTCTGTGCAGGTCCGGTGGATTGCCCTGTGTGCGGTCACCCAGGCATTGCGCCGACGGGAGCCGATGAAGGCGTGGCCGTTGTGGTGCGAGTCGCAAAGCCTTGGGAATCGCCCGATGCCACTGTTTCGTGGATGGTCGGGCTTTGGAAACCACCACTGCAGTGATGCCCCTCAGCCGATGGCTGGGGGCATCACTTGTATCGGAGAACTTGCGAGGTTAGACGCCGTCGTTGTGGTTGCTGTGGTCGGTCGATGCAGTGTTCTCGTGCTGCGTTGGGGTGCTGGTGGCCGGCGAGGTGGTGCGGCGCGGTGCGCGGCGGGTCGTCCCGTTGCGCCGCGATGTAGTGGCGACAGTGGGGATACCGGCCTTCTTCAGCGCGGCGTCGGTAATGCCGAACTCGCTGGCGCGGACACGCAGCTGCAAGTGCTTGGCGCGGGCAGTGTCGAGGTCCTGTTCGCGTTGGAGGATGTCGCCGTAGGACGCGGCGAGTTCGCGGACGACGCGTTCGCGTTCGCTTTGTTCGGCGAGGAGCGCGTTGGCAGCGACTTCGGGATCGAAACTGATTGCTGTGGACACAGGTGTCCCCTTTCACTCACTGGATCAATATTTGGTTGCAGAGTGCTTCCAGTGTTCCACGGGTGAGTGACAGCGGTCGAGAGCAATCAGTGCGTGGCGAGTGGTTCGACGGTGCCGCCGACGCTGCTCGCATATTTGTGGGCGTCGTCTTTCTCTGCGTCGGTGAAGACACGGACGTCAGCGGGTCGACCGGGAACGCGAACGATCAGCGTGAGGTCAGCGATGTTGGCGCGCGCACGTTTTGACCCCTGCCAGGGTCCAGCGTTGTCGGGGTCGGTCATTGGCTACGCGGACGCTGCGTGCTTGTGCGTTGTTTCGACGAGCTGGTGTGCGCGTTGCTGGGAGATGCCGAGGATGGCACCGATGTCGCGGTAGGGGATGCCTTTGTCGGCGAGGTCGCAGGCGAGCCGGCGGGTGTGTTCGCTGGCTTCACGTTCGTAGCGGTCGGCTTTCTCTTTGAGTTCACGAACGGTTGCCGATGCTGCGGTGGCGTCCACGTTGTCTACGTGCACGCGGATGTTCACCGACACAGTGGACTTGGCGACGTCGGTGTCGACGGCGATGTAGTCGATCGCTTCGGCTTCGGCGTCAGCGAGTCGGCGGGTTTGGGTGAGCCCGTCGAGGGCGGGGATCGAGATCATCCACCACCGCCCCTCGCGGGTGACCTCAACGTCGTAGGTCATGTCGGTCGTCTCCTGGGTCGGGATCATTTGCAGTCACACTCGGCGATTGCTTTGTTCACTTTGCGGATCACTCCGGGGCTGATGGTCTTGTGTCCGTCGGGGATGGTCATGGTGTGTCGGCCCGTCGGGCAGGCCCAGAAACCGTGGCTGCCCTTGGCATCACGCACACGCGTGAACCCGGCAGCGCGCAGTTCTTTGGTCACCTTACGAGTCGGCTGCTCCGCAATCATGACTTTAGTCTACCCCCCTAGACTGAAACAAGTCAAGGGGGGTTGATGTTACGTGGGTTGTTTCGCTCGACCTGTAGCGAATGCACGTCGGTTCGCCCAGCTCGTGTCTGAGATATCTACGTCTTCGGGTGGACTGTTGTACCAGGGATGTGGGTCATGTGGGACTAGGAGTTCGTAGGTGGCTTGGTCGAAGTCGTCGAGTTTCCACCTCGAGTCACTGACGCCGAGGATCTTGCTTTGGGTTGTTAGTCGGGCGGCCACGTCACCGAGTGTGAACTCGCCTGCTGCGAGAGCTGTTGCGATTGATTGTGCGAGCGGTGTGATCTGTTCGTGTGCAATAAGGAACTGGATCATCGACCGGGGCGCTTCGTCCTCGGCCGCGTTGTCCTGGGCTCGTAGGTGGTTCAGCGTTCGGGCGGTCATGTCGTGACCGAGGTTGGTGGTCACTGTCTTCCAGCACGACGGTTGGTCACCATTTCGTTCGGTGAGGCGCACGATCTCGAGTCGCGCGTCGATCGTGGGTGCCTTGTTGAGCGCCTGTGTGACGGCGGGCTCGCCAATCGCGTCCGTGAGTTGAGTCAGAAGTGTGGCGACCCAGGCGATGACATGACGTGGAGGGTTCATGAAGAAGCTGTCCTCGTCGTCAGGGATCTGCCCAACGACAGACAGCAAGGTGTCGATTAGAGCGAGACGTTTTGTATCCCCGGCATCATTTAGCGGGATGGCCTCTGACGTGTCGGTGCCTTTGTCGATCACGAGGAGTACTCGTTGGACGTTGGGCTGTGTCAAGAGAGCTGCCAGGGCCACGGGGTCGCCTGCGGTGGCCGAGTTGACCGCCTGGGCTACTTCAGCATTGGCAACGTCGTGGGTGGGGATTCCCATTGCAAAGTATCGGTCGAAGAACCGCGGATCGTTGATGCGAGGAGGGCGAGGAGTGCCGCTGGAGAATCCGTGGGGGGAGAGTTTCGGGAACAGGTCGTGCAAGAGAACGCGGGCATCTTCCCGAGACGATTTCGGGACGGCCGCCCGCGCTAGAAGATCCTCGACGCTGAAGGGCTCGTACTCGATAGTTGACCCGGTGTTGCGCTTCATCTCACCGGTGTGGCCAGACACCAGCTCGTCACGCCATCGCGGCAGCTGGATGTAGAGCGTTGGGAACGCCGCGCGTAACAAGGTCAGCACAATGACGTCGACGTCGTCGATCTCTTCGGCGGCCACGAGGGGGAGGTGGTGTCGTAACTGTGCAAGGTATCGATCGATGGCGCGGGGTGTCGACAGTTGTGACAGGTAGACGTCTATGAGCTGGCTAAGGCGCGAGCTGGTTAGTGCCGGCCGTTGCGCCTCGGTCATCGCGGCGTCAATTCCAGCGTCAAGTCGGAACAGGAGTTGAGGACGCAGCAGCGGTGGTACGACAAGCGGGTACTGAACGATCTTCTCCATGAATCGAGCTGCTTCGCCATCGTCGTTCTTTCCGACCAAGTTTGCGCCAGAGAGAGTTTGGTAGAGCGTGGCTTCGTCGTAGGCGAGCAGGTAGTGGACACCCGGAAAACGGCCGAGAAGTCGAACAACTTTGAGTAGCGCGAGCAGCTCGCTGGTCTGTAGACGGTCGATGTCATCGGCGATCATCAGGACGGGTGTGTTCAGCTTTTTGAGGGTTTCAACAGCCTTCTTGAAAGCGGCGTCCCATGGTTCTTGTTGTTTTAGGGCGTCGCCGGCGGCGCCGACCGCTCCCGCGACCACGCTGCCGCCGAAGGGCAAGGCGTTCGCTGCGGGTGCGGATACTTGTGCCAGCGTACCGAGTGCATTACGCACCTTTTCGGCCTTCTTCTTCTTTGGTAGAGCTTCGCCGAGCGATGCGTAGAAATCTCCGAAGAGTCCACCAATATCGCTTGTCGCCCAGGGGGTGAATCTCGCGATTCGCCAGTCGGGGTGGGACCGCTGGAGTTCTTCGCCGATCATTGCCAGCATCGAACTCTTCCCGCTGCCCCAGGGGCCTGTCAGGCCGAAGACAATGCTGTCGTCCCAGGAGTGACTCGCTGCGACCAAGTGGGCGGCGTGCACCGCGTAGTCCGCTCGATTGAAATCATCGTCGTCTTTCGTTGTGATCGGAGAGTCGCTCCACGCAGCAGCCATAGCCACAGTCTGCCCAGAGTGTGCACCCCGACCGCCGGACGGGTGGAGTTGCTGTGGCGCGGAGACACCACCGCTGTCCCCAGCTGGAGGCCGCGCAGCGGCCGATTGTTGGTCGCGCGAAGCGCGGCCGTTCCCCGAATGCTCCGCAGTGTGAGGCGGGATGCCCTACGGACGGTAGTCCGGCGGAGCAAGATATGACTTAGGTCCCCTAAGTCGTGGTGTTCTGCCTAGCTTGGGGCTAGGCTGAACACCGAGAAGAGATGAGGTTCCGCGCTTGGGGCGCGGGCCTTCGGCACCGGGACGGCATTGGCAGGGGGTTCGCGTGACGGGGAGTACGTCGGTGCGGCGCAAGCGGCAGGCGAATGTTCCTGGTGGGCGGACTGCGTCACCGTTCAAGGTCAAGCCGACTGATGAGCAGCGCGAGTTGTTGGTGTTGCGCGCGGCGGCTGAGGGGGTGTCGGTGCCGCGATTGTTGATCGAATCGACGCTCAATCCGCAGTGGCGGGGTGAGGGTCCGGACGCAGTGATGTCGCGCCGGCAGGAGGCGTTGGTGGCGTTGGAGCAGGCTGCGGACACGCGGAATCTGTTGCTGGCGATCGGCCGCAACATCAACCAGATCGCCAAGCATGTGAACTCGACTGACGGTGAGTTGCCGGAGGAGTTGTCGGCGGCGTTGGCGTCGGTGACCCGGTCGTGCGACGAGGTGACGCGGCGTATGCGTCAGGTGTCGTCGGGTCGTACGGCTGCGCGGTCTGGGGCGGTGACGCGGTGAGGGGCAAGATCACTCGCGGCCAGAAGATGGCCGGCCTGATCTATTACTTGCAGGGTCCGGGTAAGCACAACGAGCACACCAACCCGCACATGGTTGCCGGTCGCGGCGGTGCGGTCGAGCGGTTCATGTGGTCGGCCGATAGCTCGGTTCGGGTGTTGTCGAAAGACGACGCGATCGCGGTTGCCCGCGAACTCGATGAACCTCACGTGCTGCATGACGTGAAGGTCCCGTGGGTCGATCCCAAACGTAAGAAGGCGGCGCTGGCGGAGGGCTACACCGAGACCGGGGCGCGGGCGATGGCGCGGGTGGAAGATGCGAATGTGTGGCAGTGCTCGCTGGCTCTGCGAGCCGACGAGGCCGAGTTGAGCGATGAGTTGTGGGGGAAGATCGCCGAGGACTTCATGCGCGAGATGGGCTTTGACTCGGTCGATCCCACCGACGCCGGTAGCCGGTGGGTGGCCATCCATCACGGCAAGAGCGCGAACGGCAACGACCACATCCATATAGCGGCGTCGATGGTCCGTGAGGACGGGTCGTTGGTGAAGTTGTTCGTGCCCCCCGCGCCGGGACAGAAGCCGCAAGGTGACGGCCCACGTTCCTCGAAGGTCATCCAGATGCTCGAACGCAAATACAACTTGCAGATCGACCGGGACGACCAAGCTGTGTCGCCGTCGTACCACCAGGCTGAGGTCGAGACCGCGTTGCAGATGCGCCCCGACGTTGATGCACCCGCCGTGGAGGCCGGCCGCACGGCCGATCGCCCGGTTACCGAGGCGGGCAAGAAAGCAAAGCAGCAGCGCGGCGAGCCGGTGCGGTTCGAACTGGCACGTCGGGTGCGCGCGGCCGCCACAGCAGCCAACGACGAGGCCGACTTTGTCGAGCTGTTGGCGAAGCAGCTCGACGTAGTGGTGCGGCCGCGATGGTCGGAGACCGAGAACAAAGTCGTCGGCTACTCGGTCGGATTGATGTCGGCGGGGACCGACAAAGCGAGCGTGGACGCGGCGGACGTCGTTTGGTACTCGGGAACGAGTTTGGGTCGCGACCTGACGATCACACAGCTGCGTAAGCAGTGGGGTGTGGCCAGTTCGGAGATCGACAGCATGGCTCGGCGGCGGTGGCGCACGCTTGCAATTGGCGCACCCGCACGTGATCCCGAAGCGGTCGAGCGAGCACGAGCGAAGCTGCCGTACACGGTGCCCGACGAACCGGCAGTGGCAGCGGCCGAAGGTGTCGATGCTGCCGCGATCCAGCGGCGGCAGCTAGACCAGGCGCGCCGCGAGCTGGCGGGGTGGACCGACTACGTCCGGTCGATCCCTGCCGAAGACGGCGAGCAGGTCGCACGAGCAGCCGGCGTTGTATCGGGGGTGTTCGCCGCGTGGTCCTCGCGCACCGAACCGATCCCCGGGCCACTGGCGCACGCAGCGAACACATTGGCGCGCACCGCCTCACGGACCTACAGCCGACCGCGCCCGGTGATGCGCACCCGGTCATCGGGCACACGCGCCGCCGCGGTGTTGATGATGGCGTCAGCGCACACCGACCCGGCGATGGCGTGGGCGATGGTCATGGGCCAACTCCTGGCCGCTGTCGAAGCGATCGCCGACGCACAAGCAGCTGCCAACAACGCCGCTGCTGCACAACGTTTGACAGCGCTACGCGAGCAACAACTTGCTGAACGCGCCCAACGAATCGTTGGCACCACGGCAGTCCTCGAAGCTGAACCCGCACGCCGCCATCTCTCGGACGACGAGTTCGCCGCCCTGCAACCACCGACACCAACACGCGGCCCACTCGCGCAACCGTCCAGCGATACGCGACACCAGGACGCCTCACCCCGGCGAAGCGGATACGACGACGCACTCCGCCGCCGGCGAGACGGGCCACGCCGGTAAGCCGTTTGACCGACCCCACGGGCTGATTGCAAGCCCTGCAACACTTGTGGCCATGACCCGGCACCGCGTGTTCTCACTCGCCCGAGGGACTGTTTCTTAATCGGTGTTTTGGCCCGACACGCTGGGTGAATGCTCAGCGGGAAGGGTGCCGTGATGACGACACTAGATGATGTGACGAAGAAGAAATCGACACCACCGTCGGCCGAGGAGGCGGCGGCAGCTGAGCTGGTGCGGTTGGCGAAGGAGCAGGGCCTGTCGTTGACGGGTCCGGATGGGCTGCTCAAGCAGTTCACCAAAACGGTCCTGGAAACCGCGCTGAACGAGGAGATGACCGAGCACCTCGGGCACGACAAGAACCAAGCCAAGCCCGATCGGGAGTCAACAAATATCCGCAACGGGACCCGGCCGAAAACGGTGCTGACCGAGTCCACCGGCCAGGTACCGATCGAAGTCCCCAGAGACCGCGAAGGCACCTTCGAACCGCAGATCGTCAAGAAACGACAGCGCCGACTCAACGGCGTGGATGAGATCGTTTTATCGTTGTACGCCAAGGGTTTAACGACCGGTGAGATCAGCGCGCACTTCGCGGAAATCTACGGCGCATCGGTCTCGAAGGAGACCATCTCGCGGATCACCGACAAGGTGATCGAGGAGATGCAGGACTGGTCCGCGCGGCCGCTCGATGAGGTGTACGCGGCGATTTTCATCGACGCCATCGTCGTCAAAGTCCGCGACGGCCAGGTCGCGAACAGGCCGATCTACGCCGCCATCGGGGTGAGTCTGGACGGCCGCCGCGACGTACTCGGGTTGTGGGCCGGCACCGGTGGCGAGGGCGCCAAGTTCTGGATGAGCGTGCTCACCGACATCCGCAACCGCGGCACCAAGGACGTGTTCTTCCTGGTCTGCGACGGTCTCAAAGGACTGCCGGAGGTGGTGGAGAACGTCTGGCCGGCCACCACCGTCCAAACATGTGTCGTGCACTTAATCCGCAACACCTTTCGGCTCTCGGCACGGCAGCACTGGGACGCGCTCAAACGGGAACTGAAGCCGATCTACACAGCACCGAGCGAGCCCGCCGCCCGAGCTGCTTTCGACGACCTGGCCGAGAACTGGGGCACACGGTATCCGGCGATCATCCGGATGTGGAACAACGCCTGGCCAGAGTTCATCCCGTTCCTCGACTACGACACCGAGATACGGCGAGTCTTGTGCTCTACCAACGCTATCGAGTCTCTGAATGCGCGGTACCGGCGTGCGGTGAAAGCACGAGGTCATTTCCCCAGCGAGCAGGCCGCGTTGAAATGTTTGTACCTGGTGACCCGTTCGCTGGACCCGACCGGCAGAGGTCAGGCACGATGGATCACACGGTGGAAGCCCGCTCTGAACGCTTTCGCGATCACCTTCGCGGACCGTTGGCCCGGATCAGAAACCTACTAATGGAAAACGGCCGAAACACCGTTAACGGGATAGTCCCTCGCCCGAATCACTGGCCATAGTGTGTGGTGGGTCTTTATGGTGGTGACCCTCTTTGCGGGTGGCATTACTTGGACGGGTGCCAGTAGTTATGGCTACGGCTACTTCCTTGGCGCCACGTCCCCCGCTGGGTGGTCAGGGAACTGGACGGCCAACACTCCGATTCAAGCGCCAGTGGCTATCGCGAATTTCTCTGCATCGTCGTCGTATCAGGACCCGTGGACGCAGTTGGAGGTGTGGTCGTTGGTGACGTTTGCGGTGGTGCTCATCGCCGCTGCGGTCGAGGCGATTGCAGTACGCCAGGTAGTACCGGGGATCGTGACGGTAGCCGCGCCGTGCGTGGCGTTTGGACTGCTGTTGTTGGCTACCCCCGGTGTCCTCGACGCTGTCGAGTTCAGCACGATGGCCACCGTGGCTGTGGTGTTGGTTGCAGTCGCCGTCCGTGAAACTTGGGCACGCCGCTTCGCCCCGACGCTTACCGACGAGTGACTAACGAGCCAGCTGCCGTCGGCGGCTATTCCCGCACAGACGAAGTGGATCTGTACTGAACCAGTGCTACCGCCGTCATCGTGCGGTCGTAGCGGTACTTCTGGTTGGGATGCCGTCGATTCTGTTATTCGGCGATGATCAGTCGGTAGCCGCCGTCGTAGTCAGTTTGAGCGGTTAGGTGTCCGTAGCGCCGGTCCCATGTTCCGTCAGCGATGTCGGTTCTCAGTTGTCGGATCCCGGTGTCGACCGCGTGCTGGTCGAGTTGGGCCAGGCCTGAGCAGCAGGCACGGACAGCGGGGTTGAGGTAGGCCTGTGGCCGCTGCCAGTTTGCGACCAGGACACCGTCGCGCATGTCGGCGGGGACGCGCAACGTGCGGATGTCCTCGGATTCGAGCAGGGACGCGAGACGTTCGACCGAGGGTGCACGGCCGAGCTCGAAGTGAGCGATTTCGGGAATGTAGTCGCAGAGCCAAAACTGGGCGTGCAGCGTGGGGTCGTAGGTGAGGACGACTTGTCGGCGCGATACCCGACGAAGTTCGGCAATGCCAGCATCCACGTCTGCCCAGTGATGCACGGTCAAGATGGCGAGCGCGACATTAAACTGACCGTCCGCGAACGGCAGGTTTTGAGCCACTGCTTGGACAACCGGGGCGCTGGCCTGCGTCCGCTGCTCGATCATGGTCCGCGATGGCTCCACCGCCACCACAGTCCGGTCTGTGGGTTCGTAGGAGCCAGTGCCCGCGCCGACATCGAGCACCCGCAGACCATCACCGATAGCGCATTCGATCTGCCGCATCCATCGCGGTTCTGGCTGGCGGCCGGTGGCATAACCGATCCCAATCCGGTCGTAGACCGGTGCGACACCATTCACATCGTTCCGGCGTTCGCCGCGCTGACCTTCTTCAAGCATGTGCCGTCCCCCTTTGCTCGTCACGACCATAGATACGGCCAAGCGGTAAACGGGCCGCATACAGATGAATTCAGCGTCCTGCGCTGGCTTGGAGCGTTTGAACGGTGGTGACGAAGTCGGCGGGTTTGTCTACGGAGATTGCTAGTCGTCGGGTGTATGCGTCAGCCATCTGTACGGGGTGGTTGAACTCGATGGTCACGGTGCCCTCGCCGTGACACAGTCTGCCCACGTTGGTGTGCGGGTCAATGACTAAGCCCGACCGGCCGGTGTTGTGCGTGGTGGCAACACGGCCGAGCCTCACCTGATCGAGGGGCAGTCGGTACTCGTAAAAGATGCTGTCACGCAACACGATGAACCGTTCATTCACTTCGTGCGGAAGGGTGCGCAGTGACGCGAGGATCCCCAGGATCCAGGACACTGCGTACAGGTGAACTGCGGCCAGAACCCACAGCCACCAGCCGTGGCCGAACATGGCGCCCACGACGAACTCGATGATTAGCCCTTCGAGGACGAGTAGCCCGATGACCATGCCGAGCAGCGGTCGGAGATCGCGGCCATAGGAGAATTTACCGCGACCCGGCCGGCGATGACGCGGCCAGCGAGCTAACGCCCACCACGCTCTGGCTTCGATCCCCATTGCCTGTGCGGCACGCCGGGGGAGCACTGAGCGCAGAGCCGATTGAGTTGCTTCCCAGCGACTTTCGCTACCTGCGCTCGCAGCGCTCCGATAGTGGTGCACGGCGGCCACAATCACTGTCAAACCAACGACCGCTAAAGACGCTTCCACGAGCACGAACACCCATACCGCCCGCGCCAGACTCAGCACGCCACCAGCCACCAATGACAGTTCGACTAGCACCACAGTCGGAGTCAAACAGGCAAGCGCTCGGCGAGTCCGGACTGTTGCCACCACGCTCTTCCTCCCTCCCCAGAGAAGGCCCAACAGCCAGTGTAATGACGAACGACGAGACAGGCTCAGCAGTCGAAACCCGCAGAGCACACGGCCCCGGATGGACATGGGCGCTCGGATTCGAGCGAAGTCGGCTCGGGACGGCTGAGTGCCGCTCTACAAGGTCAAATATTGGATGGACCGCCGCGATGTCGGTGACTTTTACGCCCTTCGGGCGGCGTCAGGATCGCGGTCGGCTAGGGGTCGACGTAGAAGCTGCCGGCGCTGGGAGTGACGGCGTAGATCCTGGGTTGACGCGGGTACTCGCCGGTGACGACGACCTGTCCTGGGCCGGTGCGGGTGGCGGCGCGGCGGTGGGGGAAGTCGAGGATGGTGCCGGCGGCCCCGGTCGACAGGTTGCGCCAGTGGAAGACATAGCCGTACCCGACCGGTGTCGGGTTGATGTGGCTGTCGCCGTAGAAGACGCGAGGCTGGTAGATGCCAGCGCCGCCGTAACCCCACACGGCGCCGGGCACCTGCAAGGTGATGGACGACTTCAATGACGGCTGCGGCGGAGGGGCGGCCGCAGCGGTTGGGGCCGCCCACAACGATGCAGCGGTGGCCACACTGAGCAGAGCGCACGACATCACACGCTGACGTTTCATCGCTCGACGGTATAGGCCGCAATCATCCTGCGGTAGTCCAGGACTGGCGCAGCATTGCCTTGATAGGGGTAAGCCTGGTCCCGGTGCTCGCGGTCTAGGGGGGTGCGAGCACCTGGATGCGACGGGGGGAGTGTCGCATTGGGACCAGGCTCGGTGGTGAACGTTAGCAGTGCGCACGGACATTCGTGGTGTCACTGGGAGGTGTTTCGACACACACGGCACTGAATGGCTAGCGGGTTGGGCCGATTGGGTTGCGGCGAGGCGTGTCGTGGATGGGTGTGGAGGGTGCGTGTCCGTTGGTGGCTCGGGCGATGTCGTGGCGAGGGTGGCTGGCTGTGGCGTCGAGGACTGACGGCGGGCCTTGGGCGCGGTCGTTGTCGCGTTGTTGCCGGCGTGGGCGACTCGGGTACCGAGCTGATTGCTGGGCGGGTCAGTGGATGGTTCTTTCTGGATCGCTTGGGCTTGCTCGAGGAACACTGAGGCTTGGGCGCGCTGCGTCTCGGAGGACTCCGGCCGGAGTATGAGGTCGGCGCATTGGGTTTCGGCGTGGTGGGCGAAGGAGCGGCGTCGGGTGCTGCCGGGGGGTTCTCTGTCGGCGTCGATCAGGTTCTGTCGGGCGTCTTCGAGGAGGTAGGCGGGATCGTCGGGAATGCTCACTGGTGGAGGTCCTTTGGTTGAATGGGTAGAGCCGCCGACACGTGGGGTGTCGGCGGCTCCAGGTCCGGGCGTTAGATCGTTTCGCCCCAGAAGTAGTACGCCTGCACGGGCCAGAAGTCGTGGAAGCATCCCGACACCCTGATGTAGGGAGTCATCGCCGTTTGGCAGGCCTGCATCGACGGGTACGGGCCCACTTTGTAATTGGG
The DNA here is from genome assembly GCF_000506245.1 of Williamsia sp. D3. Taxonomy (NCBI): domain Bacteria; kingdom Bacillati; phylum Actinomycetota; class Actinomycetes; order Mycobacteriales; family Nocardiaceae; genus Williamsia; species Williamsia sp. D3. Next base: position 13,969 of record NZ_AYTE01000004.1, on the reverse strand, counting down.
CCAGTTGGGATCGTCGGCGTTGGCGGTGCCTGCACCGGCTCCTACCGCGATGGTGGCAGCGGCAACGATTGTCATTGCGCTGGCGGCGATTTTGGAGCGTATCGAGGTCATGGTGATCCTTGTCTTTGGTTGCAGAGAGTTGCAGAAGACTGATTGCTGTATGCGATTGCTTGTGTCGAATCGTTGAATGTTGCGGCTGTGTGGCTCCTTTCGAAGTGGCCGTGCGATCGGGCTAGTCCCGGTCGCTGAGGTCGTAGGTGTGCGCAGCGATGCGCAATCCGAAGGTGCGTGGTGTCGCGATGAGTTCGGCTGCTGCCTTCCCGGCGGCGGCGGGGTGCGCACCGTTGACGGGTGTGAGCACGAGATAGACCTCCCCGGCGCTGGCGGGGTGGGCGTCGACGGTCACTGTTCTCAGTTGCTTGGTGAGGCTGGCTGCCCATTGGGTGTCGGGTTGGACGCCGCTTGGTAGTGCCGCGCGCACGATCACCATCTCGTGCGCCCCTGCTGGCGTTGAGCTGGTGGTGTCACCGGCTGGGTGGAGGCGGCGTGGGTGTTCTCGGGTGGCCCGGCGACCAGGGATGCTGTCGTCGCCGGGACGGTGGTGGCGCGCAGCAGCTCCGACATTGCTGCTGCGGTATCCGGCGGTGACGGTGAGGAAGAGCGCTGCTGGGCTGCTACTGCTTTGACTCTGTCCGGGCGGAACCCAGACCAGTGGTGCTCGCCGGCAACCACCACGGGCGCTTGCTGATAGCCCAAGCTCATCACGTAGTCGCGGGCGTCGGGGTTGGTGGTGATGTCGACGGTCTCGTAGTCGATGCCAGCTTTGTCGAGCGCTTTGTAGGTGGCGGTGCACTGCACGCAGGCCGGTTTGCTGTAGACGGTGATCGGGTCCGCGGGCTGTTGGGGCGATGGTGCGCTCAAGGGTGCTCACCGGCCTGAGGCGGCCGGTGTGGCCAGCAGGTCGGAGAGGCGGTGTTCGTGCCAGTCGCGGTACCCGGGGGCGTCGAGGCAGATGGCGGTGGCCGGGTTCTCGGCCGAGTCATCAACGTGTGAGAGTGTCACGGCCACCAGGTGTTTGACCCCGGCGCGGGCGAGCGCCGCAGCGTCGAGGCCGGGGTGGCTGTGGTGGATGATGACTCGCACCATTTCCAGGCCCTGATCGTCGCGGACTTGGCCGGCGAGCCAGACCGCTTTGCGGGCGGCATCGGTGGCCACCGCCAGCTCGTCGGTCATCTTGTCTCGGTCGTTGGGGTGCACGTTGCCGAACCACACCGGGTCTCCGGCCAGGTCGGCGATCGCGAACGCCGGGACGATCTCGACTTCATCGGGGTCGTCGCGGCTGGGTTTCTCGAGGAGTTCGCCTGCGGTGTACAGCTCGACGGTGGGCGCATCGGCTGATGAGTCCGACAGGTGGCGGGCTTTGTCGGCGAGGGCCGCAGCGGCGTCAGCACGCATCTGGTCGAGGTCGATGCCGAGCTGTTTGCGTAGTTCCGTGCGCACTTTGGGCCATAGCGACTTCCCGCCGTGGCGCTTCTTCTCGCAATATTTGAAAAGTGCGCTGGGTGAATCGAGGTCGTGGAGCTCGTCGGCGTGCTCGGCGACGAACTCTTTGGCCTTGGCCCATTCTTCTGCGCGGGATAGCGCCATGAGGGGTACTCCTTCTCACTCGGGTGGTTGGTTGCAGAGATGTCGAACGTTCCTCGGGGTCAGCGTGATTGGCGGTGCTGGGGGCCCTGGGTGTTGGTGAGGTTGCGGACCTGACCGGTGGTGTTGGCTTTGCCGGCAGTTTTGGCTTTTGCTCCGACCGCGGCCTGTGGCGGATGGGCGGAGCTGATGTCAGCGGCCATCCGAGCGGAGATCGCTTCCTCGGTCGCTTCGGTGTTCTCGCGCACCCATGCTTCGGTCGCCTCCCGCCTTTCCACGGTGTCGTAGCCGGCAGGACGCTGATCTGCCGCTTTCGCTGCCGCCGCATCGAGGTTCGGGCCCGTCGCGTCGGTGGCCAGTGTTTTCACTGCTGCCACTGTCGGTTCGGCGTCGGCGGCCAGCTGCGCACCAGAGGCGATGACGTCCGCCAGCGGCGACGGCGTGCTGTCCGGGGAAAGGCCGGTGGTGGGATCGGGCATGTTCAGCAGCGAGGCAGCTGGGTCATCGGGTGAGGCGGTGTTGGTGTTGGTCTGCGGCAGATTGAGCAAGGGTCGTGATGGATCGATGTCCTCGACCTGGTCGTCGCGCTCCGGGGTGGGCGGCAGATTGAGCAGCGGTGACGGCGTGCTGCCAGGAAGGCCGGTCGCGCTGCGCTTCTTGCCGGCGAGCATCGCGCGGATCTCTTCTCGCGCTTTGGCGGCGGCGGGGCTGTACTCGACAGGGGTGTGGGCCGGTCCACCGTCGGCGTCAAGTTCGGCGTCGACTTGGGCGTCCTCACGGTCGGCGTCAGCAATGAGCGAATCGGCGAGGTTCTGGGCGGTGAGCCGGTCACTGCCAGCGTCTTGGCCTTGCTGCTGTTCACGTTTGCGTTCGGCATCACGTTGGGCGCGTTGGCGGGGTGTCATGTACGCCTCCGCCAACGCCGTGTCGAGGTCTTCCTCGGACACGTCGGCGAGGTTGAGTCCTTTTTCGGCGCCGACGCGTTCTTCGATGACCTCTGCGGCGTTGATCGCCGCTCCGGACTCGCCGCGCCATTCCTGGGCCTGGCGGTACGCGGTCGCAATCTTCTCCGGTGTGGCGTTCTCCCACCACTTATCGCGATCGACTCGATTGAGCTGGTACTCAGCGATCCGGCGTGCGGTCTGATGTCGTTCCCGGTCAGCGAACAGGGCATCGCGAGCGGCGTTCCGGTCAGCGATGGCCTGGTCTCGAGCTGCTTGCTGTTTGGCCCGATCTTGCTCCCGGGCCGTCTGTTGCGCCGCCCGATCCTTCTCTGCTTCGCGAGTGCGCAGCTCCCGCTCCTGCGCGTCAATGTCGGCTTGGCGTTCGCGGGCGATGCGTTCGAGTTGCTGCTGACGCTGCTGACGTTGGCGGGCGCGGTGCTGGGCCAATTGGGAGGCCATTGCCAACGCCACCCGCATCACCTGCCCAAACGCTCGGCCTACTTCCTGCTCATGGCCGGTATCTGTCTCACTCACAACGGGTTTCCTTTCCTAGGGGTGTGCGGGCTATCGGCTGGGAGAGGCCGCGGGTTGCGGCGTTCTACCGGCCTCGGCCGAGGGCGCTGGTGGTGGGGTGGTGCGGGTACGCACGGCGTCGGTGACCTCAGCTGGGGTGTCTTCAAACAGCCCTGGCGGGGTCGGGTCGCACGGAAGCGGCGGAAGAGACTTCGCGTGGTGGGTGGCTTTGCAGCCGACCAAAGGTCCGCTCGGGGAGGTCAGCGCATTCATCAGGGGCAGCAGGTAGTCGCGCTGCCACACCGCAGGCCCGGTGCCTGGGTCGTTGCGCAGCACCTCGAACGACAGCCACAACCCGGTTAGTGTGACGACTGCTGGTTCGTGCTCGAACCAGCGTGGGCACCACAGATAGTCGCGGCCGTGCACAACATCTCGGCGAAATACCCGGGCGATGTAACCGGTCACGAAGGCATCGAGGGTTTCGAATTGCAGTTGCGGTTCTGGCGGATACACCAGGTCAGCAACCGCTTCGACAATCGCTTCGTCCACCGCCGCAGGGGTGAACGCTTGGTGCACTGCGCGAGCGGTGTCTGCCTCGAACTGAAGGAGCAGCTCACTGCCCTCGATCGCAGAGCTGAGCGGATCGCCGGTCGCTTTCGCAAGGACCTGCCCGATGGATCGTTGGGCAGCGTCACCCAGCGTCTCGACCAGTTTGTCAGCGATAGCTGCGACAGTTTCTGCACCGGGGTCACGAGGTGGGGCAGGAGCGTCAAACCCGTTGTGGTCCAGAGTCATCGCGCAGATCCTCCGTCGTTCAGGTCGAGGAGGGTTTTGGCAGCGTCGTCTTCGTCGGTGGCTTGCTGGGCCTTTTTGCCCAGTGGGGTGTTGAACCAGAACTCGGTCTCGATCAGGACCGGGGCGGCTGACCCTCCGAACGCGATGACGCGGCCGAACGGGATCGCTCCGAGGTCGGCGACGTCGAGGACGCGTTCGGTTTGGGTGCTGCGCGAGGTCGAGCCGCCTCCGCCGCCGGAGCTGCGGGATACCGACTGGTACTGGTACTGGCCGATCAGTTGGGAGAAGTCGCCCAGGGGGTCGGTGTCTTTGATGCCGCCGCCGTAGATCGCGACTCCTGCCGCATCCCAGAGCGTCGACCAGCCTTCTTTGCCGAAGGTCGCCACGCCCTGGCTCCAGGACTGGAACATCGCCGAGAGCAGGATGCCGCGCGAGCCGTAGTGGGTGTACTTCTCGGCCATGGCGGGCCAGCGCAGCACGTTGCCGGCCTCATCGAGCTGGCAGACCAGCGGCACCTGCAGACGTCCACCCTGCTCGGCGGCGAACTGCTCGGCGGCCTCGCACACTGCCACGGTGAGCAGCGTGGCGATGGGTCCAGCGGAGCTGCCGTCACCCTTGCCTCGAGACAGGACGTAGGCGGTGTCTTTGGACCGCACGAACGCGTCCGGGTCGAAGTGTGGTCGGCCGTCGCCGGGGTCGGTGATCCAGGCTTGGATGGTGGACATGGTGAACACTGACGCCCAGTTCAGGGCTGTTTCGAATACACCGCCACGCTGATCGGATGGGGAGGCGACCGCGGCGCGGACTTCGTTGGCGAGCCGGGGCCATCCGTGGCGGTCGAGGATCTCAGCGGCCTCGCTGGCGTCGGTGGGAATGGCGGTCCAGGCGGCGACGATCGGTGCGGGTTTGCGGTCGAGTGCAGCAGCGAGCAGGAGGCATTTGAGCAGGCGAGAGGCTGCTTTGTGGAAGAACTCGGCGCTGCCTCCGCCGCCCCCTCCGGTGGGCACGCCGTCGACGGCCAGGACAGAGACCGCTTTTTCGGCGGTGTCGTCGTCGGTGATGTAGGTCAGGGGGTTCCACCAGAAGTCCGGTTCGTGGTTGGCGATCTTCTGGAGGTCGAACAGCCAGATCCGGCCCATGCGCCGGCGCAAGGCGCGGGTGGCTTTGACCATGTAGTCGTACTTGTTTGAGGTGGCCAGCACCGCGCCGGGCGCAGCGAGGATGCCGGGGATGATCCGGCTCAGGGTTTTACCGCGTCGAGGTCCCCAGATGTCGACGGTGCAGGTTTCCCAGTTGGAGTACAGCCGTCTGCCGCCGGCGACTGCTTTGCCGAGCGGAAGCCCGGGACCGAATGCTCGGGGGACGCCCAGGGTTGCGGCTTTGGCGAGGGCACCGCGTTCGGTGAGGAACTCGATCTGGCGGCCGCGGCCCATCAGACGGGCGGCCCGGTCGAAGTCGCGGGCTGCGGGGTTGGAGCGGCGCACATACAGCCACACACCTGCCGCGGCCAGCCCGACGAGCAGAAGCGTTTCGGCGACGGCAATCGCCGTCATCGCACCGGTCCAGGGCGTCTTGTCCTGGGCAATGCTCAACGTCAAGGCTGCCGGGTTGATCGGAGCATTGTCGGCGCCGGACAGGTGAACTGAGGACACCAGCACGATCGAGACCACCGCGAGAACGGTGATGGCGATGCCGGCGAGGACTAGCCCGGGGTCGGTGGCAGATTCGCGTTTACCGGGGGTGACCCGGCGGGTGGTGCCCATCATGTTCATCGGTGTCTCCTAAAGTGCGGCAGGGTTATTCGGCGTTGTCGGGGTAGGTGGCGAGTTTCCAGGTGCCCTCGACCTGGCGGAGCTGGGCGTGGACGGTGAACGAGCGGTAGGGGGTGGATCCGCCGTTGAGGTGGAGGACGGTTTGGGTGACGTTGGCGCGTCCGAATGCCTTGCCGGGGCTGGTGAGGGTGGCTTGGGCGTCGGTGACGCGGGCGGTGATCAGATCACCGGAGCTGCGCCACCCGGCCCATTCGGTGCTGGTGCGCACACCGCGAGCATCGGGGGTCTGCGCTGAGGCGAGGGCGTCACCGGTCAGGTGCGGGGCCGCGCGGCGCAGGGCGTCAGTGGGGGATTTATCGGTCACCGGTTCCCAGCTGAAGATCGCCGCCAGAGCTCTGGTCAGCGCCCCACTGGGCGCCGGGGCGTCGACGAGTCCTGGTGGGGCGGTGTAGTGCTCACCGTGCTCGTGGTCGGTGTGCGGGCGGTGGTCGTCGCTGGATCCACACGCGGTGATGCCGAGCAGGGCCAGCACCGTGACCACGGCGACGGCGAATGTGGTTGCGGGGGTGCGGGTCATCGTTGATCCAGTCCTTGTTGGGCGAACTCGTGCATGTAGCGCACGACATTGGTGCCGTAGGGGCGGGTTTGGACGTCGTAGTCGCCGCCGGAGGGCTCACCACCGGCCTCGAGGATCGCTCCGACCCCGGCGTTGTAGGACTCGGCGTAGAGCTTGGGTGCGCCGCCGTCGGCGGGGGCTTTGACGGTGCCTTTGGCGATCGCCTCGTCCACGATGCGGGCGTTGTCGCAGGAGTAGCGGCCTGCGGCCATCACCGCATCGCCGATGTCGGTGGGTGAGGCAGTGCCGTTGCCGTCATCGTCTTTGGCCCACGACGGGTAGGTGTAGTCCATGAACTGCATGGGGCCTCGGGCGCCGACGGGGGACACCAGCGAGGCGTTGAAACCTGTTTCCTGCTTACCGATTCCGGCGAGGAACGCGGAGCTGATTTGCGGGCACAGCTTCCCGGCTTTGCGGAACCAGGGTTCGTACTCCGGGGGCACTTTGCCGGCCGCGAGGTTGTCGACCCCGCCGCCAGGGGTGCCGCCCTCGGGCTGGTCACACTCGGCGGTCGGAGCGCTGCCTGAACCGTTGACCCCGGGCGCGGTGTAGACCTCGTTGCCCTTGGGAGCGCCGCCGCCGACGACGGTGACGTGCACGTGGTCGAAGTGGTTTTCGGTGGGGGTGCCGCGGTCTCCCATCGTGCTCGGGGCACCGACTGCGGGGAAATACTGCTGCCGCCAAATGGTGTATTCGACGTGAAAGAAGTCTTTGTTGTCCAGGACGTACTTGTTGATTTCGTCGCCGAGCGCGATCCCGTCCTGGGAGGTGTAGTTCGGGATCATGAAGTCGACGGCGCGACCTTCAGGGTGATCTCCGACCGGCCCGCCGCCGGCGCGCCATCCGCCGATGGTCTGGATCTGAGGGAACTTGGCGGCCACGGCACGCGCAACGCGCACCGAATCGACCTGGAGCTGGGCTTCGGTGCCCTTGGTGGCCGGTAGCGGTGGCAGCGGTCCGCTCTCGGCAGCAGCCTTGGCGTCCGGAGCGGGCGCGGGAGTGGTCGCGGCGTTGACGAAGGCCCCGGCGGGAGCGGGCGTTTTGTTGGTGACCCCGGCTTCTACGGACGTGGTCGGCCACGCCCCCCATCCCTGGGTGCCCAGGACGCGGTTGGCGACCTCCATTTGCTGTTTGCGGGTGGCTTTGTCGGCGGTGGCGGCGTATTGGCCGCCGCCGTTGCCGGTCCAGGTTTGCGGATTGAACTGCAACCCACCGAAATAGCCGTTGCCGGTGTTGATGGCCCAGTTGCCGCCGGATTCGAGCTGGGCGACCTTGTCCCAGTCCGCCGCCGAGACCACCGTGGAGTCAGCGGGTGGGGGAGCACGCGCTCCTACCGGGGCTGGAGCGGGAGCCGGTGCGGGCTCGGCCGGGGGTGCGGGTTGGGCAGGTGGGGGCGCGCTTCCGGGTTCGGGGCTGTCGTTGACCCATCCGGCCGGGTCGATGGCGGTGCCGCCACCGAAGTCGCGGTGCCCCCCGTCCCAGACCTCGAAATGCAGGTGTGGACCGCTTGATTGGCCGTTGTTACCCAGCGCGGCGATGTGTTGGCCGGCGGTGACGTGTTGGCCTGGTTTGACGAGCACGCCGTGGGGCCACATGTGCCCGTACACGGTGGACCACTTGTGGCCGTTGATGTTGTGGTCGAGCACGATCCACTGCCCAAACCCGGAGGCGTCACCGGCCGCGATGACGGTGCCGTCGGCGGCGGCGTAGATCGGTGAGCCGTCGTCGCCGGCGAGGTCGATGCCCTGGTGCATGCTGCCGTCGCGGGGCCCGAAACCCGAACTGATCACGAAGTCAGCGGTTTTCATTGGCTTGACCTGCTGGCCGGGCGACAGACTTGCGCCGGCCGGTGCGTCGATGACGCTGGAGTTCAGGGGAGCGCAGGCATCGTCGTCGCTGGCGACCGAGGACACGATGATGCCGCAGGCACCGAGAAACAAGACGATGCCCAGGATGAAGGCCATCGCCCCCTTCGCGGCGCCCTCACCCATCAGAGACCGTCGCGGTAGTGGCGGCGGGCGAGGTCGGTGAGTTCGCGGTTGATGCGCTGGGCCACCGCGAGGCGGGCTTCGTACTCGCGTTCGCGCACGCCCAGGGTGTCGTCCCGGCCGACGCCGGCCAGTTTGCACCAGCGCAGCACCGTGGTCACCCCGCAGCCGATACTGACCGCGACCTCGGTGGCGGCAGCTGAGACAGACATGCCGGTGTTGCGCAGCAGTTCACGCACGGCTGAGACGGCCAGCTCCTGCACTTCGACGGGGTGCGCGGCCCGCGTCGGGTTATGGGATCCGAGTCGCTCGAGGAGGTCCTCGACCACCTCATCGCCCGAACCGTCGGTGGCGGCGTCGGCACTCATCGACGTGCCCCCGTGGCGTCAGCAGTCGCCTGCTCGGCGGCAAGGGTGGTGGGCCGTCCCCGCTTGAACCGGCTGTTGGTGTTGTGCAGCTCCAGGGCGCGTTCGGTGGGCGTCAGGTGCATCTGCACGGGGATGCCGGGAAGATCGCTTTCGCCGTTTTTGATGAGGAACTTGCCCATGCCGGGCGGGATGGAATGCCCGCCGGTTTGTTCGGCCCGTTCCCCGGCGGCCCACCGGTCTTCGCTGATCTCGGGGACGACCGGGTCGTCCACGCCGCGCGGAGTGGTGGCCCACTCGGCGAGGGTGGCTGATTCTTGGGCGTTGAGGTTGACTTTGCCTTCCATCAATTTGGCTTCCTCGATGGGCAGCGGAAAGCAGATCGTGGCGCGGGCCCGGTCAAGAAATCCCATGGCGCGCTGGCGATCTTCCATCGAGTCGAACGCCTGGAGGTCTTTGACGGTGTGGGTGGTGAACAGGGTGCCGGTGCCTTGTTTGCGTTGCACGCGGGTCACTTCATCGACCCGCTGCACGATGCCGTTACCGACGCCGAGGACCAGCGAAAACTCGTCGCACACCAGGTTGTAGTTGCGGGGGCCTTGCATGCCGGCGTCGGTGAGTTTGTGAGAGGCCTCCACGGCCGAGAAGCCGTCGGACCAGCACGCCAGCAGCACCGCTGCGCGCAGGGCGTGGTCGCTGTCGGGGATGTTGGACATGTCCACGCACACCCCGAGGGCATCGATGTCGATGGGCGTTTCGGTTTGGGCGTTGAAGATTTCCCCGAACTGTCCCGAGACCATCTGGTCCAGGGATTGGCGCAGGTTCTCGGTCAGCAACAGGTAGCGGTCGATCGCCAGTTCGTCGCTCGGGCGCCGGCCCAGGGAGCCTGAGGCGTCGAGCAGGTCGCGGGCGCGGGCGAGTTCGGGGTCGGTGTCGGTGGCGGTGGCGGTGGCATCGATCAAGGTCTGCGGCACTTTGCGCAGCAGGTCGAGCACGTCGCCGGGGATGGGAGCGTGGGTGAGGGTGAACTCGTTGCTCGAGGCGTACAGCACGCGCAGCGCGGTGGTGAGCAAGGTCCGTTCGTGCGGGGCGATGCGTTTGCCGGCCGAGATCTCCAGCAACCCGATGGCCGCAGACACCTGGCGGGCCCGCATTTCTCGTTCGGCCATCTCCCGGTGCGCAGCGGGCAGGCGGGCGATGAGTTTGCCGAACGCGCCGACGGCCAAGGGGTTGAGCGGATGGCCGAAGCCGACCGCTGACACCTGCGGGGCGTACGGCTGCCCGGTCTCGGGATTGATGACGACATTGCCGTAGTCGTCGCGCTGCACCATCTTGCGCATCAGGTCGGTGAAGTCGGGGCGATGATCGCCCATGATCAGCGGTCGCACCCCGGTGGCGATGTCGTACATCACCTGGCGTCTACCGAAGGTCGACTTACCGAAACCGTTGAGACCGAACACCATCGCCGACGGTGCGGTGATCTCCCCGGCTTCAAACCACTCGATCGCCGAGAACCCGACGATCGCACCGGTCACCTGATGAATGCCGGTGGGTGCGCCGGTCAACGGCGCCGAAGCACCGATGGGGAACGGGTAGAACCCGGGCACCTGAGCGGTGGTACCCCGAAACTCGTTGGGACGAGGCACGTGGGCGACGGTGCCGCCGCCTTTGCCGTCATAGCCGGCGTCGGTACGGGCCAGCGACGGAATGTCGAACTCGATGGGGCGTTCGTGGGCTTCGCGGCGCTGCTGGCGGCGACGGGCATCGTTGTCCAGGCGGGATCGGGCGACCGCGGCTTTGATGCCGAGGCCACCCTGGCGGGTCTGGTCGGCGAGATCCTCGCGCTCTTCCTCGGAGTACAGCTCGCGTTGCTTTTTCTTCTTGACCTTGGTGGCCGGGGGCGGGGTGGTCAGGGTGCCCGCGTGTAACGCCAGCACATCCTCGTCGGCCGGGACCGGGGTCTGCGGGTCGCGGTGACGGCCGCTGCGGGAGGACAAATCGGTAATGGTCATGAGCGCTACCTACTTTCGGGTCGAAGGGCCGGTAATCAGTCCGCAGCGCGGCGGTGGCGGTGGCGAGTGGGCTCGTCGGTGATGTCGCTGTGCTCGGGCAGGAGCACCCCGATGCCCACGCCGGCCGCGAACAACTCGGCGTGCCGGTCATAGCCCTTGCGCAGACCCAGACGGCCATAGAGGGGCAGACCGTCGGTGACCGGCTCGATCGTGGGTGTGCGGCCGAATGGTTCGGTGGCGGTGATGATCCCGCCGAAACGCTCCAGGTGTGGGGTGTGCAGCAGCGCCGACGGATCGTCCGGGTCGATCTCGGGGGACAGGCGGGTCGAGCGATAGGTGACAGTGACCCTTTTGCGCGGCACCAATGCTGCTGGTGCGATCAGTGTCTGGAGCACTTCGGCATCGAGAACGTGGGGGCTGATCAGCCACGACGAGGAGACAAAGTCGTCGTGGCACAGCAGGGTACGCACCCGGTGCGATTCCACCGGCCCGATCTCGGGCCAACTGACCCCGTCGGTGTCGGTGATCTCGTTGTAGGCCGCGCACACCAGGTCGAGCACGTCGCCGGTTCCCATCGGGGTCACTGCCAGCCCGGTGCCCAGCAGCGATCCGATCAGCGCCGGAAGGCGTGCGCCGACTTCCACGCCCATCTCCTGCGGCTCTTTGCGGGTGTCGTCTGCGACGGCGGCGAAGGTGACCGACACATGAGCGCGCACGGCGATGTCGGTCTCGGGGTCGAGGTAGTGATGTCCCTCGGCCAGGAGCCATTGACGGCGGCCGTCGACGCTGGCCGGGGCGCTCTCGCACACCGCTGAGAGCCCGACTACGTCCGGGGCGTCCGGTCCCATACTGATGGCCCGATGCCCAAACAGGTTCGCCCACTGGGCCAATGAGCCCTCACAGTTGAGGAGCACCGTGTAGTGCGCGGTCTGCTCAGCGTGCACCAAAGCGAAGATGTGGCCACCGGCTGAGGGGTAGTCCGCGATCGAGAGTGGTGTGGACACCTGCGGCAAGCGGGCGCTGGTGCGGACCAGGCGGCGCGAGCGCCCAAGAACCGACACCATCACCGGCTCCGCTCGTCGTCAGCTGGTCCCTCGATGCCTGGGGCGGCCGCCGATCCAGAGGGGGGCCTGCGGTCTGGTGCGAACCAGCGGTGGGCCAGCACCACCATGAACAAGGCGTAGATCGGGGCCAGCGGAGCGGCCATATGGTCGGGTACCAGCCACACCAGCGATCCCGCGCCGAGCAGTGCGATAACGCAAAACACGATCGTGCGAACGCTATTGATGACGATCAGTTTCAGGAAGTGATGGCGGCGGGCGTCGTCGGTGGGTGAAGAGTTGAAGATGGGCATGGTGTGTGCTCCTGGCTGGCGGTTAGGCGGCGAGTTTGTCGGAGACGGAGGCTTCTTCGGCCAAGATCACGCCGAACCCGAGACCGGCTTCAAAGACGGCGAGTTGCTGGTCCTTGGCCGCGGTGAGACGAACGGCGGCAGCCAAACCGAGGTCGGTGACCAGGGTCTCGACCTTGCGGGTGTCACCCTCGACCGGAAGGGTCGCGGTGACGATCATCGACACCCGGGTCATACCCGCGCCGCGAGCTTGTTCCTGGCGGGCAGCTTCGCTGGACTCCATCCGCACCAGCGACCGTTCGGACAGCTTGCCGACGTGGGTTCTGATGGCCTGGCGGGCGTCGTTGTGGTCCTTGTTGACGATCTTGGTGGCCTGGGACGGGGTGTAGGGCTGGTAGACGAATGTCACTCGCTTGCGGGGGATTTCGGCACGGGTGTTGAGCAGATCGGAGAGCACGTTGGAATCGAACGGGGCCTCGGGTTCGCCGGCCATCGTCCAGTTCAACGATCGGGCGGCGTCGTGCAGGTAGCAGTCATGTTGATCCGAGGCGGAGACCGGGCCGCAGTCTTCCCACCGCAACCGCATGGGCTCGCCGGTCATCAGCCCGGTCTCCAAGTCGAGTTCATCTCCGGGAGAGAATGATCGGCGCACGATGGCGCAGATCTCGCGCTCGAGCATGGGTCGCACCCGCAGCCCGGCGGAGTGGCAGTAGTCCTTGACCCGGCCCAGACGGCGGGAGATTTCCTCGCCCATGTCGGTGGCGTCGCGTTTGCGGAACGCGGTGTCGGCGCGCCAGGTGACCGCTACGCGGGCATCGAGTTTGACTTCGGCCGACGGGATTTTCTCGACAGCTTCGATGATGACCTGGCGGGCATCGACCGGCGAGTTCTCATCGAGGCGTGAACGCATCAGGGTTGAGGCTCTTTTGCCTGATTCGGGCAGAGTTTCGATGGTGATGGTCACCGCGACCAGGTCGGGTGACTGGCCGATGAAGGTGAGCATGTCGCCCAGGCGTGCGACCCAGCGGTCACGGGTGGCTTGAATGTTCCACTCCCCGCCCTGGGGCCACGTACGCAACACCAGCGTGTAGAAGTTGCGGGAGGACAACTGGATCAGCCCGAACGGGGCGCTGCCATCGCCGGGATGAAAGTCGAAGGTGCGGCTGGTGGCCAGCAACCCCGGTGGCGGTGTGCCGTTGGGGATCTGGCTGAACGGTCCGGACCGGTACATCGATTGTCCGCGCCGTTGCTCAGCGATGACCGCCCCCTTGCCCATCGCCACTTCCCACAGTGACCGGCCACCGATCGAAATGACCAGCGGCACAATCCCCAGCGCCAAAGCAACCGGGTAGCCGAGGTACTTGATGATGGCGGGGAACGGCAGCATGAGCACGATCACCCAGGTGAACAAGGCACCCAACAAGAGCATCGTGGAGAACATGGTCAGGCCGAACGCGCCCGCGGAACGAAACGCATGGGCGGGCCGGTACAACAACCGCTGTTGGGAGGGCTGCTGACTCATCGGGGTCACTCACTTTCAGGTGGTGCTGGCTACGGGGTGGGCAGAGGTGGGGTTAGCGGTCCATGGCGTTTTCGCCCCACCCCGATTGCATGCGCGGCTGCATGGAGATCGGGGGACCACCGACGTCGGATTCATTGCCCACTGCCGAGCCCGCCGCGCCCACCCCGGCCCCGGCCATAGCGCCAACACCACCGGACTCGGTGAGAGCCTTGAGCGGCCCGGCTGAATCGCCGCTGCCCGAGGAGCTACCGGAGTCGTCACCGCCGGACAAGGCAGGCTGGGCCCCGGGTTTGACCGAGGGTGGCGACGAGGGTGGGCTGTTGTTGCTGCCACCGTCCCCGCCGCTGCCCGGGCCGGGACTGCCGGACGAGCTGGTCATCGAACCGCCGGTTTGGCCGCCGGTGCGCCCGGCAATCGGGGAGGTGCCCGCGCCGCCACCGGCTCCGC